>JACPSE010000001.1 GCA_016193465.1 Deltaproteobacteria bacterium
TATAATATATCGCCGCCTTTGTGTTTCCACCTTTCTGTGATCGTCCAAGCCATGTGGACCGCGCTTCCTGGTCGCTTCCCCTTGAAGTCAAAACCGACCTCTCGGAGTTTATGCCTTGCGCCTCTTTTCGTGATTTTCGGATCTTCTTGCCGCAAGAGGCGAATTGCATCTACAAGTCTAAGGCCAAGGAGGCGACTTCCATTAGATGCGGATTTTACTATTGTGTGACCAGTTGCGCGCGCCTCAACCTGAAGAGCTTCGTTTAAGGCTTGAATGTCACTCTCAAGCTGTTTGGCTTCCGCGTCTAATCGTTCGCGTTCGGTGCGGTTTGTTTTGTGCTTGATGATGAGTTCTTCAAGCCGATTAGTTAAAAGTCTTTGCAACTCGGTTTTTGATTCCGTCATGGGTGTCACCCCCTACATTTGTCAACACTACCTTTATCAAATGTAAGCGGTAAATGCAAGGGGCAAATGAAAGAAAATGTGGAATGGAAACAGTTTTTATAAGATCGGTTATAAATAACTACTAATCAGATAATGCTAAGACGTTGATAAGATTGGGGATTATTATCTAACCGCGCCAGCGAACTTTAGCGGCTTTTCTAGCAATTTCCTTGCGTTTTTTTGAGCTTAGTTTTTTTGCTCTGGCTTTTCCGCCCTTGCTCGCTCCGAGTTTGCTTAAAGCTACAGCATGCGGATTCCGCTTGTCCGGCTTTTCGGGTGGGGCATTTCCCGTGATCTTATCTATGATCTGCTTGGCGATCTGCGTGAAGTCTCGCTTCGGCATGACCTAAGTTTGCCATGCCGATGGAGCGGCGTCAATAAAAACTTTTTTCAGACTGAACCATTACCCAAGGCCCGTAGCAATTGACAAGCGAGAAAAGGGGCGATAAGAAAAGCCGTATGTCTAGAGTCCTGATTATTGAAGACAACGACGATAATCGGGATATCCTTAGACACCAGCTCGAATATCTGGGGTACGAGGTTGTGGAGGCGGCGAATGGCCTGGAGGGCATTGAGCAGGCGGAGAACCAAGGGCCCGACCTTGTGATCGTAGATATCATGATGCCGGAGCTCGATGGCAGGGAGGTTGCGCGCAGGCTGCGTGCCGACTCAAAGACAAAAGAGATCCCTGTCCTGGCTGCAACCGTTCTCTTCCATACCGAGGATATCTATAGCTGCCTCGCCGCCGGCTGCAATGACGTACTCAGCAAACCGTTTACCCTGCAGCAGCTCAAAGACAAGCTGGATAAACTCTCACAGATAGCGGGTCGTGAAAAATAGCCGCAGTTCGCCAGCTAGTTTAAACTTCCCGTTGGTCCAAAGCGGAGCAGAGTCCAGCCGTGTTTGCAGGGCGCGCCCACTCGAAGAGGAAAGCTTAACTAGCTGTCGGTGGAATCGCGGAGGAGGATTGCCAACATGCGAATTGTCACACGGAGATTGACAGAAAAGGAGGATGGTATACCCGGCTATATAGCCCACCCTGCGCGCCAGGAGCGCGGGCCTGGCCTGCTGATCATCCAGTCATCCGGCACGATTGGATACCTTAGAACCGAAGCCTATAAGTTTGCCAAGTTGGGCTACTGTACCGTCATGCCGGATCTTTATCATTTGCTGGGATTTCCACAACTGTCCGGCACTCTGGCCGGCAAAGAGGAAGTTCAAGAAATGAGGTCGGACGAAGAGTTCGTCCGTGCCATCGACGTGGGATGGCGGTACCTGATAGGCAGGGCGGATGTCGACCCGACACGCGCGGGAGCTATAGGCTACTGCATGGGAGGTCGTATCGGCATCCATTTCGTTGCCGCAACACCTGCGGTCAAAGCCTTTGTTGCCTATTACCCATCCATAAGGGAAGAACCTCTTAGCGAACTGCGGACGCGGCATCCTTGCGATGTGACGCGTGAAATCAAGTGTCCGTCGATGATTCTGTACGGCGCTCGGGATCACATTAGCACCCTCCCCTTGCAGCAGAAAATCATGGCGAGTTTTCTGGCTAATGGGCAACCTTTAGAGTGGCATCTTTTTCCCTTCGGCAACCATGGCTTTGCCTCGCCCGAATCCGGTGGCGGTTACCAGCCCGAACTTGCAGAACTCGTCTGGCCTCTTGTGGTTGAGTTCCTGAAGCGCGAGCTTGGCTAACCGCTCGGGCTAGGCCGAGTCCACCTGTCGCTCAGATGGTCTTGAAAGACAACTGGCTTCTATTGTACAAGGTCTTCGAGAGTGGTTGGCGGGCGTGTCACAAGAAAGTCTGGGTTTTTGTGTGCGGCAGGCAAGAAACGAAAGGAGGAACTTTTATGAGCAAAGGGAGAAGACTCGCTGTTTCTTTAGCTTTTGGGCTTTTGCTGGCTTGGGCGCTCCCCGGGCTCGAAGCCCTGGGCCAGACCAAGGAAGAAAAGATCTCACTCACCAGGGCGCAGATCATGGAAGGCGCTAAAAAAGAAGGGAAGCTTAGCGTATCTCCGGCATTTGAACTATCTTCGATCCCTATCATCGTCAAGGCCTTTGAAAAGAAGTATCCGTTCATCAAGGTGAGTTCGACCTCCGCTGATGGCATCCCGGCTTACCAGAGGCAGCTTTTCGAGCTGTCCGCCGGCCGTGCCAGCCTGGACATCTTTAGCACCAACATCGCCTTTTGGAGCGAATACTTCAAGCAAAACGTCGTCAAGAAAGTGGACTTTAAAGGGATGGCTCAGAAGGGTCATTTGAACATACCTCTCGAGATGATCGACGATTCAGGGATGGTGGTGTGGTTGGGCACATACACTGGCGTCTTGGTTTACAACACTAAACTTGTTCCCCCCGATAAGGCGCCCAAGGGATGGGAGGCCTGCCTTGATCCATACTTTAAAGGCAAATTCAGCGTGGATACGAAGCCGAACGTTCTGGCGTGGCTCACGCCCAGCTGGGGAGAGGAGAAGCTTCTGGGTTTTGCTCGGAGAATCAAAGAGAATAGTCCGCTTTGGAGCCGGGGCAATACGCGCAATCTGGCGATGCTGACTTCCGGCGAAATCGTAATGAATTGTGGAAATTACGTTCATTCAACGCAGAGGGCGATGAAACAGGATCCGAACATCAAGATGGTGGTCCCGGATCCTTTCCCGGTATCTTTTCACGAGCCCGAAGCGATCTACGCGGGCGCAAAGAATATTCACTCGGCCCTGCTCTGGATTGAGTTCTTAGCCTCTAAGGAGGGCCAGGATGTCACGGAATCGCTAGAGCCGGGGAGGAGCTCCTTCCTCGTCGAGGGGACCCTTGCCAACAAGCTGATGAAGGGAGCCAAGTTGTCTCTCTGCGGCAATGACTGTCGCGGCACAGAGGATAAACTCATGCAACGTATCGCCACCGAGGCCTGGGGATTTCCGAAGGTTGGATACGAGCCGAAGAAATGACAGGGAGACATTGAGGGGCGGGCGGCGAGAGGAATCGCATCTGCGCTGTCCCGCTGCTATTTTTTTGCCGATCCGCAGCAAAACTTGCGCGGATGAGAAGAGCTCTTGCCAAAAGGAGGGCCTTTATATGGAAAGGCTCCGTCTTTTCCTAGCTTTATTCCTATCCCTCGCCCAGGGATTTTTTTTCTGCGCCATGGCGGCGGAGGACCACACCCGCAAGCTTGTGGAAGGGGCTAAGAAAGAAGCAAAGCTCGTTGTTTATACCTCGATGAACGTGCGCGATGCCACCCTGTTACTACAGGAATTCAAGAAACGCTACCCCTTCATTGATACACAGCTTTATCGCTCCAACTCGCAGAAACTCTTGCCGCGCATTGAGCTGGAAGCGAGAACAAAAAAGCACCAGGCTGATGTTTTTACAGCTTCGTTTCCCATCTGGAATGAGCTCATAAGACAAGGGCTGGTTGCCCGGTACCAGTCGCCGGAAAGCCAGAGGTACCCCAAAGAACTCAAGGATCCGAATGGCTACTGGACGATCCTGAATCTCCAAATCATGGGGATGGCTTACAACACGCGCCTTGTCCCGCCGGACGACGCGCCCAAAAGATACGAGGATCTTTTGGGCGCGAAATGGAAGAAGCAAGAAATTGGTATGGACTATCGGGACAACGTGTGGTTTGCCGTCATGATGGAGATTATGGGAGAGAGCGAAGGCCTGAATTTCATGAAAAGGCTCGCTGCAAAAAACCTCTATATGAGAGAGAATAAAAGCCTCTTGCTTCAGCTTATGGCTGCCGGGGAGTTCCTCGTGCTGGCGAACGTCTACGTGGATACCGCTATGGAATTTATCAAAGCAGGAGCTCCGGTCGAATGGCTGCCGGGGCGCGACCCCGTCCCCGCATCGACCCATCTCCTCGGCCTCTACTCTTTTGCCAGCCATCCCAATGCGGCCAAACTCTTCGTCGACTTTCTCCTGTCGAAAGAAGGACAGAGATCCCTGAGCAGCGGAGCCGTGGTAAAATTTCCGGCAAATCCGGAGGTGGAATCTGAACTGAGAGCAAAGATCAAAGGGCACAAATTGCACCCGATCGACCCGACCCAGGCCTCCAGGTATGACCGGCTGACTGAGAACTTCAAGGAGATCTTCTGGAAAAAATAGAGTTCGAAGGAGCACCCCGTGGTCGAAGACTCGTTGTTTACCCCCCGCAGTGTGGCCATCGTTGGCGCCACCAGCAATCCGCAAAAACGCGGCAACTCCACGATTCGCTTCCTTGAAAGAGGCGCATTTCGCGGCGCCATCTATCCGGTGAACCCAAAGTACCAGGAGGTTCTTGGATATAAGTGTTACCCCACCCTGAAGGAAATTCCTGGGCCCGTGGACCACGTCGTATGTTGTCTCCCAGCTCATTCCGTACCCGCGTTGGCTAAAGAGTGCGTCGAGAAAGGCGTAAAGCTGTTGCACGTTTATACGGCTGGCTTCAGTGAAACCGGAATCCCGGAGCGCATTGAGCTGGAGCAGCAAGTCATTGGAATCTCGAGGCAGGGAAAGTTGCGCATATTAGGTCCTAACTGCATGGGTGTCTATCGTCCCAGTGTGGGGCTCGCATTTAATATTCATTCGCCAAAGGAAACTGGGTCGGTTTCGGTAATTTCGCAAAGCGGCGGCAATGCCAGTGATCTGGGACGAATGGCCTCCGCGCGCGGCCTGCGTTTCAACAAGGTCATCAGTTACGGAAACGCAGCGGATATCAATGAGACCGAGCTACTTGACTTTTTAGGCAGGGATTCGGGAACGAAAGTCGTGGGCGCCTTTATTGAGGGCGTAAGGGATATGCCCGGCTTCCTTAAGACGCTGTCCGTAGTGAGCCGGTCCAAGCCGGTCGTCATCGTTAAGGGCGGCACTACGGAGGCGGGAGCCAGGGCGGCGGCAGCCCATACCGGAGCCGTTGCCTCGCGCGAGTCCTGGGATGCCGTCTGGAAGGAAACAGAAGCGGTGTCGGTCAGCAACATGGAAGAGTTGATTGATGTCCTCTTGGTTTTTCAGTCGCTTAGGGCCCCTGCGGGAAGAAACGTCGGCGTCATAGGCATCGGCGGCGGCGACGCCATTCAAGCAGCCGATGACCTTGAGGTTGCCGGCTTGAGCGTTCCCGGGCTCAAGCAAGAAACTCAAGCGGCCATGCGCGAGTTCACTCCCCTTCCGGGTACCAGCGTTAACAATCCGCTCGACCTGAACGTCATGCGCCAAGGCCCGGAGCTTCAGCGGATCTTGGAGCTCACGGCGGGCGAGGACGCCATTCACGCTTTGATTGTGGTGCTGCGCGTGGACCAGACGCTGGGGAACCCGAAGGGAGAGAAAACGTTCGCCGAGATGATGGATACGGTCGAACAATTTCACGCGACCAGTCCGAAACCTATGATCATTGTATCCAGAGCGCTGGGATCACTCGAAGCTTTCGCAGCCGGACTTAAGTTGCAGGAAAAATTTGATCGAATTGGAGTTCCTGTCTACCCCTCCATCACCCGCGCCGCGCACGCTCTCGGCAAGTTCGTGCGATTTGTCGCTTCTTCACAAATGTAAAAGGTTGTTGTTCCTTGACACTTTGGGGTTCGCTCATCTATAGTCCGTTCCTGTGAGGATCGCTTAGCCTTCTTGCTCCAGGATCGTTAAAAAGGAGGGGGAACAATGATTGTTTTGAGTCCGGAAGGACACGCGCGCCCTTCGCAGCTTCATGTCCCCGTATTGCAGAAATTCTCAGACCTGAATGGCAAGGTTGTTGGTTTTCTGGATAACGGGAAACCGAATGGGGACCTGCTTCAGGAACGTTTTGCGGAGCTTCTTAAACAGTCCTACAACATTACGGCTGTAATTCGGCGACGCAAAATTTCGGCGCAACAGGCAGCCCCGAAACAGCACATTGAGGACCTGTCGGCGCAAGCCGACTTCGTTATCAATGGGTTAGGTGACTGAGGGTCCTGTACGTCGTGGAGTGTCCACGATGGAATTGAGCTGCAAAAACGGGGCAAGCCAACGGTCACCGTCATTACCCATCCCTTTGAGGCCCTCGCAAAATCGGAGAGAAAATCCTTTGGTGCGCCGGACCATCCCTTGGTCATTGTGCAGCACCCAATTGGCACCGTAAAGCCGGATGAGGTACAAAAACGAGCGGCTGCGTCCTTTGAAAAGATTCTGGAGGCATTGTTAGAGCCGCAACGGTTGAAGGCCTCGATGGGAAGATAAGACCCATCCTTTGGGGATGGTAGCTTATCCCGATATATTTCACAGAGGTCGCGAAATGCAGCAGCATACGCTTCAGGCGGAACGGTTCGAGGTCGAAGACGATCTTTGGGTGGCAAACGCGTTCTTTGAGGAGAAGGGCTGGACCGATGGATTGCCTGTTATCCCGCCCACAGAGGATCGCGTCGGCAAGATGCTTGAGGCGGTGAACCGCGACCCTCAGGATACCGTGGGACTTGTGCCTCCCAAGTGGGCGCCCGCAACAGTGGAGAAGATTGCGATCAACGCAGTCATGGCGGGCTGTCTGCCGCAATACATGCCAGTGCTGATTGCCGCCGTGGAAGCGATCACGGATTCAAGATTAAATCTTTACTCGTTGCAGGCAACTACCGGCGGGCCGGGCGTTATGCTCATCGTGAATGGTCCAATCCGCCAGGAACTCAAAATGAACAGCGGCTACAATGTCTTGGGAGAGGGATGGCGCGCTAACGCCACTATCGGACGGGCTATTCGCTTGATACAAAGAAATATAGGAGGCTCCTATCCAGGCTCGACCTGCAAGGCAACTCTCGGCTGGCCGGGCAAATATACCTTGTGCATTGGGGAAAACGAAGAAGCCAGCCCGTGGGAACCGCTCCACGTAGAGCGCGGGTTCGACTCCAGAGCCAGTACGGTTACCGCCATAAGCGCGGACGGCGTCGTTCGAGCGTCAGACCTGGATAGCACTACGGCTGAGGGCGTACTGATGATATTCTCCCAGAGAATGGGAGGGCCCTCGGGTCCTGAGGCGATCATGGTCATTTGCCCGGAACACGCGAGGATTATTGCCGGAGACGGTTACCGCAAGAAAGACGTCAAGAAGTTTCTTTGGGAGCGAGCGGCCTATAGTCTCAAAGAGCTACCTGAAGAGTCATTTGCACAGAAGGTCAAGCGTAGATCTGACCTGCATCTGACACGCGACAGCGTATTGAAGGTCACAGACAAGCCGGAGGACATCCTTGTCGTTGTGGCCGGCGGAGATGGTTCTCAATCAGCATACATCCACGTTTGGGGCCAAACCACTCCCGAAGGCGGTTCTACTCGCTCAGTGACCAAGACTATCCAGATTTAGGGTTCTCAAAGGGTCCCGGCGGTGACAAACACCGACCAAAGGATTTTGTCGACCCCAGATTTCTGGAGGTACTGGATCGCTCGGGCTTAATTGCCGGCTCCATCGTAGGCCAACCAGCCGGGCGGGCAAAATCGCCAGTTGACCCGTTGGCGGGGAGGGATCTCGCTTCAGTGGATTATCGAGAGACGGATGTCATTGCAACAGAACTGGGGAGATAAGACATGGACCGAATCAAATCAAAGACCAGTGCTTTCTTTTTGCTGAACGTCGTAGTGACTGTACTGCTCCCGGTCGGGTCTCTTCATGCCGCTGAATTCAAGGAGGACCGAACAGTAGCCCAAGTGATTGACGGAGCCAAAAAAGAAGCCAAGATGGTTCTCTATTCTACTCAAACGCAATCCCAGAGTATGGACTTATTGAGAACCTTCGAAAAGCGCTATCCCTTCGTCAAGACCGGCCTCTATCGAGCCGGCACAGGAAGGTTGCTGCCTAAAATTGTAACTGAAAGTCAGACGGGGAGACACGAAGCCGACGTCATCCAATTAGGAGGTTTTGAGGCTCAAGTCTTAAAAGAAAAAGGATTGGCGGCTCCCTATATGTCACCAGAAGCGGCTTTCTTTCCTGAGGGGTTTAAGGACCCTGATGGATTCTGGTGCGACGTTTTCGTCAATATCGGCATCATCGCCTACAACAGCAGGTTAGTGGCAAGACCGGATGTCCCAAAATCATATCAGGATCTGTTGGACCCAAAGTGGAAAGGAAAGATCTCGATTGATCAGGAAGACGCGGAATGGTTCGGCAATATACTGGAGATCATGGGAAAAGAAAGCGGCTTGAAGTTCATGAAAAGACTTGCGGCTCAGAAACTCATTCCGCGCCGGGGGAGAAGGCTGCAAGCGCAGCTTCTCGGCGCGGGTGAGTTTCCCGTAGCATTGAACTTATATATATCGAGCGTGGCGGAATTGATCTTACAGGGAGCGCCCATCGAGCCGGTTGCCGCCGAGCCTTTGATTGCGAAATTGCATCCTATTTTCCTTGCCGCGCGTGCTCCCCACCCCAATGCCGGAAAACTGTTCGTAGACTTCGTGCTTTCAGAAGAGGGCCAAAGACTGATAGCGAAAACGGATGTCCCGAGCAGAAAGGGTATCTTTTCTGATAACGCCATCGTCAGCAAGATTCAAAAACTAAAATTGTACCCGAGTGACCCAAGGTTAGGGAAAAATTACGGAGAATATCGGACTCTGTTCAACGAAATCTTCTTTAGGGAGAAATGAAAGGGCATCAGGCCATGGACATCGCACACAAGCTGGCAGGTCACGTGGTCAATGCCGGCTACCGGGACATTCCTGAGGACGTTGCTCGAACGACCAAGACATTTATTTTGGACACAATCGGTACGATTATGGCTGGTTCTTCGGATCCGTGCTGTAGTGAGATCGTCAAACTGATCCAAGTATGGGGCGGAAAAGAGGAAAGCTCAATCCTGGTTTTTGGAGATCGGGTTCCGTCGATTCATGCCGCTTACGTTAATAGTATGATGGCCCACGCTTTGGACTTTGATGACACCTACGGGTACGACCTCAAGACCAACAAGAAAGATGGGGGGCATGCAAACTCCAGCGTCGTCCCGGCATCTTTGGCGGCCGCGGAGATAAACGGCAGGGTCAGTGGAAAGGCTTTCATAACAGCCGTCGCCACGGGCGTCGATCTCATGCTGAGATTAGGCTTTACGCTCAAAGGGGGAAGAGGCTGGACCCGGTCAGCCATCTGTGGGGTATTCGGAGCTGCGGCCGCAGCAGGCTATTTGTTGAATTTGAACGAGCGGGAAATGTTCAACGCTTTTGGCATCGCATACAGCCAGGCGTCGGGTAACCAGCAGGCGATCATCGATAAGGCATTGGTGAAGAGAATGCAGCCTGCTGTGGCGGCCAAGTCGGGGCTGTTTTCGGTCTTGCTGGCTCAGAGGGGCGTCACCGGCGCCGAGGACATTTTCCAGGGAAAGTTTGGGTTTTTCAATTTGTACAGCGCCGGCGAGTACGATCTTGCCCCGCTCCTGGTGGATTTGGGAAAAAAATACGAGGGCGCGAATCTGGGAATAAAACCTTATCCTTGTGGCCGGCTGATTCACCCGGCGATCGATGGCGCGCTTGAGCTCCTGTCCGATAACGCAGTTACAGCGGAGGAAATAAAAGAAGTCGTTGTCCGCGTTCCAGAGAGAACATTTTATCTGGTCGGGGCGCCGTTCGAGATTAAAGACGACCTCAGCGTGCGAGTCCAGTTCAGTATCCCCTACGGGGTGTCAGTGGCCATTGTCAGGAGGCAGGTCTCGATGGAGGACTTTTTGGATGAAGCGAGAATGAGAGACCCGCGCATAGCAGAAATGGCCGGAAAGGTCAAAGTTGTGGTTGATGTCGATCAGGCAATTGAGTATTCTGCCAAGCTCCCCGTGACCGTGGAAGTTATAACCGCAGCTCGGGGAAAGTTTGTAAAAAGGGTTGAACGCATTCATGGCGATCCTAATGATCCTCTAAGCCCGGAAGAGTTCCGCAGGAAAATCACTTCGTGCGCAAGATATGCGGCCAGGCCTGAGCTTTCAGACCGCATAGGGGAGATCATCGAGACCACTAATCGTTTGGAGGATGTGAGTAACGTAGGCGCACTCATTTCGCTTCTGACATAAGCCGGGAGACGGAATAGTTAAGGAGCTTACTATCGTGAAATCTGAAAGAATGAAAAAAGTAACCGTTATTGGCGCGGGAACTATGGGAAACGGGATCGCTCATGTATTTGCACAGTCCGGATTTTCCGTTTCACTCGTTGATATTTCACAGGATCTGTTGACCAAGGCCCTTTCAACCATTGCTAAGAATCTTGACCGAATGGTATCAAAAGGCTCCATTACTAATGAAGCGAAAGATCAGACCCTGGGAAATATTTCTCCATACACGATTTTGGCTGATGGAGTTAAAGATTCCGAACTGGTCGTAGAAGCGGCCACCGAGAACATCGATTTGAAATTCAGAATCTTTCGTGACCTCGATCAGCTTTGTCCGGCTAACGTGATTCTTGCGACCAACACTTCCTCTATTTCCATCACGAGAATTGCAGCTCAAACGAATCGCCCGGATAAAGTCATCGGCATGCACTTTATGAACCCGGTGCCCGTTATGAAGCTGGTGGAGGTGATTCGCGGGTATGCCACTTCTGACGAAACAGTAAAAACCGTTCTTGAACTTTCAAAGCAGTTGGGAAAAATTCCGACTGAGGTAAACGATTACCCAGGCTTTGTCGCCAATCGAATTTTGATGCCAATGATCAACGAGGCCATATACAGCCTGTTCGAAGGTGTGGCAGGCGTTGAAGAAATTGATACCGTGATGAAGCTCGGCATGGCACATCCCATGGGGCCGCTTCAACTTGCTGATTTCATCGGTCTCGATGTATGCCTTTCCATTTTGAATGTGATGTACGATGGCTTCAAGAATCCGAAGTATGCGCCGTGCCCTCTTTTAGTGAACATGGTGATAGCCGGACACCTGGGGGTAAAATCAGGAAAAGGTTTTTACGAGTACACAGCCGGCAGTAAAGAGCTGAAAGTCGCTGAACAGTTCAGGCAATAAAAAGTCGCGGGAAACGTGCCCGCACGGGGAAATTGAGACTTTATCTATCGTAACTTTAAATCGAAGGCTACAGGTCCCTTTTCGCCCCGGCGCGTCTGAAACTGAACCGTATCGCCCTCATTGAAGTCTTCGAATTGCACCCGCGGCGCCAGGCTCCCACGGTGAAAAAAGATGTCGTCGCTGCCGTCATCGGGTACGATAAAGCCGTAGCCTTTCTCTCTGATGATCTTCTTGATAGTTCCGGTCATGGCGGAATACCCTCCCTGCCCGGAAGCTTAAGAACTCCTGGTCTCTTTTTCAAGTCCTTTTATGAACGGCACTGCCCCGGTTGCTATTCCTGTAGGGAGCCAAGGGATCAAAAGTCATTCCCTGCTTGACAATCCAACGGGTTCTGCCTACCTTCACGTTTTCGAAGAGGAGCCGAAGATTCTTGATACCAGTTGCTTATTTCATTAGCGGTCATGGGTATGGCCACGCGGTTCGTTCGAGCCAGGTGATTCGAAGCTTGAAGGAGGCCTGCCCGGATCTCGATATCCATGTGAGGACGGCCGCGCCACGCTGGTTTTTTCTAGATCTCCCCTTTTCGGTCTTCTGCGAGAAAAGAGCCATCGATGTGGGTATCTTGCAGAGCGACAGCCTGGGAATGAGGTTGGTGGATACCCTGCACGCCTGCCAGGAGCTTCACCAGCGGCTACCGGCGCTGGTGGAAGAAAATCTCGCGTTCATCAAACAGCATAAGATCCGTTTAATCATAGGAGATATTCCCCCCTTGTGCTTTGAGATCGCCCGGCGTGCTTCCCTCCCTTCGGTTGCCATTGGCAATTTTACCTGGGATTGGATCTACCGCGCCTACCTTTCAGATCTGCCGGCCTTTCTTCCTCTGATTCAGGAAATGGCAAGCTCTTACCGTGAAGCCTCCTTGGCCCTATGCCTCCCCTTTTCCTGCGATATGGAGATCTTCCCCGTTAAGAAACCTATCCCGCTGATCTCGCGCCTCTCCAGCCTGGACAAGGCGGAGGCGCGGAAGAGATTCGGGCTGCCCGCCGGGGCGACCATCGTCCTGGTGAGCTTCGGCGGTTTCGGTCTAGCGAAGTTACCCTGGGAGAGACTGAGCCAGTTGGGCGACTTCTTCTTTGTCACTACAGGGAGCTCCCCCAGAAAAGAAAACAATCTCCTGGTTCTTCCCGAGGAATTGCCTCACTACGAGGATCTCATCCGGGCGGCGGATGTAGTCGTAAGCAAGCCAGGCTACGGCATCGTCGCCGATGTGATCGCCCATCAGGTCCCTTTTCTCTATACCTCGCGTGGCGACTTTCCCGAATATCCCTATCTGGTGGGGGCCATGAATAGTTGGGCAACCTGTGAGTTGATCCCCCAGAAGGAGCTCCTGGCAGGAAACCTACAGCCTTACCTCAAGCGGCTGCTGGAGAGGGAAGCGCACTGGCCAGCCGTTGCCTTAAATGGCGCCGAAGTCGCAGTGGTGAAGATTCTGGAACTCTTATAGTCATAGACCATAGTGGCAGCGCCTCCCATGCTGACACTGGGGAGCCTGTTATCATAGTCCCCTAATTTCTTGTCAAAACGTGACCTGCCTTCAACGCAACAGCACTCCCGGAGGCCATCGGATCTCTAAGATATACTCGAAGAGACCCCAGACAAAGAGTAGGGCACTGGCCGACATGAGCAAAGATACACGCCATCTCTCCTTGCCCTCAATAAGGGTGTAAAGCAGCATAAAGAGGGGAAGCGCAATCACTGTGCCCAAAAGCCATATGGCCATGGCGCCTCCAGCAAACCAGCCAAAGAAGGCCAGAGTACGCCGGACCTCGGTCCGTCTTTCCAGTCGTATTGCGAAGACCTCGTCCGCCTCGTAGCCGGCGCTGGCCTGTCCTCCCTTTCTTTCCCACCCGGTCACCTCCCGAAAGAGCTGGATTGCGGCAAGGATAAAACCGGGAGCGGCCACCACATACACAGGCATCATTTTGGCAATAAGGGGCCACTCCCAGCCGAGGACCACGGCCGCAGCAAATAGGGCAAGGAAAAAAAACGTAAGAAGGGATACGGGACGAAATCTCAGAGTCAAACCCCGCCTCTCGAGCGCGTGGTCCGGAGCAGCTGCGCCCTTCTTCTCCCGGCGGCTCCAGAGAGTCAAGGCCAAAGAGCCGAGGGCAAGGATCAGCAAGACGATGACCGAAGGCCAGAGCAGCCACATCAGCTCGTAACTCATCACCGAACGATAGAGATACTTCTCAAACAGTATTCCAAGGACAAAGCCCAGGATCATAGCGGGCCTCGGATATCCAAGGCGCCACATGAAGTAGCCGAGAACCCCGAAGGAAACCACTGTCAGGAGGTCAAGGGGATCGCGGTTCACGCTGAAAGCGCCCAAGAGAACAAAGCTCAAAATTAAGGGAACCAGGATCGTATAGCGCACCTCGGCGAGCTTGGCGAGCTGATTCGCCAGGACGAATCCGATCAGGGTCCCTAGGATGCCGGAAGATCCCTGAATCCAGATGATGCTGAAGATAACGTCGGCATGCTTCCGGACCATCTCGGGGCCGGGGACAAACCCCCAGGCGAGCAGAGCGCCGATAAAGAGGGCCGTAGAGGTTCCCTGGGGGATTCCCAATAGCAGCACGCTCATGAGGTCGCCGCCGTCCTTGGCGTCGTTGGCGGATTCCGGCGCGATCACCCCGCGTACATCGCCCTTGCCGAAGGTGCCTTCGGCCCCCTTGCAGGTCTGAGCAGCGTGCCCATAAGCAAGCCAGTCCACCGTCTGCGCGCCAACGCCGGGAATAATGCCGACCCAAACGCCAAGAAAACTACAGCGGAGAACCAGCCACCATTCGCGCAGCGTATCTTTAATGCCGTCGAGTATGCTCCCCTTGAGGGGCATGGCCTGCTGTTCGATCCCCACCTTTGTGAGAGACAAATTGAGCGCCGCGGGAACGCCGAACATAGCCACAGCCACGATGCTGAGGGCAAGACCATCCAAAAGATAGAGCTGATTAAAGATGTAGCGCGCGACGCCGCTCTGCACTTGCTGACCGATGGTCGAGAGCAGCAGGCCAAAAGCCGCGGCGATTATTCCTTTGAGGGGATCGCGTCCCGATACAACAGCGATCATGGTCAACCCCCAAAGGATAATCACAGCAAGCTGCGGAGAGCCCAGCATGTAGATCAAGGGTTGGGCCACTGGAATCGCCACAGCTAGAGTGAATGTGCCGATCAGAGCCCCCATTCCGCCGGCCATA
>JACPSE010000144.1 GCA_016193465.1 Deltaproteobacteria bacterium
ATGTAGGAGTGGGTGGAGGCGACGAAGAGGTATTCGACGAAATCCTCCTCTCGCGTCGTCGTCCCGATTTTCCCCTTCCCCCCTCGGCGCTGCGCCCGGTAAAGGGTCGCCGGGTTACGCTTGATGTAGCCTTCGTGGGAGATGGTGACAACCATGTCCTCTTCGACAATGAGATCTTCGATGGAGATTTCCTCGGTATGAGCCAGGATCTGAGTCCGTCTGGGGTCGCCGTAGCGTTCTTTAATATCTTGCAGCTCTTCAATAATAATCCGATAGATTTCCTTCTCATCGGCAAGGATCGCTTTCAGTTTGGCGATCAGCTCAACGGTTTCCTTGTGCTCCTGCAGAATTTTTTCCCGCTCCAGACCGGTCAGCCTCTGCAGCCGCATATCCAGGATCGCCTGGGCTTGAACCTCGGTCAGGCCGAAACTCTGAATCAATCCCTCTTTCGCCACCTTGGGGTCCTGGGAGCGGCGGATCAGGGCGATCACAGCATCCAAATGGTCGAGGGCGATCTTCAGACCTTCCAGGATGTGGAGCCTCTCCTCGGCCTTGCGCAGATCATAGGCAGTGCGGCGCGTGACCACCTCTTTACGATGGTCGAGGAACGCCTTTAGGGCGTCCCTCAGGCTCAACAGTTTGGGTTTGCCCTCGACGATGGCGAGCATATTGACGCCGAAAGACTCCTGCAGGGCCGTATGCTTATAAAGCTGGTTGATCACCACCTCCGCTACGGTGTCGCGCTTGAGCTCGATGACGATGCGCATTCCCTCGCGGTCCGATTCGTCGCGCAGATCGCTAATCCCCTCGATTTTCTTCTCCTGGACCAGCCCGGCGATCTGCTCGATCAAGCGGACCTTGTTAATCATATAGGGAATCTCGCTTATAATGATCTGCTCTTTTCCGGTCCGCTTGACCGTTTCCGTAAAGGCCTTCCCCCGCATCTGGATAATCCCCCGACCCTCCGCATAGGCCTGCGCTATGGCCTCCTTGCCATGGATAAAGCCGGCCGTGGGGAAGTCCGGCCCCGGAATATATTTCATCAGCTCTTTGACGGAGATATCCGGTTTCTCCACCATCGCCACGAGACCGTCCACGACTTCTCCCAGGTTGTGGGGGGGAATATTGGTGGCCATGCCGACGGCGATGCCTGAAGAGCCGTTGACCAACAGGTTAGGGACGCGCGAGGGGAGAACGGTCGGCTCCTTAAGCGAGTCATCATAATTGGGGATGAAGTCAACGGTTTCTTTATCAAGATCAGCCAGGATCTCGCCGGCCAACTGGTCCATGCGGATCTCGGTGTATCGCATGGCTGCGGGAGGATCGCCGTCTATCGAGCCGAAATTTCCCTGACCGTCCACCAAGGGGTAGCGCATGGAGAAATCCTGAGCCATGCGAACGATGGTGTCGTAAACCGCCACGTCGCCGTGGGGATGGTATTTTCCGATGACATCGCCGACCACGCGCGCGGACTTCTTGTAAGGGCTGTTCCAGACATTTCCCATGTCGTACATGGCGTAAAGGACCCGGCGGTGCACCGGCTTCAGCCCGTCGCGCACATCCGGGAGGGCCCGTCCAATGATGACACTCATCGCGTAGTCCATATAGGACTGGCGCATCTCGTCTTCAATGTAGACCGGGACCTTTTGTTGTTTTAGCGTAGCTTCCATTTTAGTCGTTCAAGTTGTTCAAGTAGTTCAAATCGTTCAAAACGTTTTAAACGGCTTGAACGGCTTAAACGTTTTGAACTTTTTTTGGCGGTTAGATGTCCAGGTTCTTTACCGTGAGGGCATACTCCTGGATGAAGTCGCGACGCGGCTCTACCTCATCACCCATCAGGGTAGAGAAGATTCTGTCCGCCTCGAAGGCGTCATCAACCCTGACTTGGAGCAAGACTCGGGTCTCTGGATTCATCGTGGTCTCCCAGAGTTGCTCCGGGTTCATCTCGCCAAGACCCTTGTAGCGCTGGATGTACTGACCTTTCTTGCCCCCTTCCATGATGTATTCCAGCAGATCCTTGAGAGAAGGGAGCTTGGTCTGATGATCTCCATTTTCCACCGAGTAGGGCGGGTAACCCATTCCGGTTAAGTCGGAGAAAAGGCGCTTGAGTTCCTTGTACTCGGCGCTCACCAGGAAATCGCGATCGATAACAGTCTGTATTCCTGTCCCGTTGGACCTGGTAGAGCCGATGAGCTTAAAGCAGTTGTGCTCGGGGTCTTCCTCGAGGACGCAGGAGATAGGGGCCTGATCCGGGGCCAAGAGGTTGACGTACGATGCGATCTGCGATTGGATCTTTTTGAGCGCCTTCGCATCTTTCAGAGTCTCTTCACTGAAGTTCTCCTCAAGCAGGATGGCTTCGAGGACCGGACGGCTCTTCTTTTTGCGCGTCACTATACCCATCAGCTTTTCCCAGCGGAGGACCTTTTTGATGAAGGCCTGCAGGGGCTGGCCGGCGAGTCCGTTGCCGTCGTTGGTGGCGCGGACCCGGACATTTTCCGTGCCGATCTCGATCAGGTGGTCTTCGAGACTGTTCTCGTCTTTCAGGTATCGCTCCTGTTTCCCCCGTTTGATCTTGTAGAGCGGGGGCTGGGCGATTAAGAGATGACCTTTTTCGACCAGATCGGGCATCTGGCGGTAGAAGAAGGTAAGGAGGAGCGTCCGTATGTGGGAACCGTCCACGTCCGCGTCGGTCATGATGATAATGGAATGATAGCGGAGCTTCGCCCGATCGTAGTCTTCTTTAACGCCTGCGCCCAGGGCGGTGATGAGCAGGCGAATCTCCTGAGAGGAGAGCATCTTGTCGAAGCGGGCCTTCTCGACGTTGAGGATTTTCCCCTTGAGCGGCAGGACGGCTTGGTTGCGCCTGTCTCGCCCCTGTTTGGCCGAGCCTCCGGCCGAATCTCCCTCGACGATAAAGAGCTCGCTCAGGGCCGGATCTTGTTCCTGGCAGTCCGCGAGCTTTCCAGGGAGTGAGCCGGAATCTAAGGCCCCCTTGCGGCGGGCCAGATCCTTGGCCTTGCGGGTTGCCTCCCGCACCCGGGCTGCTTCGATTCCTTTCATCACGATCTTCTTGGCGTCGCCTGGATGTTCGGCGAAGTGGCTGGCCAGCTTATCGTTGATCAACGCCTCCACGATGCCTTTCACCTCGCTGTTTCCCAGCTTTGTCTTGGTTTGGCCTTCGAACTGGGGTTCAGGGACCTTCACGCTGATCACCGCCGTTAGCCCCTCACGGACATCTTCTCCCTGAAGGTTCGCCTCGTCCTTCTTAAGGGCGCCACTGTCGATCGCGTAGCTGTTGATCGTTCGTGTCAGCGCCGACTTGAAACCAATGAGATGGGTGCCGCCTTCAATGGTGTTGATGCTGTTGGCGAAGGAAAAGGTATTTTCCGTGTAGCCATCGTTCCATTGCATGGCGATCTCAATATCTACGCCCTCTTTTTCTCCCTGGAGATAGATCACCTTGGAGTGGATGGGGGTCTTGGCGCGGTTGAGGTGTTCGACAAAAGAGACGATCCCTCCCTTGTAAAGGAGTTCATGTTTTTTCTGGCTGCGCTCGTCTTCGACCGTTATGCGTACGCCCTTATTTAAAAAAGCGAGTTCCCTCAACCGTTGCGAGAGCGTGTCGAAGCTGAAATCGAGGCTCTCAAAGATTTTCGGATCGGGCCGAAAGGTAACCCGTGTGCCTCTCTCTTTCGATCTCCCGACCTCTTTAAGCGGCCCTTGGGGCCCCCCGCGTTTGTAGCGCTGTTGGTAGACCTTGCCATCCCGCTTTATCTCCACCTCCAGAGACTCTGTCAGGGCATTGACCACGGATAGCCCAACGCCGTGCAGCCCACCCGAGACTTTGTAGGAGGCCTTATCGAACTTGCCGCCGGCGTGGAGCTTGGTCAAAACTACCTCCGCGGCCGATTTTTTTTCCGTGGGGTGCATGTCCACAGGAATTCCACGGCCGTTGTCGATAACAGTCACGCTGTTATCGATATGAATCTGGACATAGATCTGGTCACAGAATCCGGCCAGGGCTTCATCGATGGAGTTGTCCACAACCTCATAGACCAAGTGATGGAGTCCTCTTTCCCCGGTGTCCCCGACATACATTCCAGGTCTTTTCCTGACTGCTTCCAGACCCTCGAGGACTTTAATTTTGTCGGCCTTATACTCGGACTGTGGTGGAGATTTCATTTGAGCCATTTTTGAATTGTTGGGTATCTTAGATTTTGCTTGAAAAGTCTTGGGGTTAGATTCATTCGCGTGCGATAAGAATTGTACCGAAAATAGGCTCAAAAGTAAAGCGGAAAATCAAACTTGGAAAAAGGTAATTTTAGGATTGGTCAGGGGGGGATGGACGGAAGGTTTTCCGGCCTTTGACAAAGAGCCCGCCGTATGTTGACAGGGAAAGCGTCCTGAGGGAGAAAGGGACGATGCGTTCTTTTGGGATAGCGCTTAGGTTTTTGACGGTCTTTCCCTGGCCTAGAAATCCGCCGGTTGCATCGCAGATTGATCAGTCTACGCCCTTTTTCCCCGTTGTGGGACTCTGCCTAGGCCTGCTCTTAGTTCTTTTGAACCGAATTTTGGAGCCCTATGTGGAATCCGAGATCTTGGGAGTTGTGCTTGTAGCTCTCTTGATCTTAGCGACCCGGGCACGACACCTGGAAGGAGTCGGGAGGACCTTTGATGGGATACGCCTTGGAAACCAGGGGAGCAGCATGGCAGAAGGCCGCATGGGGATTTTTGGCCTCCTCGCAGTGCTGGTGGTCGTCATGCTCAAGTTCCGTGCCGTTGAGGTGATGGGGGAAATGCGCAACCAGGGACTTCTCCTCGCACCGGTACTCAGCCGCTGGTCTATGGTCATCTTGGCTTATGATTCCGGGCCCAACCTGTTAAGAATAAATCAAACGATGGAGATAGAGGTTCAGGGGAAGCATCTTTTTTGGGCTAGTGCGCTCACGCTTGTTTTGTCGGTTCTTCTTTCCGGTCGCCTGGGACTGTGGATCGTCCTTTGGGTCTCTCTTCTCGCCCTTATAGCTGGGTGGTATTTTCAGAGGCGCCTGGACGGCGTGACCGGATATAACCTTGGGGCAATGGCGGAGATAAGTGAAGCTTTCGCCATGGTACTCTTCGCGTCGCTTTATTAACCCGATAGACTGGCGTATGGTTTTTGTCGCGCGGCGGCCTGGAAAAAGCCGCGCGGCCCTATCCAGCCTGAGAAAAAATCTTGACAAACCCCTTCCACGGGTGTAATGGTTTGCCTCGTTACATTGCTCTGAGGCTTCATAGGGAAGTCCGGTGTAATTCCGGCGCGGTCCCGCCACTGTGATGGCCACGAAAGCCGCGAGCTAAGCCACTGTCGGTAATCGTTTTTCGTGTTCGTGAGTCATTTGACGAGCACGAGTACCGAGCACGAGCGACGAACCGGTGGGAAGGCGCGGCGAGTAGGTTAAAGCCTAAGCCAGGAGACCTGCCTAGAGCACCTTAGCCGGCCTCTCCGACGGAGAGAGAAAGGTTCGCTCTTTTTTCCCCTTTCTGCTTTTGTAGAGGCCTGAGTGGGTCGCTGTTATGAGGCTAGCCTCGTGGTTGCTGATCTCTGTTGCCGTTCATACGGTCATCCTCTCTTTGCCTGTCTCCTTCTTGGAGAGACGAGGGGAACAAATAGTAGTTCCGGTGACTCTCGTCAGTGGAGGCGGAGAAGGTAGGGTCGGCACAGGGGGAGAAGGTGGTATGGATGGAGGCAGGCGAGAAGCAACGCCTCCCGTGCGCCAGCATCGCGCTGGAGCACAGAGAACGGAGGAGCAGAATCCTTCCGATGGCAGCGATCGGGAAGAGACAGCAGGCCCAACGAATCGACGTATAGTCATTAATGGAGAGTTCTCCGGGCAAGGGTTGACAGTGGCTGACTTCAAAGGCGAGGAGGGTGGGCAAAGCGTTTCTTTTGGGGCAACGGGAGAAGGAGGTAATGGAGCAGGATTTGTTGGGAACGGCAATGCTCAGGGAGGAGCAGGCTTTGGCGGATCGCGTGGGGAGGGTGGTCTGCCCGGGTCAGGTTTCGCACGAGTCACCTACGCCTACAATCCCAGGCCGAGCTATCCGGAAACGGCGCGCCGGGAAGGATGGGAGGGAACGGTTATCCTGCGGGTTTTGGTGGATCGCGAAGGAAGCTCAAGATTGATTGAAATCAGCCGGAGCTCGGGGTTCGACACTCTCGATCGGGCTGCCGTGGAGACAGTTAAGTCCTGGCGTTTTCATCCCGCGCACTACGGACAGAGGCGGGTGGAGAGCTGGGTTAAGATTCCCATTGTGTTTAGTCTCTCGGACCGTGATCGTGGTTCGTGACCGCGTTTGTGACGAGCGCGAGTGCCAAATCGCGAGCATCATTCGTTTACGGCAAGGAGGGCGACGAAAAGGTTTTATCAACCGCAGATGGATTCAAGGGAAAGGGGTGAAATTCCCCTGCTGCCCCGCAACTGTGATGGCCACGAAAGCCGCAATGTAAGCCACTGCCCTGAGCTAAGTCGAAGGGTGGGAAGGCGCGGCAAGTAGGTTGAGGCCTAAGCCAGGAGACCTATCCATTCTGCCTCAACAATCCCCTTTCGCGGGAAAAGGAGGCTTTATGAAGTTTTTCTTTCTGCTTTTCTTTTTGGTGTTTTCCCCTATTTTTTCTCTGGCCGGGGAGCCGCAACAGGAAGAGACCCTGACGCCCGTAGTGGTGACGGCGACCCGGATTGAGACGCCCCAGCAGGAAGTGACCACCTCGGTCACGGTAATCACCTCCGAGGATATTCGTGCGCAACAGGCAGAGATGGTCTTGGAGGTCCTGCGCAACGTGACCGGCGTGGATGTTGTCCAATCCGGGTCGCGGGGAAATACCACGTCCATTTTTATTCGCGGCTCTAATTCCAACCAGGTCCTGGTATTGGTGGACGGGATGGAGGTGAATAGCGTCACAGCGGGAAATTTTGATTTTGCCCATCTGCTTACTGACAACGTAGAGAGGATTGAAGTCCTGAGAGGAGCCGGCGGCACTCTTTACGGCTCCAAGGCGGTTGGAGGTGTCATCAACATCATCACGAAGAAGGGACAAGGCAAGCCCCAAGTAACCCTCTCGGCTGATGGCGGCAACGGAAGAAACCACCGCGAGGTGCTGGGCCTATCGGGAAGCTACGGGGCGTTGGGCTACTCTTTAACCCCGAGCTATCTTCGAACCGGCGGCTTTAGAGCGACCAACGATAATTACCGCAGCGGGGCGCTGTCCGCCCGTTTGGACTATGACGTTATCAAAGATGGATCGCTGAAAGCGATCCTGACTATGACCGACACGAGCCTCGGGTTGGTCAACGACGACGTCTCATGCGAGGCGTTGGATCGCGATGCTCATCAAAAAGACCAGCATTGGACAGGCCAGATGGAATGGAAACAGAAGCTCCTCCCGCAATGGGACTACCGCCTGTCCATGGGAGTGAACCAGTCGCACGAGCTTTTCAGGGATGCCGATACCTCTTGTTTTTCTCCGCGGCGCACGTTGATCAGGCCGCGCATTCTATCCCCCCAATTCCAGACGAATTATCGTTTTGGATCAGGGCATCACCTGACATTCGGAGTGGACCTCGACCGGAGGTATGCCAAGTACAGGAACACCGACTCCTCCGGGGATATGACGGCGTTCAACAAATCCCAGAGCAATCAGGCGCTCTATCTTCAGGACCAATTCAAGCTTCTGAGGGAGCGGCTGATTCTGGTCGGCGGCATTCGGTATGACCACAATGGCGACTTTGGCTCTGAATGGAGCCCTGCGTTGTCAGCGGCCTATCTCGTCCGAGAGACCGGGACAAAGCTCAAGGCAAGTTACGCCGAGGGTTTTAGAGCGCCTGCCTTCAATGACCTATTCTTCCCTGGCTTTAGTAACCCTAATCTCAGCCCCGAGGTGAGCTGGGAGTTTAACGCGGGGATAGAGCAACGCCTGTGGCAGAACAGGTTGAAACTGGAAACGATTTACTTCCATCGCGAGGTCAAGGACCTTATCGTCTTTCGCGGCTCCAAGCCGGAAAACGTGGGGCAGGTGATCTTCGACGGCGCCGAGATGATTCTAGAAGCCCTGCTGGGTTATGGCTTCTCATTCAAGGGCAATTACACCTATGTGAACTTTAGCGACCGTCTCACGCGCCGTCCCAAACATAAGGCCAACCTGATCCTGGGTTACCAAAACGGCCCCTTGAACATCCATTTCAACTCCCATGTCACGGGCCGCCATCTTGATGTTGACGCGGTGAATTTTAACACCATCGACAAAGGCGGGCTTAGCCGCTTCGACCTTTCCTCCTCTTATGCTCTCCCTTGGCAACCCCCGGGCACCAGACAGGTTAGCCTCTACGCCAAGATAGAAAATCTCTTTAACAAGAAATACGAGGAGGCGGACGGTTTTCGCGCCCGCCCGCTCAATTTTCTGATCGGCGTCCGGGGGACTTTTGGAAAAGATTAGTTGTAACTTTGCTCGAATCTTGTTAAAGAAGAGCCATCCAAGTGGCAAAAGGAGAAATCTTATGAGATCACGCCTAGGACTTTTAATCGGGATGATTTTCGCGGCCGCTGGCATGCGTTTGCTGCCGCATCCGCCCAACTTTGAATCGATCGGGGCGCTCGCGCTTTTTGCCGGCGCCCATTTCGACGACAAGCGCTGGGCCTTTGTTCTGCCGCTGGCGGCGATGCTTTTGAGCGACGCCGTGATTGGATTTCATGGCCAGATGCCGGTCGTCTATGGGACCTTCGCGCTGGTGGTGTGGTTGGGGGTTCACCTACGCGAGCGGCGAACGGCTCTGAACGTAGCCGGCGCAGGCCTGGCAGCTTCGATCCTCTTTTTTGTAGTAACCAATTTCGGGGTCTGGGCTTTTGACGGGCTTTACCCGAGGACCCTTGAGGGGCTGGTTGTCTGCTATATCGCGGCGATTCCGTTCTTTGGTTATACGCTCGCGGGCAACCTCTTTTACGCGGCCTTGCTGTTCGGAGGTTTTGCCTTAGCCGAGCGAAAGATCCCTGTCTTTTCCCCAGCCGCGCGCTCGTAGGTCATTTCTCTCCTAATGAGCGGTCAGTTTTCAGGGCCGGAGAACTACTCCGGCCCTAACGCGTTGCTAACCGATTTCCGCGCTACCGATTCGCCTTCCTGTAACCGAGGGCGTCCTGGGCGATGATGAGCTTTTGAATGTTCGAGGAGCCCTCGACAATCTGATAAGACTTGGAGTCGCGCAGGTAGCGCTCCACCGGAAACTCCGTTGAGTAACCGTAGGCCCCAAGGATCTTGAGCGCTCCGTCCGCCGCATAGGCGGCCGCCTCGGCAGCGGTATACTTGGCTATGGAAACTTCCAGATTGTTGGGCTGCCCGCGATCCGCCAGCCATGCGGCGCGATAGACCAGGAGGCGAGCTGCCTCCTCGTGCACGACCATCTGGGCGATGACGTCCTGGATCATTTGGAATTGGCCGATCTTCTGGCCGAACTGCTCTCTCTGGTTGGCGTAGCTGACAGCGGCTTCCTTGGCTGCTCGCGCTACCCCCAAGGCCCCAGCGGCGCAGCTCAGTCGGGTCTGGTTTAGCTGCCACATGCAGATCTTGAATCCCTCGCCCTCTTTGCCGACCAGGTTTTCCGCTGGAACAGGGAAGTTTTCAAAGCTCAATTCCCCTAGGGGCGAGCAGTGAGTCCCCAGGGCATCCAGGGATCGGCGGGTTACTCCAGGCTGATTCAAATCCGCGTAGAAAGCGGAAATTCCCCGGTGCTTTTGGGAGCGGTCTGTGCTGGCATAGATCAAGGCGGTGTCCGCGACAGGCGCGTTCGAGATCCAGATTTTGCTCCCGTTGAGCGCGTAACTGCCACCGCTTCGAACAGCGGTCGTCCTGATCGCGGCTACGTCCGATCCTGCATCCGGCTCGGTGATCGCGAAGCAACCGACTTTCTCTCCCCGGACCAGCGGCGGAATCAAGCTCTTTTTCTGTTCTTCAGAGCCAAAGCGGAACAGGGCCAAGGCTGGCCCCACTTGCATATTCATAAAGACCCGCATGGCGCTGTGGACTCGCGCGATCTCTTCGGTAATCAGCGTGAGGGCGAGAAAACCCAAGCCGTTGCCGCCGTAACTCTCCGGGATGACACAGCCGTAAAATCCCAGTTCCCCCATTTTAAGCACCAAGTCTCTACGGAAAGTATGCTCTCGATCGTCTTTGGCGGCCGTGGGCTGAATCTCCTTCTCGGCAAACTCCCGGGCTAAATCGCGAACCGCTATTAACTCTTCTGACAAGTCAAAATCCATAGCTCCTCCCTCAATCAGGCAACAGTTTCTAACTCACGCCCATTGCCTATTCCCTCGTTTATAACAGGCTCCGTGCTATGACAAGCCTTTGGATCTCTGAAGTTCCCTCGTAGATTCTCAAAGCCCGGACATCGCGGTAAAGCTGTTCCACAGGAGTTCCTACCACTACTCCTGTCCCACCATGGATTTGGAGCGCCTGGTCGACGATCCTCTGCGCCGCCTCGGTGGCGAAGAGCTTGGCCATGGAAGATTTCTGTTTGAGATCTTTTTGGTTGTGATCGTTAGCCCAGGCGGCCTGGTAGGCCAGGAGTCGGGAGGCCTCGAGCTCCGTGGCCATGTCGGCGAGCTTGAATTGCGTCGCCTGGAACTGAGCCAACGCCTGTCCAAACTGACGCCGCTTTTGGCTGTATTGCAGCGCCTCTTCCAAAGCCCTCTGCGCGAACCCTACTGCTGCTGCGGCCACCGTGCATCTCAGGGTATCCAGAGTGGCCAAGGCGATTTTGAGTCCTTCTCCCTCTTTGCCGAGGAGCTGTGCGCGCGGGACGCGGCAATCCTCAAAGGCGATGACCCCGAGGGGATGGGGAGAGAGCAAAGGAGTGTTTTCCTTAAAAACAAATCCAGGGGTATCGGCCTGCACCACAAACGCGCTCATCCCTTTCGCCCTTTTGTCAGGATCGGTTAAGGCAAAGACCGTATAGGTTTGGGCGATGCCAGCGTTGGAGATAAAACGCTTGATCCCCGTGAGACGGTATCCGTCGCCGTCTCTCACTGCCCTTGTCTCCATCGAGGAGACGTCAGAGCCCGCCTGTGGTTCCGTGAGCGCGAAGGCCGCGATTGCCTCTCCTCTGGCAACAGGAGGAAGGTAGCGTTTTTTTTGCTTGTCGCTGCCGGCAACCGTAATAGGATAGCTCCCCAGCGCCTGCATGGCGAACATCGTGTCCGCCAGGGCCGATCCCCGCGCCAGCTCCTCGCGGATGATGCACAGGTCGCGGGCCTGCACCTTCTCCTTTACTCCTCCGAATCTCTTGGAAGCCACATAGGCGGTGAAACCCTCGTGGCCGAGCTGACTTACAAGCTGTCGGGCCTGCTGTCCGATGTCCGCCTCTCTTGTGACAGATGAAATCAGGTTTTTCTCTACCCAGGAACGGACCTGACCCCGCAGGAGTAACTGCTCTGGGTCAAAAAAAAGATCCATTTTGGACTCCCTTGCTACGGGCGATCAAATGGCGCCGGCCTTATCACGTTTCTTTTTTTTAGACCATTACGGCGCCGCCATCGATGTTGATGGCCTGTCCGGTGATCCCGGCCGCCGATTTTGACGCCAGCATGAGGGCCAGTTCTGCCACTTCTTCGGGAGCAATCAACCGCTGCTGGGGCGAACTGCCCTGAAACAGCCGCAGCGCCTCTTCGACCTTCTTGCCGGTTTTTTCGGCCATAAGTCTGGCGTTGTTTAGTGTTAGGTCCGTATCAACATATCCCGGACAGATGGCGTTTACCGTCACCCCCGATCTAGCCATCTCTACGGCCAGGGCCCGGGTGAGCCCGAGCACCGCGTGTTTAGAAGTGGTGTAAGCGGATGTATGGGAGTAGGCTACTTTAGCGACAATGGAGGCGATGTTGATTACTCGACCCCATTTTGCGGCGATCATTTCAGGGAGAAATACTTTACAGCAATTGTATGTGCCGGTCAGGTTCACTTTCAATACCTCCTCCCAGAGACTATCCGGCATTTGCAAAAAGCCGGCTGCGGGAGCTACTCCGGCATTATTGATTAAGATCTGGACTGTGCCAAGCTGGCTAGTAATCTTCGTTTTGAGGGCTTCCACTTCCTGCCTGTTGCTGACGTCACAGGCTAACGGGAGGGCCTTGCCGCCAAGGCGGTGGATCTCTTCAGCTACCGCGTCAAGCGTGGGCTGGGTCCGGCTTGTAAGGACTACGTGACCACCACGGGCGGCAAAAGCTAACGCTATGTAGCGACCGATACCACGACTGCCTCCGGTCACCAGAACGATTTTTTCTGCAAGCTCTTGACCTTCGCTCACTCCTTTTCCGCTCCCTTCTGCGCCGCAGGGGCGGCGAGTTTTAACCTATCGGCATACTCCTTTAACTGTTTCTCGACCAAGCCGTTGACCGATGAGGTCGGGTAATGGTCTTCGCTATCCCTCTGTCCGGCCGGGACACCGGTCAGGACTTCGATACCCTCGTCGATGGTGCTGACCGAGTAGATATGAAATTTCCCTTGCTCCACGGCTTCGACGACATCGCGGCGCAGCATCAGATTTCTTACATTGGACCGCGGAATGAGAACGCCCTGCTCTCCGGTCAATTCTTTAAGCCGGCAGACATCGAAAAACCCCTCGATCTTCCGATTGATCCCACCGATAGCCTGGATCTCTCCGTTTTGGTTCACCGAACCGGTTACGGCAAGACCCTGTTTGATCGGAATTCCCGAGAGGCTGGAAAGAGTAGCATAGAGCTCTGTCGAAGAGGCGCTGTCCCCGTCGATGCCCTCGTAGGACTGCTCAAAACAGAGGCTAGCAGAGAGGGAAAGGGGGCGATCTTGGGCATACTTGGCCCCCAGGTAACCGCTCAGAATGAGAACTCCCTTGTCGTGGGTTTTTCCGCTTAGCTTGGCTTCTCTTTCAATGTTGATAATCCCGCTGCGGCCCAAGAAGGTCTTGGCTGTAATCCGTGATGGCTTGCCGAAGCTGAAATCTCCTAGCTGGTAGATGGCTAGACCGTTGACCTGCCCCACGACGCTCCCGCTGACGTCCACCAGCAGGGTCCCTTGGGTGATCATCTCCTGAATGCGCTTCTCGATAAGATTCAGTCGAAAGGCCTTTTCCTCCAGTGCCTTCTCCACGTGCCCTCCCGTGACTAGCTCGCTGCCGGCCTTTTCCGCCCAATAGTTGGACTCGATTAGCACATCAACGATGTCACTGAAGCGGGTCGAAAGTTTTTTTTGGTCCTCGACCAGCCTTGCTCCGTATTCGATGATCCGCGCCACGCCGCTAGGATCGAAGTGGCGCAGTCCCTCGCGCTGGCAGTAAGCGCTGATGAAACAGGCATAAGCGACGATATTGTCTTTGGTCCGGTCGATCTCGAAATCAAAGTCTGCCTTGACCTTGAAGGTCTCACGGAAGTCAGGGTCCATGGTCGAGAGATAGTGATAGAGCATAGGATCGCCGATTATGATCACCTTGGCATCCGCAGGGATGGGATCGGGACGCAGCCCCTGTGGAGGGATCCAGCCAAAAAAAGCGGCCGGCTCTTCGATGCATAGCTCACGGTTTTTGATCACTCGCTTCAGTGCTTCCCACACCCCGGGATTGGCCAACACATCGCGATCGTAGAGGACTAGATAGCCTCCGTTAGCGCGGCTCATCGAGCCCGCTTTGATCATAGTAAAGTCGGTGACATAGCCGCCCATTATCGGTCTTTTTTCGACGACGCCGAAGAGATTGTGGTAGGTGGGGTTCGTTTCGATCACGATCGGCGGTCCCACCGTGTCGCTGTTGTCTACGAAGACATTGACCCGGTAGGGCAGGAAGGGGTCCGTAGGGGGCTCGACCGGTTGCAACAGGGAGAGCGGCGTGACCGCCTGAGCCCCATCACTGCCCTTGAAGCGCTGAAGGTTCTTTAAAATATGGTCCCGAACCGCATCGAGATAACTGAGCACCTTGGGATAACCCTGGTATTTCTCCTTTAGCTCGGATAACGGGATGCGCACCAGATACTCTCCTGTCTGCTGGTCCAATGCTTCGAGCTTGGCCGCGATTTCCCGCTCAAGTTTTTTCGCTCCTCTCAACGCCTCCTCGACGCTCTTTTCGATCGCGCTCCGTTTCTCCTCCAACGCCTTTTTCTCTTCTACAGATAGTGCGAGATATTCCTCCTCCTGCATAGGTTTTCCCTGCTTTAAGGGGATAAGGACCATCCCAGAGGGGGAAAATCTAAGAGCGAAGCCGTCTTTCCTCGCCTCTTCCACCAGCGACTCCATGATATTTTGCTGTTCTTTCTGCATTCTCTCGGTGATGACCTGGCGCTGGCGCGCGAAGTCTTCGCTTTCGAAGGTTTTCTTGGCTTCTCTCTGTAAAGTCTGGATCAAAACCTCCATGTCCCGTTTTAGAATCTTTCCCCAACCGCGCCGGATGTTTAAAGCCTGTGGCCGATCAGCATCGCTGAAGTTGTAGACGTAGCACCAGTCTTCAGGAAACGGAGAATCGTCCTTGGGGGGAGTCTCTTCCGCCGTGATCTTTTTCAGGAAGGCCTTGATGATGGTGGTCTTGCCGGTTCCGGTCAGGCCGGTGACGAAGATATTGAAGCCGGGTTTGTTGACGCCCAGACCGAACTCGATCGCGCGCATGGCCCGTTCCTGGCCGACGAAATCTTCAAGGGGCGTCATGTCCGCGGTGCAGGCGAAGGGGAGCAGAGATGGATCACAGCGCCACGCGAGCCTTTCTAGCGGAACCTGAAAAAGAGAGCTCATCTGCATCTCCTCATTGCTTTGATAGGGCATAGAATATTGCCTCGGCGCTTCCGGGTCAACCCTTGCCGGCTATTGCCCCCTCAGGCAACTCTATCTATAATCAAGCTTATGTCTCCCAAGCTTTGTTATTTCTTCTTCTGTGCTTATCTCCTGGTTGGGTGCGGATCCTATCAACCGACCAAAGTACCGTTTGCTAGGCCGGCCGCTGAAGATGAGGAAGTAAGGATCAGCCGGGAATTCCGCCGTGAGGCGAAAAAGAAGCTTAAACTGGTTCAGCACCCTGAGGTGGAGCGCTACGTCAATCAGGTCGGGCAGAAAATCCTTGCCGTCATGGGCCCCCAGCCCTTCGATTACCGCTTCTTTGTTGTGGAAAATTCCCAATTGAACGCCTTCGCCGTCCCCGGGGGATCTATCTATGTGCATACCGGCGTCATCGAGCGCGTTGGCAGCACTGACGAAGTCGCCGGCGTTTTGGGTCACGAAATCATTCACGTCAAAGGCCACCATATGGCCCGCATGTCCGGGCTCGATCCGGCGAGTCTCCTGTCCCTCTTGGGAGTATTCCTGGGCGGCAGTGGCCCCCAGGCAGCCATAGCGCTGGGCCAAGCCTTGGCTCTGACACGTCAGCTCTCTTTTACCCGCCAGCTTGAACAGGAAGCGGATACGCTGGGCGTAAAATACATGGCCGACGCGGGCTACAACCCGAACGCCGCCCTGACTTTTCTCAAGGCCGTCGATCAGGAAAGGTTATTGAACCCGACCGATATCCCTCCCTATTTGATGACTCACCCCTTGACGCAAGAGCGCATCACAGGCGTCGAGAGCGTCATTCGTTCACTCGACTGGAAACGGCCAAAGTCGGAGTTTCCTGATCCGATCAAAAAGATCCAGACCTTGCTGCGGCTGGAGAGGCATGAATCGGATGCCGTAATAAGCGAGTACGAAAGGATCTTAAGCCAGAACGCACACAGTTCGGAGGCGATGCATCTCCTGGGAGTCGCCCACTATTATAACGGGAGGTGGGCGAAGGCCAGGGATTATTTCGAGCAGGCAAAGGCCGTCAACGCTCAAAGTTCGGGGATCGACCAAGATCTGGGCCGGGTTTATACGCAGATCGGAGAGTTTCGTCTGGCCCATTTGGCCTTTGAGCGCTCTGTGAATAGTGAGCCTGCCGAGAGTTTGAACTACCTGTTTCTAGGAGAATTGTACGAGAAGGAGTCTAATCTTCCGCAAGCTGTAAGCGCCTACCTGCGAGCCGTCAATCTTTCCCCTCTGTGGGCCGTGCCCGCGCACCATCTGGGAGTCGTCTACGGAAAAATGAACCGCCTGGGAGATGCCCATTACTACCTGGGTCGCTCTTATCTTTTGTCGGATGAAGATGAGATGGCAATAAGCAACCTCGAGCGGGCGGTAAAGATCGTCGGGCCGACCTCTCCTCGAGGTCAAGTCATTAAAGAGGAGCTTGAGATGATAAAGGCGAGAAGAAGATAAACTCATTCTCGGCTGCTGAGGAGGAAAGGATAAACCTTGCCTCTAGCCGGCTTTCCGATCTTGTGCTCCCGTTTCAGCAAAAACTCCCGCAGGTAATCTGGATCAAATCCCAAGAATTCGCAGATATTGTTAAAGGAAAAAAGCCACCCTGTGCTTTTATCCTCAATCCACTCTAGGGCGTTTTGATAAAGCTCCCCGCCAGAGCTGCTCCTGGCCCCCCGGTACTTTTCCAGACACTCTACCGCATCCTTGAGGATGGCCAGCATGAGTCTCTTTTCCCCTTCAAGCTGCCGGGATAGGACTCTATTCCCGTAGAACTGGGAGGGTAAAAAGGTATCCGGCTCCAGAATTCTTGCTAGAAAGTCGTCGTACATATACTGACTCTTAATAAAAGACTAAGAATTTATCTAAATAACACAAGTCCGCACAAACTTCAAGAAAATTCCTTGTGAGATCGGGACTCAAGGCGGGCTCGAAAAAAACATCAAGTAATTCAGGAGGTTATGACTAAAATCCATCCAGGAGCCCGGCCACCTTGGCCTTGGCAATACTGTGATCCCAGATCTTCTGTATTACAGGCAGGCGTCCCCTTCCCTTCGCCACCCTTTGCACCTCATCCTCGGTATAGAAACGCACCGGGCCCAATAGCGAGGCATAGCAAAGGCGCGTGGCGCTCTCCTCTAGGTCGATGCAAGCGGCAAAGGTCCGTTCGATCGAACTTCCAACCACAATGGAGCCATGGCCGCGCAGAATCGCGGCATCGCCAGAACCGAGAGTGCGGGCGACTGCGTCTCCTTGCTCGTTGGTATGGATCAGGGCGGGATCTTGATACACTGGGATAGGGCCGGGGCCAAACGAGGCGCCGGGGTTAGATGCGGGGATGAGGGGGCGGTCCGCCATACTCAGAATCACCACCATTCGGTTATGGAGATGGGCTACGCACTGAACGTCTTCCCTGGCCCGGTAGGTGCGGGTGTGCATAGGAAGCTCGGAGGGGAGGTTCCATTTGCCTTCCAGGCGTTTGCCTTCGAGATCAAAGGTCAGGATATCTTCGGGCTTGACTTCCGCCCGACTGATGGGGTGAGGATTGATCAGGAAGTGGTTTGTTCCCGGGATCCTCACGCTGATGTGACCGCTGTAATCAACCAGTTCGGCGCGACAAAGCAACCGGCAGGCCATCGCTAACTTAATCTTGAGTTCATCGATCTCTGACACGGCTTTTCCCCTTTCTCACGGGAGGTTTTCTCTTAGTGCTATATCGCCCATCCGACAAGACTGTCAACGAGAGCCCTTGCTCCGCAGTGGGTCAGTATCGCCTGAGATCCTTCACTGCGTTCCTGAACGGAGCGAAGAATCTCTCTTCCTTCGACCTGTCGGCTTGCAGTCCAAAATGACCCCCTACCTCTTGCTCCGTCACGAAAGAAATGGTTATTAGGAAAAAATAGCAGAAAGGATTTTTATGGGCACCAACAGCGCAGAAGGCATCCGCTGGGATCTCAGTGATCTGTTTGCCGCGCACGATGACCCACGTTTGGAAGCGGCCCTGAATGACTGCCTGAGCAGGGCCAGGAGTTTCTCGACTCTTTTCCGCGGCACGATTCATACTCCGAGCGGCCCGGCTACGGAACATCTGCTCAGCGGCCTAAAGGAACTGGAAGAGATCGAAGAGTCGCTCAGCCGGGCAGCCAATTATTCCAGCCTTCTCTACGCGGCTGACTCGCTAAGGCCTGAACACCAGGACCTGGAACAAAAGGTGGAGCAGCGCGTGACCGGAGTGAAAAACCATCTGCTCTTTTTCCAGTTGGAGTGGATGGGGCTGGACGATCACGTGGCCGAGCGCCTGAGGCAGCATCCGGCGATAAGGCCCTACCGCCATTATCTTCAAAATCTCCGTCGTTTTTGTCCCCACAGACTTTCCGAGCCAGAGGAAAAAATTGTCAATGAGAAGGACAATACGGGGAGAAACGCTTTTGGGCGCCTTTTTTCGGAGATTACGTCATCACTAACTTTTTCCTTGGAACAGGACGGGAAGGCAGGAGAGCTGACCTTAAGCGAGATTCTGGCGCTCCTGCACCAGCCGGACCAGCAGCTAAGAAAAAGCGCCATGGAGACGCTTTTTCAAGGGCTGTCTCATCAAGGGCAGGTCCTGACCTTCGTCTACGACACGCTCGTTCAGGATCATTTGACGATGGACCGGCTGCGCCGCTATCCGGATCCGATGAGGGAGCGCCACCTTGCCAACGAGATCGATGCCCAGGCGGTGAACCAGATGATGGAAGTAACAGAAGCGAATTACGGAATTGCCCACGACTATTTCCGCCTGAAGGCCCGGTTGCTCAAGCTCCCGCGCCTTGCCCTTTACGACCAGTATGCTCCTGTGGGAAAAGAGCTGAGCCCCTTTACCTTTGCTCAAGCGCAGCAGGTGATCGTGGAGGCCTTTGAGGCCTTCACGCCGGTATTTCGCGCCATCGCCAGCGAGTTTTTTGATAAACGCTGGATTGATGCGGAGATCCGCAAAGGCAAGCGGGGTGGCGCTTTCTGCGCCTCGCCTTCTCCCCGGCTGCACCCTTATATCCTCTGCAACTACACCGACAATCTGAGGGACGTTATGACCGTGGCGCATGAGCTGGGCCACGGTCTCCACGGTTATCTCAGCCGCAAGCAGAGCTTTTTGAACTACGACACGCCGCTGACCACTGCCGAGACCGCGTCTGTCTTCGGCGAGATGTTGGTATTCGACTATCTGATGGAGCATCAAAGCGATTCTCAGTTGCAGATCGCTCTGATTGCCGGGAAGATCGAAGATGCCTTTGCTACGGTTTTTCGCCAGAATGTGCTCACCCGCTTTGAGCAAGCGGCCTTCTCGAAGCGTCAAACTGGACGGCTGACCCCTCAGGCCGTCGGAGATTTATGGCTCGGGGCCAATGGAAAGTATTACGGGGACGCCGTGGAGATGCCCGAGGGGTATCGTTGGGGCTGGTCTTACATTCCTCACTTCATCCACAGTCGCTTTTATTGTTACAGCTATGTCTTTGGTGAGCTTCTGGTTCTTTCCCTCTATCGCATGTATCGGGAAGAGGGAAAGAGTTTTGTCCCGAAATATCTCGCTTTGCTTGAGGCTGGGGGATCGGATAGCCCGGAGGCGCTGCTCAAGCCATTAGGCGTCGACATCCACGATCCGAAGTTTTGGCAAAAGGGCTTCGATGAGATCCGTGGGCTGGTAAAAAAGCTTGAAGGACTGGCAGAAAATCAGTAGGCAGACCACAGTAGACAGTAGGCGGAGTGATTTTTCTTGCTGCCCACTGCCTCCTATGTCATACGAAACGCCGGGGGCATCACTTCGTCCACGCCCTTTCCTGTCCAGTGCCATTTCGGGAGGCTCGCCCAGACCTCTTCACCTTTAGCCTGAACCTTCTCCAGAAGCTCTTGTTCGTCAAGACGAAGATATTTGCCGTTGTCAACCAAGACTTCTCCGTCTACGATCACCGTCCGCACGTCGCGGCTCGTGCCGGTTTCGACCAACGCCTTGATCGGGTCACGCACCGCGCCGAAGGCGATATCCTTGAGATTGACGATGGTGATGTCTGCCTTCGCTCCCTTTTGGAGTTTTCCTAAGTCCTCTCTCCCCATCATCTTCGCCCCGCCGAGAGTAGCCGCGGTGAAAACATCTCTAGGATGGCCGGCGATGAAGCTCTTCTCAGCTACACGGGAGCATAATGCTGCGTAGCGCATCTCAGAGATAATATCTTTCGGAAAGGTATCTGTTCCTATTCCCACATTGATGCCTGCCTTGAGATAGCGATCAAAGGATCCCATGGTGACGCCGAGCTTTAGGTATTTGAGCGGGCTATGGGCGACCGAGGCCCCGGAATCGGCGACGATCTTGAGATCGTCTCCGTAGGGATAGGCGAGCCAGCTATGGCCGCTGATGAATATGCAGTGCGAGAGGGAGACCTCCGGATCGAGGAAGCCGATCCTATGGAGCAGCTCGACCGGCGTGCAGCGATAGCGCTGCATCACCGCGTGAAACTCGATCAGGTTGATCGCGGTGTGAATCTGCACGCGAACTCCGAGCTCTTTGGCGGCCTTGCGGGTTTCTTTAAGAAGCTCCGGTGTGCAGGTGTCCACATGGCCGGGGAAGAGCATGGTGCCGATGCGGCCGTTGCAGGCGCCGTTGAACTTTTTTGCGAAGGCGATCGCTTTTTTTAGTCCCTCACTCCCTCTCTCGTCGTCCCAATCGTATTCGAGCCTTCCTTCGCGGTCGTGAAAAAAATTGACGTTTTTGTAGCTCGGTCCCGTGTAGCAACGAATCCCTACTTCGTCGACCATCTCGACGTAAGGTTCAGGGCTGGCTCCGGGCCCCCCGATCTCCAGAATCGTGGTGACGCCGCTCTTCAAGATATGGATCAGCGAGAAGCGCTGCCCCACATCGACGTCTTTTAGGTGCGCTTGCTTGGCCCCCTCTCTGGTGGGGGCGCCGTGCGCTAAATAGTTGGAGGCAAAGAAGTCAGGTTTGTCGGGCTCGTTCAGAAGATAGTCGCTCGCATTGCTGCCGGAATGAAAATGGGTGTCGACGAAGCCGGGGGAGACGAGACAGCCCTTCGCCTCTATCTTCTTATCTACCGGTTGAGCGTACTGCTTGCCGACAAAAAGAACTCGATCCTGTTCGAAGGCCACCACGCCATCCCGAATGACCTCGTGCCCCTTGCCGTTAAAACCAACTACATATCCGCCTTGGATGAGGGTTTTCATCGCTTTGCCCTTTCTCTACTTGTAAGTTCCATGTCGTGCCCAGAATAGATAGTGTTCCACCCCGTGGTAAGGATCGAATTCCGGCGTAAACCCCGTCTCTTCACGAATCCTGGATATATCCACGCAGGTATTGATGTCCATCGGAGTCTTCGTTGAGACCACTGGGCCTGGCCCGTCTCCCAAGTGGATTTCAGCTTCGGGCAGCAGTCTTTTGATAGCGTCGGCGAACTCCCCAACGCTCGTGAGCCTGCCAAAGCCGAGGTTGTAGATTCGATGCCTCAGTGTTGGGGCCTCTAGCAGCAGGACAAGCGCCCGAGCTGCATCCTTGATGTAGATGAAGTCGTGCGCCTCCGCCGGATCATAGTTGCCAAGGGCAATAGGCTTTCCTTTGGCCGCGCTCTCAACCATGAGCCCCGCAAGATTGCGGATTCCCCGGTAGAGCGGGCCATAGACCCGGGTGAGCCTAATGGAAACGGCTTCCATGCCGTATTCTTTGCAGTACATGAGGCAGAGGATCTCGCCCGCCTTCTTCGTCCCCGGGATAAAGCGGTCCGAAGTGATAGTGAGTCTTTCCTCTTCCCTAAAGGGAGTGGTATCCGCCATGCCCTGGTAGACCGCCTCGGAGCTGATGAAGAGAACTCTCTTGATTTTCGCCCTGTGGGCGGCCTCGAGCACATTGATGGTCCCGGTGACATTCACGTGCATCGCCTGATAGAGCGGGGTATCGCCCTTTTCTGAGCGGATGGCGGCGTGGACGATGCTTTTTACCCCAAGTTGCTGAATGGCCTGTGAGACGTTCTCCAGAGAAGTTATGTCCAAGGGAATAATTTTAAGAATTTTGTCCACATAGGGGGCAAGGAGGGAGGGAACCTCTACGTTGCGGTTGCTGGTCAGAACAACTTGCTCGCCGGCATCGCACAGGAGTCTGGCCAAGTTACATCCTAGAAATCCGAGTCCGCCGGTAATGAGAATCATTTTTGGCTCCGGAGGAAAAGCTTTTAGCGGTCAGCCATCAGCAGTCAGCAAGAGAATTTCGCTGAAAGCTGATAGCTGAAGGCTGATGGCCATTTAACGCTCGGCCATAGGAAACGACAGCAAGACCCGCTTCCCAAGACACGCCTTAGTCACAAGACGATTAGCTCATCCCCGACTTTATTAAGCCTCTGATTTCCCTTTTCTGTAATGAGATAGGTCTCTCCCCACAGGAGCGAGCTTTTTCCCAAAACAGGCCAGGGATGAACGATAAAGACCATACCTGGAGTAATATCGGTTTCGTTCCTTGGCGTGGGCCGATCCTCGACCATGTCGATGCCGACGATATGGCCATACACCGGTGTAACATCGAGCCCCATGCTTTTGACATGCTCTTCCATTACGGTCATGGGCTTGGAGACCCTAAATCCGGGCTTCAAGTAGGGCAGCGCCTTCTTAATCGATTGCACCGATACTTGATGCAGTCTCACCAGATCCTCAGAGGGTTTCCCTAAGGAGACAGCCCGGGCTAGTTGAGTCCAATAGCCGCCGTAGCAAGCGGTGATCTCAACGAAGACCATTCCCTTTTTTGCGATCCTCCTTCCCGAAGGGGCATAACCGTTGGTCTTGGGTCCTTGAGAGATGATATTGAAACTTTTCTCCACGCCGTGGCTCTTGAGCACGCAATCTATCCCGGCAATCACTTCCCACTCCGTTTTTCCCGGCTTGATGTATTTGAGCCCTTTCTTGAAGGCCAGATCGACCAGCGCGGCTGACCTCTTGACCAGGCGGATCGCTTCGCGACTTTTGTGCTGGCGTAGACTCTTTAGCGCGGGGCCGAAATCGGCAAGGGTGAACTCCGGGAAAGCGTCCTTGATCTGTTGGTGCCACAGAAGCGGGAACCTATCCAAGCCATCGGCCCCGACCCTAGCCTGAGCCGAATCTTTTTCTCTAATAATCTCCAAAAGACTCTGAAGAAAATTGGTGCTCAATCTCACGTCCTTGATCCAGGAATACTTTCTTGCCCGGTCGGCCTGAAACCTGGACTCTACGAGCAAGATGGGCTTTTGCTCTTCGTCTTTAAAGAAAATGAGAACCAGAGGGATGTTGATGTTGGAAAAATCAGTGAGGAAGCGAAAACTCGCCCCGTCTCCACGGATGGCGCTGGAGCCCCTCATTATTATGGCATCGAGGCCGTGCCGCGCCATCTCTTGCCGCACCGCTTGATACCGCGTCCCTTTTTCTTTTTGTGAAAGAAACACCGTGCCGTTCCTCCCCAGTCCACGGCTTCTACACGTTGAAGCGGAAGTGGATGATATCTCCGTCCTGGACCGAGTAGTCCTTGCCCTCGAGGCGTAGCTTGCCCGCTTCTCGGCACTTCGCCTCGCTACCCAGCACGATGAAGTCCTCGTAGGGGACCACCTCGGCACGGATGAAGCCGCGCTCGATATCGCTGTGGATCTTTCCAGCAGCCTTCTTTGCCGTGGTTCCCCTTTTGATGGTCCAGGCACGAACTTCGTCTTTTCCGGTGGTCAAAAAACTGATCAGATCAAGGAGTCGGTAAGAGGCACGAATGAACCGGGCGCGCGCCGGCTCTTCGATGCCGATCTCTTTTAAGAAGACCTCACGGTCTGCTTCGTTTAATTGGGCGATCTCCATCTCTACCTTCCCGGCCAGGGCCAGGCCCTGGATTGCCCGCCGTCGAAGTTCCTCCTCGTAGGCGCGCAGCAGCGGTTGCCCGGCCCGCTCGTCAGAGGTGTTAAAAAGCGCCAGCAGCGGCTTGCGGCTGAGAAAACCGAAGCCCGAGAGGAGAGCTTCTTCATCAGGAGTAAGAGAGAGACTTCTCAGACTCTCCTCGTTTTCTAAGGCTTTGCGGCAACGCTCCAGGAGCAGCGATTCCTGTTCCTTTCCCTTCTCCTTTTTCAATCTGGCAAGACGGTTTTCCACCACCACGAGATCGGCGAGAATCATCTCGGCCAAAAGATTATCGAGCTCTTTGAGAGGCTCTGCCTGAACATCGAAATCGCGGAGCACGAGGGCCATGGCCTCGACCTCGCGCATCTGGCTGAGGAGGTCGCTGCCGGCTTTGAGATCGTCTTTTCCTTGACTTGCCGGGAAGTCGGTGAAGCGGATCTCGGCGTAGGTGGTCTTCTTAGGTTGGTAAATCTCCGCCAGCCGATCAATCCGTTGATCCGGGACTTTGATGACTCCCAAATGGATTTCGCCTTTGTCGCTGCCGGCGTATCCGCCTACCTGGGCGTCCAGGCCGGTGAGCATATTAAAGATCGTTGTTTTCCCGGAGCCACGCCGGCCAATCAATCCTACTTTCATCGCTCGCACCCCTGAGACGTGGAAACTTCAGAACTCTAGCAAGAATTTAGCAGGGAGGAAACAGCGGTATTTACACCGGCCATTGTTCCAAACGGTAGGCCTGATCCCAAAAGAGAAACTCATAGCGGCTGCTGAGGAGAAAGTGGGAGAGCATGAGCTTTTTTTCCTCGGCTCTGGCGCTCGTTCCTAAGTGGTTCATCAGACGGATCTGCTCCCGCACAGGTTTCCAATACTCTTCCGAGGCATAGGTCTCGATCCATTCGCGGTAAATCTTCGGTCCCTTATAGCGCTTCTTATGGAGTCTCTTTCCTACCTCTCCGTAGATCCAGTAGCAGGGAAGCACCGCGGCGACGATCTCGCCCAGGCTCCCGCCACGTGCTACCGCCTGCAGGTGGCGCGTGTAGGCTTCGGTAATCGGCGCCTTAGGGGCCGTGTCGAGCTGTTTCCGGGAAAAACCCAGCCACTTGCCAAAGGCGGCGTGGAAGCTCCTTTCCACCTCGACGGCGATAAGCGCGTGGCGGGTAAAAATTTCCAGGGTCTTGAGATCTGGAGACCTGGCCCCGCCCAGGCAAAGGACCTGGGCGAAGTCGAGGAGATAGAGGTAGTCCTGGAGAATGAAGTAGGCAAAACGGTCCATCGGTAGAGTGCCGGCATGGAGCTCGGTCAGAAAAGGATGGGCGTAAATCGAACGCCAGATAGGGTCCGCCTGACGTCTTAGCTGTTCGCTGAACGGTCTCGCCACTTTACGTTGCCGGTTTCATCCTTTCCGCTTGCGGACGAAATGGGCTCTAGCCTCAGGCCCTTCTTGCAGTTTGTTCAAATTCTTTCTATAACATAGCCTCAATGGGTTGTCACCCGGACGGCGGCATAGAAGGCACTGCCACGCCGAAGAGAAAGGAACAGCGATGAAAAAGAATATCCGCATGCGCGTCAACGGGAAGAAGGTGGAGGTGGAAGTCCCCACCAACCGTCTTTTGATAGATTGTTTGCGTTACGATCTAGGGCTGACCGGCACCAAAGAGGGTTGCAGCGTTGGCGTTTGCGGCGCCTGCACTGTGTTAATGGACGGGGAGATGATTAGTTCGTGTCTTGCGTTGGCGGTCTTTGCCGACGGCCGCCAGATCACGACCGTCGAGGGGTTGGCCAAAAATGGAGAGCTCCATCCGGTGCAAAAGAGCTTCATTAAATACGGCGGCTTCCAATGCGGCATTTGCACCCCGGGTCAGGTGGTAGCGGCCAAGGCCCTGCTGGACGAGATTCCCAAGCCTAGCGAGGAGCAGGTCAAGGAGTGGATGATGGGCAACCTCTGTCGCTGCACGGGTTACTACAAGATTATCGAGTCGATCCAGAAAGCGCACCAATTCGCTAGATAAGGAATGGGCCATGATACCCTTCGAATACCGTACCCCTAAGACCCTGAGAGAAGTGCACCACGAGCTAAAGGAATTCGGCGCCGACGCCAAGCTGATCGCCGGCGGCACCGCTCTCGTTATCCTGATGAAGCAGCGCCTTGTTCGGCCATCTTGCCTGATTAGTTTGCGTTCGGTGCGCGGATTAAGCGGCATAGCCCAGAGAGACGGCGGGCTGCGAATCGGCGGGCTGACTACTCACCGCGAAGTTGAGACCTCTTCCGTGGTGCGCCGACAGATACCGCTCCTGGCCGAGACCTACCGGCGCGTCGCCACCATCCGGGTGCGCAATGTGGCGACAGTTGGCGGCGGACTGGCGCATGCCGATCCCAACCAAGACCCCCCGCCTACCTTGATTGCCTTGGGGGCGACAGTGAAGGCAAGCTCGGCCAATGGCAGCAGGCTCATCCCGTTGGACGGATTTTTTACCGATTACTATGAGACTGTGCTCAATCCGGACGAGATTATTACTGAGGTCTTTGTTCCTCGATTACCGCCGAATAGCGCTGGCGCTTTTCTCAAGTTCCTGCCCCGCACCGCTGATGATTATGCCACGGTTTCCGCCGCAGCCGTGGTCACCCTGGACCGGGCCAGGAAAATCTTCGCCGATGTGCGGATTGTCCTGGGGAGCGTAGGAACTACAACGATCCGAGCGCGGGAGGCAGAAGCCGTGTTGCGTGGACAGCCGGTCAAGGCTGAGGCTCTGCGCGAGGCCGGGGAAAAGGCAAAGCAGGTCGTTGATCCGGTGAGCGACTTCCGTGGCTCCGCGGCCTACAAGAGGGAGATGGCGGGAGTTTTTACGCGCCGCGCCCTGGAAGCTGCCCTGGACAGTTTAGCCAAAAAAAGCAAAAGCAGCCGGACTCGCAAGGGGCCAAGGAGGAGGAAAAAATGAAGTTTAACCAGCGTGCAGTGATCTCCGTGGCTCGCGAGCCTCTTTGGGACTTTCTCATGGACGTGCCTAAAGTGGCGCGCTCGCTTCCCGGAGTGGAGACAGTCACTCAGATCGATGACATCACTTACCAGGGCGTTCTCAAAGTGCGCGTGGGTCCGATCTCTCTGAACCTGCAAGGGAAGATTATTTTGGAGCAGTGCGACCGCGGGAGTTGGCGGGCTGCGCTGAGGGCGGAAGCGAGCGACCGGATGGCCGCCGGGGCGGTCAAGGGTCAAACCAGCATGGAGCTAAAAGAGATTGGCCCTAAAGAAACCGAACTCGTGGTCGAGACCGATGTCAACATCCTGGGCAAAATCGGCGAGTTCGGTCAACCGATTATTCGTAAAAAGGCCGATCAGATGCTGCAAGAATTTGTCGAAAACATCAGGAAGCAGCTAGCCGGAACTTAATAAAAAGACGCCTGCCGTTCTTGCGCCGTTTTCCCTTTGCCCGCAATGCTGTCGTAGCTCGCTTGGCTGAGCGCTTTTCGACCCGACGAATCGTTCCTATAACGGGAGGTCTCTATCGTAGGGTGGATCTGAACGGTAACCTCGATGCGCCGCACCGCTAGGAGCTCCCAGAAATGGCCTAAAAACTCCATGTCGCCATACCAGTAAACTCGGTCCCGGTTGGCGGTGGTCAATGGCTGGTGGTCGACGTTGCGGTAGGAGAGGGTCACCGGCAGTATGGGGGCCCGAGCGCGTAGCGGCGCCGCAAATAGGGCGGATTGAAAAGGCAGCAAGCGATCCCCGTTGGTTGAAGTACCTTCAGGAAAGAGAAGAACGTTCGCTTTCTGGTCTAACTTCTCCGCCATCTCTGCTACCAGCAGCGGAATCTTCTCTTTCCTCTGGCGGTCGATGAAGATGGTTCCGCACAGTGCGGTCCACTGGCCGATCCAAGGCCATCCTCGAACCTCCTTTTTGGAGACGTAGATGATGGGGAAGAGACTGCCTAGAACAATGCCATCGATGTAACCCATGTGGTTAGTGACAATACAATGACCGCCGCTCTCTGCGCCTTTCGCTTCTCCTTCTACTCGGACCTTTATGTTGAGAAGGGTGCGCACAAAGGCGGCGAAGTTTCGGTTGATCACTCGGCTCATCGATCTCCAGCGTCTGCGGGATCCAGAGACAAAAAGTAGCGAATGCAGCAGGAGCGCTGCGGCGAAAAAGAGGGGCCAGAAGATCAGGAGGACAGCTAGCCTAACCAGCCGCATTTTGTACGCTTGATCCTATAAAACCGAAACGGCGCAGATAATCGGCGTTCATCCGGGTCACGTCCAGGAGCAAAAAAAGATCGGTTGTGCCAAATTCCATGTCCAAGGCTGGCGGGCCGCAGAGCAGCGCCCCGATCCTCAAATATCCTTTGATGAGACTCGGTAATCGCATAAATATCGCCCGTTCGTCCGAAACGGACACCTCCTCGTCCAAGCCGTGAAATATCTTTTCCGGCACAGGGTGGACTCTAAACTCCTGTGGAGCGTAGTATTTTTCTTTTAGATAAGAGTAAAACTGGCCCACCTCTGCGGGCTGGGTGGTCAAGAGACTGGCGCATCCAAAAACGTACCTGACCTTATGGCTCTTCACGTAATCGGCGATGGCGTCCCACATGAGGGAGATGAGCGATCTGTCCCGGTAATTTTTGTGGGCGCAGGAGCGTCCCACTTCTAGCAGTCCCCCATCAAGCCTTTTGATGTTCTCCAAATTAAATTCCCTTTCCGAATAGAAGCCGATGTGCCGGCGGGCCTGCACGCCTAGCAGGAGGCGATAGGTCCCTATCACCCTGCCGCTGTCTAAGTCACGGACGATAAGGTGCTCGCATAGAGGGTCGTAGTCATCGGCGTCCAGGCCTCGCTGGTAGGACCCCGCCAGCCCTTTTTTCATCTCGAGGTTGAAAACCTCAAATCTCAGCCTCTGCGCTTCTCGTATCTCGCCTTGATCCCTGGTAATCTTAATTTTGAACTCGCCCATCATTATCGTGCTCTTCTTTTCGCTATAACAAACCCCGCCATAAGAAAGTTCCTCCTTAGCGATGACGCCAGGAGGGTTTTCTCTTCTCTAAGAAAGCCTGGACGCCTTCTATGGTTGTTGGCTCTCCACCGTCTTTCCCACAAAAGCGGCATCTTCTTTCCTTGCCTCCGGTATGGCAAGGACAATAAAGTTGGCGAGCAAGATTGTGCCGGCAAGAAAATAGAAAGCAGCCAGGATGCCCCACCGGTCAGCGATGAAGCCGCACAGGACCGGTGACAGGGAACTGAACAGGGACTGAGCGCCGGAGAAAAAACTCACTGTCGTTCCCCCCAAATCCTTCGGCCCCAGATCTAAGACCCACGCCCAGATAACAGGTCTGATGGCGTATAGAAAAAACCCCAGCAGGGCCAAAACTGCAATGAATAACCAGGCAACTTGAAAATAGGCGAGGACAATCAAAACCATGCTGGTCGAGAAGAGTCCGGTAGCGATGACGGGTTTCCTGCCGCTCTTGTCCGACCATCCGCCGGCCAGAGGGGTGGAGACCATGCCGGCAGTTTGGGCCACTGAGATATAAAGCCCCACCAGGGCGCTGGAGAGACCTAACTGGTTGGTCAAATAGATTGGCAGGAAGGTGTTCAAGCCCGTTTGCGTCATCGAACGCATGCCGGCGACACAAACCAGGAGGAGGAGATGAGGATTCCGGGCCATGCTCTTAATCCCGCTCACATAGTGCGAGACGGAAACCCCTTTCTTGCTGGGGCCTTGGATCTCAGGTTTGCCGAAGAGGAACTTCCACAGGACAAAAAGGATCACGAGCCCGGGAATGAGATTCAGAAAGAGGACATTGCGCCACGAGAAATAGACCAGAAGCACGCCGACCAGCAAGGGGGCAATGCCTTCCCCGATATTGGGACCCACGGCGTGAACGGCGATGGAGAAACCTCGCCTTTCAGGATATTTTTCGGAAAGAGTGGAGATGGCCGCTGGATGCCAGAGGTAGTTACCCATGCCCACGAAGGCCATAAAAACCGCCACCCAAAAATAGCTGGAACTTAAACCGACAAGAAAGTAGGGAATGCCGGTCCAAGCCAGGGCTAGGGCCATCATCAAACCCCTTCTGCCGATGACGTCCACGGCTATACCAGAGGGAATATTGATGGCGATGCTCGCCACCGACCTGGCGGTAATCAGGAAACCCGCCTGACTGTAGTTCAGGTTTAACTCGCGAACGAGGAATGGAAGCAAGAGAAAAAAAGTCGCCGGACACCAATGAGTGAAGGTATGGCCTAGGGTGATGAGCCATAACAGGGAGTCCGTTTCTCTTAGCTGGTTCCATTTTTCCTTGATCTGTTCAAGCCGACCCATGCAAGCTCCTCGGTGGCGATGATTTTTCTTTCATAAACCACCGGACCCATTTTTACAAGGCTGTTTCCGCCTTCCTCGGGCCGTTTGACAAGCGGGGGATTAAAAATTATAATAAAACATCTTTTCAAAATAGCTCAGGAGGTTCTTATGAAAACCTTACGGCTTTTGACGGTTTTGCTTTTTCTGTTGCTTTCTCTCTTTTCGGCATCGCGGCCGTCCCTGGCGGATGAATATGACGACAGTCAATCCCACCCCTTTAGAGTGGTGGCCTATTTTGCCCATCCGGTTGGTGTTCTGCTGGAGTGGATTGCCGCTAGACCTTTTCACTCGCTGGTTAGTGGCTCGAAAGAGCTCGAATATGTTTTCGGCCATCACGACCATCCCGCGTTCTTCGGCGAGCCCCAGCCTGCCTATGACTTTGGAGCGTCAAAACGGGTGCGCATGAAAGCTGCCGAAGCGCCCAGGAAGGCTGTACCGCAAGAGCCGGTCGCGGAGCGGGTGACTGTCAGAGAGGTTACGGTAGAGAAGGCAGTTCTCAAAGAGGTTTCCAAGATTGTCGAGGTGGAAAAAGTTGTTCTCCCCGATGTTGCCTTTCGCTTTGACTCGGCTGATCTTACGGATCTAGGCAAGGGCAGAGTCTATCTGGCCGCCCAGAAAATGAAAGAGAAGTCGGAGTTCGTGATCGTCATTGAGGGCCATGCCGATTACATCGGCAGCGAGGAATACAATCAGCGGCTTGGGCTCCAGCGGGCGGACAAGGTGATGAAAGAGCTCGCGCAGCTTGGAATCGATCCTGTGCGAATGTCAGTTGCCAGTTTCGGAGAATCCAAGCCGGTCGTCGACCAGCAAACGGATTGGGCCCGGGCGGTTAATCGCCGGGTCGAGTTGAGAGTCGCGACGCCGTAGCGAGAGCCCGCTGCATCTCCAAGGCCCAGCCGAGAAAAGACGGCTGGGCTTTTTTTTGACAGCGCCCCCCGGTTCACGTCATGAGTTACCAACCGAAGGATCCCTATTATCGCAGGGCAAAGACGGAAGGATACCGCTCGCGCGCTGCTTACAAACTCTTAGAACTAAACCAGCGATTTCATCTCATAAAGTCTGGTGACCGTGTGGTCGATCTCGGAGCGGCGCCCGGTGGCTGGCTGCAGGTTGCTGCCCGACTGGCGGGAGAAAAAGGAAAGGTCCTCGGCGTGGATATCCAGCCTATCGAGCCTCTGAAAGGAGAAAACGTCGGTATTCTCCAAGGGGATGTCACTGCCGAGGAGTGCCAGAAGAAAATAGTGGAGCTTCTAGGCGCCTTGGCTGATTGCGTCCTTTCTGATCTTTCCCCTCGTCTGAGTGGCATCCGCGACGCGGATGTGAGTCGCTCCGCCGAGCTGGTCCGCTCGGCGCTGGAAATCGCCTGCCGGCTTCTCAGGCCAGGGGGGAATTTTCTGGTGAAGACTTTTGTCGGCGGGGAACTGAATTCCCTCTGTGCAGAGCTCAAACGCCGCTTCCGCGCGCTTCAACGCGCTCGCCCTGAATCCACCCGCAAAGGTTCCTCTGAGATTTACTTATGTGCCCGAGGATTTCAAAAAGCGGATTTTCATTCAGCTCTAGCTAAGGTAAGGCAGGCGACCTCATGACTGATTTTTTTGGCGTCAAAATTCTCATACCTCCGTGGGTAGTCTTGCCTCTTCTCCTGCTTGCCACGGTGATCCTCGCTTATCTTGTCAGCTCGGTCACTCTGTGGGTGCTGAGGAGATCCATGCCGGAGCTCGTCAAGGAGTCCGATAGCCGATTTTACCGGCTTCTCAGGAGCTACTTCTTCCCATTTCTCATCGTGGGTGTGCTTTTGATTGTGCTGGATGCGGTTCCTCTCCCGCCCAAGATCCTTCGCGTGGCCGACCGCGTGCTGGCCCTGTCGGGCCTCGTGCTCTTGATCTTTGTTTTAGGCAAGGCAGCCCTGCAGATCCTGCGGAACATTGGTGCCCGTTATGAGGCCATGGGCAATATCCAAGGCCCGGTCGAAGCGCTCATCAAGATCGTGTTCATCGCCGTGGGGGGGATGATCATCCTGGATAATCTGGGGATCACGCTCACGCCGATTATCACGACCCTGGGAATCGGCAGCTTGGCAGTCGCCATCGCCCTGCAAGATACGCTTGGGAACTTTTTTGCCGGACTCTATCTCAAGGCGGACCGTCCCATTGAGATGGGTCACTATGTCCGCCTGGAAAGCGGCCAGGAGGGTTTTGTGGATCGCATTGGCTGGCGCTCCGCCCATATCCGTACGCTGCAAAACAATATAGTCGTAGTGCCAAATAACAAACTGGCGCAAACGATCATCACCAACTTTGACCTGCCGGAGGAGCGAATGGCGGTGCTAATTCCAGTCGGGGTCTCTTACGACTCGGATCCTCAAGGGGTCGAGGAGATTTTGCTCGACGAAGTCAAAAAGGCTGTGGGGGAGGTGGAGGGGCTGCTCGGTTACCCCGAGCCCTTTGTCCGGTTTATTCCCGGATTTGGAGATTTTGCTATGAACTTTACCCTTACCTGTTACGTGAGAAGGTTCGCAGACCAATTTCTGGTTCAACATGAAATGAGAAAGCGAATCTTTAAGCGCTTCAAGGAAGATGGAATTCAAATTCCCTTTCACCGGGCTTACGTCAGGCCTGAGTCCAACTGATCCTTATTCTACCGTTACGCTCTTGGCCAGATTGCGCGGTTGATCCACGTCGGTGCCGCGGTATACGGCGATGTGATAAGCCAAAAGCTGAAGTGGGATCGTGAGCACAATCGGAGTGAGAAAATGGGAGGCTTTGGGCACGGTCAGCACCCGGTAGGCCGCCGCTTCGAGAGGACCAGGCTCCTGGTCGGTGAGGACAATCACCTTGCCATCTCTCGACTCCACCTCTTTGAGATTTCCAAGCGTCTTGTGAAAATAGTGGTCTTTGGGCAGGAGAACCACGACGGGCATGTTTTCATCGATCAGGGCTATTGGGCCGTGCTTCATCTCGCCGGCAGGGTATCCCTCGGCGTGGATGTAAGATATCTCCTTTAACTTGAGGGCGCCCTCCAGGGCAATCGGGTAGTTGATTCCTCTCCCTAGATAGAGAAAATCGGAAGCGCCGCTGAGATCCAGCGCCAGCGCCTCCAGTTGACTCTCAAGCTTTAGGGCCTCTTCCACCCAGTGCGGCAGATGCATGAGATCTTCTAGGAGTTTTTTTGCCTTGGCGCGGTTCAGCCATCCGCTCAAGCGTCCGAGGCCAACCGCTAAAAGGTAGAGGGCAGCCACCTGGGTGGTAAAGGCCTTGGTGCTCGCTACGCTGATCTCTGGCCCGGCGTGGGTATATAATACCCCGTCGGATTTGCGCGCGAGGGTAGAATCCACCACGTTGCAGATGGAGAGTATGTGTGCTTTTTTCTCCCGGCCCATATCAACGGCGGCTAAGGTGTCGGCCGTCTCTCCCGATTGGCTGACCAGGAGAAGGAGAGAACGGGAATCGATCAGGGGGGATCGATAACGAAACTCCGATCCGTAGTCTACCTCGGCGGGGATCCGCGCTATCTCCTCCAGCATGAATTTCCCCACCAGCGCGGCGTGCCACGCGGTGCCGCAAGCGACGAGATGAATCCGCTTGATCTGTTTGACAGAGCTGGCCTTGAGATCGATGTCCCCCAGGCTGACTTTCCCCTCCCTGAGAGAGATGCGGCCGCGGAAGGTGTCAGCGAGCGCCCGCGGCTGCTCATGAATCTCTTTGAGCATGAAATGGCGGTAGCCCCCCTTGCGGGCAGCTACGTTATCCCAGGTGATTTCCTTGAATGGCCGGCGGATGGTTTTCCCCTTTCCATCCAGGATGCGGAAGCCCTGTGCGGTCACCTCGGCGATCTCGCCGTCTTCCAAAAAGGTCACCCTGCGGGTGTAGTCGAGCAGCGCCGGGATGTCGGAGGCAACGAAGCTTTCGCCCTCTCCCCAGCCCACCACGACGGGAGTCGAGTTCTTGGCCACGATCAACCGGTCAGGTTTTTTTTGATTGAGGAAGACCAGGGCATAGGAACCGTGAATCTGTTTCAGGCTCTTTTGCACCGCCGTGAGGAAGTCCGTATCCTTTTGGATTTTCTCGTCCACCAGATGGGCAACGATCTCGGAGTCGGTCTCTGATTCAAAGCGCGCGCCCCTTTTGAGAAGGTGTTCTTTGAGTTCCAGATAGTTCTCGATGATGCCGTTATGCACCACCACGACGTCACCGGCGCGGTGCGGGTGGGCGTTGGTCTCGGAGGGCTTGCCGTGAGTTGCCCAGCGCGTGTGACCGATTCCCACGCTTCCTCGGACCGGCCTTTGGCACAGGATTTTCTCGAGGTTGGCGAGCTTCCCTTCGCAGCGGCGGATGGTTACCCGACCGTCATTGAGAACGGCTATTCCGGCCGAATCGTAGCCCCGGTACTCAAGCTTTTTAAGGCTTTCTAAAAGGATCGGGCCGGCCTCGCGGCTCCCTATGTATCCGACAATGCCGCACATGATCGTTACTCGTGTTCGTTGTTCGTGTTCGTCATTCCTGTTTGTGGCCGGGCTCTGGCAATCCTGTTTCTTCTTTCAACCTTCACGAGCACGAGCCACGATCACGGAGCACGATTCAGCCCTTCTTCATCTTCTTCCGCTTTTGCTCCGTCCAGCCCGCCCGCGCCTTCTCCCTCCGTTCGTTGTAGACCAGTGCCCCCGCCGGGACATCGTGACGCACAGTGGTGGCGGTAGCTACGTAAACGTCGTCTCCGAGACGGACCGGCGCCACTAGCGTTGAGTCGCTGCCGACCTGCACGCGGTCGCCGATGGTGGTTCGGTATTTTTGGAAGCCGTCGTAATTGCACGTGATGGTGCCGGCGCCGACGTTAGTCTGGCGGCCGATGGTGACATCGCCTAGATAGGTGAGGTGATTTGCCTTCGTTCCCTCGCCGATGATGGCTTCTTTGGTCTCCACGAAGTTGCCGATGTGCACGCCGCGCCCGAGCGAGGTGCCGGGCCGGAGATGGGCAAAGGGGCCGACAATGGCGCCCTCGGCGATCCGGCAATCCGTCAGGACAACAGAAAACCTGAGATGGACCTCGTTCGCCACCTGGGCGTTAGTGACGTAAGCGCTGCCGTCGATCCGGCAGCGCTCTCCGATGACCGTTTTCCCCAAGAGATGGGTGTTCGGGCCTATGACGGTGTCCTTGCCGATCGTCACCCCCTCCTCAATATAGGTTGTCTGCGGATCCTTGAGAGTGACGCCTGCTTCCATCCATCTGCGATTGATTCTTTCCTGCAACGTCCTTTCCATAAAGGCAAGCTCCTCTCTCGTGTTAATGCCAAGGATTTCTCGCGCGTCCCCGGCGCGCACGGTTCGGACGGGCTTGCCGCTCTTTCGGGCAATGCCCACGATGTCCGGCAGATAGTATTCGCCTTGCTCATTGTTGCTGTCCAGTTCTCTCAACGCGGCATAGAGAAAACGCGGGGAAGCCGCGTAGATGCCCGCGTTCACCTCTTTGAATTCTTTTTCGCAGCTAACCGCGTCTCGTTCCTCGACAACGCCAACCAGCTCTTTTTTCTCGTCGCGCAAGATCCTGCCATAACCGGAGGGCTGGTTCAAAACCGCGGTCAGGAGCGTTAGCTCCGCGTCTTGCTCACGGTGGTGGCGCAGCAGTCCGAGCAGGCTCTCTTTGGAGATGAGAGGGACATCGCCGCTCAGGATCAAAAGGTCGCCAGAAAAATTACGGAAGATTTCCCGAGTGCAGCCGACCGCATGGCCCGTGCCGAGCTGTTTTTCTTGCAAGACCCATACGACGCCGTCATCGCCGCAAATTTCTTTTACTGCCTCCGCGCCGTGCCCCACGACAATCGCTATTCTCTTCGGGTTCAAGCTGCGGGCGGTCTCAAGAGGATGCAAGAGAAGCGGTTTTCCTCCCAACGGGTGGAGCACCTTAGGCAGGCTGGACTTCATGCGCTTGCCCTCGCCTGCCGCCAAGATAATCACTCCCAGATCGCTCATTCTTGCGCTCTCAAAATAACTATCGGTGCGAATTATAGCCTAAGACCTATTTCAATCAAAGGGCAGGCGCTCTTCTTCCGTCAACCCGTAGAATTTGCAGGCGACTTGGTCGATCTGGCGGTCGGTGGCGTCAATCTCGCGCTGACAAGGGTCTTGCACAGGTAAAGACCTGATCCTCGCGCAACTATTTATGCTGACTGCTGACCCCTTTACTGACCTTAGATCCAGTTCTCCGTCTTGAGCCCTGCCACCCGCTCGAAGTGCTTCAAGTTGTTCGTGACGAATGTAAGCCCCAACGACAGTGCATGCGCCGCGATAAGCGTGTCAAATGTACCGATGGGCTCACCACGCCGCGCCAGCGAGGCTGCAACGGCCGCAAAGCGATCCGCCGCCCGCTGGTCGAAGGGCACGACCGCCACGGCGTCCACAAAGGTGCCTATGAGGCCGTGAAGCTTCTGGGATCGTCTCGCCTCGGCACCAAAGCGCAGCTCGGCCAGGGTGATCGAGCTGATGCAGATCTCTGATGGCCGATGTTTCAGCAGGTATGTCGCAACCCGTCCCTTACCACGGAGAGCAAAGCTCACCGTATCCGTGTCGAGCATGTACCGAGGCATCAGGCAAACGGGTCACGAAGATCTCGGACCTGCCGCTGCCCAGGGCGGGGGATCTCCCCGGACCAAGCGCCCAGGCAAGCTCGGAACTTGTCTGACCACTCATCCGCCGGCTCGAGGATCACGCGCCGGCCTTCCCGGCGCGCCAGAACCTCCCGTTGAGCAGTGAAGCGACACTCCTTCGGAAGGCGCACCGCCTGACTACCACCGTTCTGGAACAACTTTGCACGAGCGGTTTTCATGGATGCAGTCTAGACCGGAGTCTATACATAGTCAAGTGCGACGCTGTGTCCGGGGTCCCTCGCGCTCTCGTCCGCCGAACGTTTAGCGTGAGCGGCGCGGTTTTCCGCGTCCGGCTCTACGCTGTGGTTGGGCCTTCAGTTTCTCCCAGAACTGTCTGGGGGAAAGAATTGCCAGTTTCTCGATTCGACCTATATTTAAGATTTCCTTGTCACCTGTCACGAACACATCGGCTCCAGCCGATATCGCAGCCGACAGAATAGGTAAGTCATCCTGATCTTGAATTTCGACCGTCGGAAATTGGTCGGGCTCGGCAAGCACCGTATCTTCCCGCATCAGCGAGATGAAGTCATCAATCAAATCCTGAGCCACACCGAACTTGGTCCTCAGGACACGCTTCAGTTCGCTCAGTACTTGTGCTGATGTCAAAAGTTCGTGTGAAGTGAGAACCTCGCGCAGAACATCTGCGCAAAGACCGCGAGTTGCCGCTGCACTGGCCAGGACATTTGTATCCAGGAAAACCCTCACGACACCTCGGCGAACACGTCTTCGTCGGTTAGATAACCGCGCGCCTCTGCAAAAGGCATGATCTTGCGCCGCAGTGCCTCAAACTGACTGATGCGAAGCTGGCGACGAAGGGCCTCTCGGGCAACCTCACTGCGGTTTCTTCCTGACTGACGACTCGCCTTGGTTAACAGGTTGTCCAGATCTTTATCGAGCCTGATTGTGAGAACATTTGTCTTCATGTCGTACAATGTAGGACAATTTCAAAGGGGTGTCAATGAAGCCTTTCGCTCCACGAGCCTGTAGAAAAAGTCCCAGCAACTAAAAAAGTGCCAAATTGGGGGTACCTGAATGGTCTCTCGATCCGAGATCATCGCTTAAAAGCCAAATACGGAGGTCGCTTTTCTTGTAAATTTCTCGATCTACCTTTTTCTACAGGCTCAACACCAAGCTCAGCCGTTGCGGCTAGCGCCGGCCCTCGCATGTCCGCGCGAACGGCTCTGTGGCCGCGGGCGGCTGGAACGCTTTGTTAGCCGGGCCTTCACGGCGGCATGGAGAAACTCCGGCGCAAAGTCGGCTCCATTTGGCCACGCGATGGTGTGCCAGTCGGGATGGACCGCCACGGAACGAAAGAGCCTTTTATCTCTCAGAGGCTCGAAGATCTCGCCGTGTAATTCTCCGCGCAGATCAAGTTTGCCCTCGGTGCCATCGCTGAAGCGAAGCCACACCACATAATCTTTTACATATCGTGCCTCGATCACTCTTATCATCACATTACTCCAGGGGCGGAATCTTTTTCAGCGGTTTGCGCCGGGTTGCAAGCGTCCAGTTCTCGTGCAGTTCCTGCTTGTGAAGATCGTACCACTCGAGAACGTGCCGGAGGGCGCGCTTCGGAAACTTCCCCGTCACCACACCATCCTCAATCGAGACTTCGATGTCGAAGTCGCCATATGTGGCATGAAAGTGCGGCGGCGCGTGTTCTCGGTAGAACATCGTGATCACGATCCCAAGAAAGCGGCTCAACTCTGGCATCGATCAAGTCTAACACAGCCATAACAGCCTGGCTAACGTTGCGGGTGAGCCGCCCTGTCGGTCTCAACCCAATGTTAGCCGTTCTCATTCCAAGGGCGCGATCTTTTGGAGCTCCTCTCGTGCCCCTGCCCTATCCCAGTCGGCGAGAAGCTCCTGCTGATGAAGCGTTGCCCACTCGATCACGAGACCGGTTACGCGGGGCGGCAACCGCCCTGAAAACACGGCCAAACTGCGGATATCGATCAGTGCAAGGTCACCGCCGTATTCCGCATGGAAGTGTGGGGGATTGTGATCGTCGAAGAACATTTTGATGACGATGCCGAAGAAACGGCTGATCTCAGGCATAGGTATGCTGGTC
>JACPSE010000145.1 GCA_016193465.1 Deltaproteobacteria bacterium
CCAGGCGCGCTAGCTCCTCTAGCCTGCGTCTCTCTTCCTCGGCCTTCGCCCTGGCAAGCTCCTCAGCCTTGCGACGTTCCTCTTCTAGCCTCTTTCCTTCCCCTTCGCGTTTTTGTCTCTCTTCTAACCTCCTTTGCTCCTCTGCCAGTTGTTTCGTCTCCTCCTCTTGTTTTTTCTTTACTTCCAGGCGTGCCAGTTCTTCTAGCCTCTTTTTCTCCTCTTCGGCCCTCTTTCTGGCGAACTCTTGCGTCTCGCGCCGTTCCTCCTCTGACCGTTTTTTCTCCTCCTCTTCCTTTCTCTTCTCTTCCAGGCGTGCCAGCTCCTCTAGCCTGCGTCTCTCTTCCTCAGCCTTCGCCCTGGCAAGCTCCTCAGCCTTGCGGCGCTCCTCTTCCTGTTTTCTTTTGTCTTCCAAGCGTGCTAGCTCTTCCATTCGCTTTTTTTCTTCTGTTTTCCTTCTTCTTTCCTCCTCGGCGCGGACCGCTAGCTTGCGTTCCAGGCGCCTCTTCTCGGCCGCTGCTCTCGTCTTGTCCCTCTCAGCCTGCCGGAGGAGTTCCTCTGCCTGATCTATGAGGAGCCTTGCCCGTTGGGACATCTCCTCAGCTTTTCTCTCCTCGTCCGCCAGTTTGCGCAGGGCGTATTCCTCCCCTTTTTTTCCCAGTACTTCAAGTACCTGTTCATCGGCGCCGCGAAGCCGGAGGAGTTTCCTTGCATCCGCCGACACTTCGAAGTTCGTGCCTCTCTCTTCTATAAGGTTGATTATCCGCTGCGAGCTGAAGCCGGCTAGAAGCATCTGCTCGACCGCATCCAAGGAGAGGGTTTTAACGCCTTCAAGCGACGCCTCTGCTCTGCTGATATGTTCCGCCCTCTCCAGGAGGGTTTTCGCCTCTTCGTTTGCCGGATCCAGGGCCCTCGCCTTTTCGAACTCCGCTACAGCTTCGTTGTGTCTTTGCTGAGCGAGGTGGCCCCTTCCGAGTTCGATATGACCCTGTATCTTAGCTGCCTTCTCCCGTGCCTTCTTTTCTTCTTCTTTGCCAGCCGCGGCGATGACGTCCTCGCATACCTGAGCCTTTCTGAGTCTCTCTTTCACCTCCTCGGTCAGGTCAAAGCCGATCCCTCTTTGCGCCACCGTGGTAGCGAGCTGCCTACATGAGATTTTTTTCTGGAGATCCAAAAGGACCTTTATGGAAACTGGCGTTCGGTCCTGCTGGGCCTGGGGGGTGCTGGTGAGAATCAGGGGTGATACAAGGAGGAGTATCCTGATCGGATCTAGCAGGGTGAGGATTCTTCCTAATCGAGCTTCACTTCCGGGAGACATAGGCGCCACTGCATTCAGCGAAAGCTGACCTTCGCCAGCTCCGAGCTATATTTCTCTGTCAAGTCGCTGTCAGGTCCCAAGGCCTCAACGATTTGAAGCATGGCCTTCCCTCCATACAGCCAGATAATTTAACCGCCTCTTACCCCAGTTGGGGGCAGATGTCCAGCCCTACCTCCAGGCCAAGCTCAGGCCCGGCCAGTTTACCTTGGACGGGTTGTTGATCTATACTAAGAACACTATGAAGCTGGCAAGAACGATTGGCACGGCGTTGCTATTCGCGCTGTGGATGTTGACGTGGGCGGCGGCAGCAGAGTTCAACCGCCAACAGGCAGGGAAAATTGCACAAGCAGTGGGGAGGCTCCTGGAACAGGCGCATTATCAACAAACCCGTCTTGACGACAGCGTTTCCCGCAGATTTTTGAGAAATTATCTGGACGCGCTTGACTATAACCATCTTGTTTTCTTGCAGACCGATGTGAATGAGCTGGAAAAGCGCTTTGGCACAACCCTGGATGACGCCACGCTGATAGGCAATGCCGCTCCCGCCTTCGAGATTTTTGACCGCTTCCTTTTGCGTTTGGACGAACGCCATTCACTTGTAAAGAAACTGCTTCAGCAGAGATTCGATTTCACGCAAGACGAGACATTTTTGGTGGCCCGGAACAAAGCCCCCTGGCCGCGGGACGAAACTGAAGCGAACAATCTCTGGCGCTTGCGCTTGAAGTACGAACTCATGGATGGACGTTTGGCGAACGAAAGGCCCGAGGAGACTTTGAGGACGATTGCCAGGCGCTACGATCGCTTGCTCGACAGGATGCTGAAGTTCGATTCAGAAGAAATATTACAAACCTACCTGTCTGCCCTGGCTCAAAGCTACGATCCGCACTCGGCTTATATGAGCCCGACCAGCGCCGCCAATTTCGAAATCAGTAACCTCAAGTTGTCCCTGACGGGCATAGGGGCGGTATTGCGGGAAGAGGACGGCACCATCAAGGTCGAGAGCTTGATACCCGGAGGGCCAGCGGATCTGAGCAAGCTTCTCCATCCCAATGACCAGATTATCGCTGTGGGGCAGGGTGACGAGAGGCCGGTCGATGTCGTGGGTATGAAGCTTAAAGAGGTGGTAGAGATGATTCGTGGCCCGAGACATACGGAACTTCGCCTCACGATCATCCCTGTCCCTTCGGTTGACAACTCGAGTCGGAAGGTTGTTCGTCTGATTCGGGACGAGTTCAAGCTTACCGAGCAAAAGGCTAAGGCCAGAATCGTGGACTACCCGGAGGGGGGGAGCAACGGAGGGGGATTAGGGATAATCACGCTCCCCACCTTTTACGAGAAATCCGCGGCGGATGTTGAGAATCTCCTCCAGCGACTGAAAAAAGAAAAAATCGCCGGGCTGATCCTGGATCTGCGACGCAACACTGGCGGAGTTTTGAAGGAGGCCATCAGGTTGACCGGTCTGTTCATCCGGCAGGGGCCGGTGGTCCAAGTGAAAGACAGCCGCAATGGGGTGCAAATCCTGGAGGATAACGATCCCAAAGTGGTTTATGAGGGACCCCTCATCGTTCTCGTTGGGCGGGTGAGCGCCTCGGCGTCTGAAATCGTCGCGGCTGGTTTGCAGGATTATGGGCGGGCCGTGATTGTCGGCGATCAAGCAACCCACGGCAAGGGGACCGTTCAAACGGTCCTCTCTCTCAGTCAGGCGGCGGGGCTGCAACAAGTTCCTGATCCAGGGAAGCTGAAATTGACCCAGGCCAAATTCTATCGCATCTCCGGAGCCACTACCCAAAGGGCCGGCGTCGTGCCGGACGTTGTCTTACCTTCTGTTAATGACGCCCTGGATTTGGGCGAATCCAGCTTGGAAAACAGCCTTCCGGCCGATAGGACGGGGGCGGTGGCCTTCGAGCGGTCGGATCAGGTCAAATCCCATGTGGCCGCATTGCAGAAAACATCCGGGGATCGCGTCGCCCACAACGCCGAATTCGCCGACATCAAGGAAGATATCGACTTTTTAAAGAGAAAGCGCGCCAGGCAGCACATTTCCCTCAACGAGGGAGAGCGCCTGCGGGAAAAAAGCGATGAGGAAGATCGGCTGAAGATCCGCAAAGAAAAGCGCACCCAGCGCAGACGGACCCACAAGAAGATCTTTGAGATGACTCTTGAAATGGTGGATCAAGACAAACCGATTGCGGCTCTGAAACAAAAGGAAAACGATTCTTTAGCGGAGCAGCCGCTGGATGTCCATCTTGAGGAAGCCTTGGACATCCTAGGCGACTACATCAAGCTGCTGGGAGAGAGTCGACCGCAGAATTCTGGCCTCGTCACCTATTGACAGAAAACTAAAGCTGCAACGATATTCTCTGCAGCGCCTCTTGGGCGGCGCGGCGGACCAAAACCTTCACCATGTCGCGCTTGTACTCGGCGGAACCGCGGTTGTCGTCCATCGGGTCTACCTCAGTAGCAGCAGTCTCTCCCATCTCTCGTAGCAGGCCATCGCTGATCTTTTTGCCACGCAGGACGTTCTCCGCCCGCTTGGCTCGAAGAATAGTGGGAGCAACAGAGTTGAGCGCCAGGCGGATATCCTCGCAGGTATCTTTTTGGGCGCGCAACGTGAGGGCAACCCCGACGGTGGCAAAGTCTTCTACGCTCCGCGGGGTGAATTTGATATGGGACCAGCCTAGTGGTTTGATTGAGGGAGGGAGGTGGATTTCAGTAAGGATCTCCCCGGGCTGGAGATCGGTCTGGTAATAGTCAACGAAGAATTTTTCCAGAGCTAAGGTCCGCTTCCCTTTGCTGTGCGTGAGGGTGACCTCCGCATCGAGCGCCATCAGAGATGCTCCCGGATCAGTCAAGGGATCACCTTGACAGAGATTGCCGCCAACGGTTCCCATGTTGCGGATTCTTGGTTGTGCGACTTTACGAAAGGTCTCATGGAGGAGGGGATAGTGGCTTCGGACGGCCGGCGCCAGCTCGATCTCGCGGTGGCGCGCTCCGGCCCCAATTCTGAGACCATCCTTGTCGTCGTAACGGATGTAGTTAAAGTCGGGTATTTTTTCCAGGCTGATGACAAGTCGTGGATTTAAGAGGCGCATGCGCATCCATATAATCAGCGCGGTTCCGCCGGCAATGATCTTCGCATCATCTGGGTGCTGATCAAGGAGCGCGCACGCCTCCTTCAAGCTGGTTGGCTCGAGATATTCGAACTTGACCATTTACGTAGTCATCAGTATTTAGCCATCAGCTTTCAGCTTAACCTTTCTTGTCGGCTCCTGATTGCTGACCGCTTTAAGAGCTTTAAGGACCTTTTCCGGCGTGATCGGGAGGGTTTTGATTCTTATCCCGGCAGCATCAAATATCGCGTTGCTGATGACGGCGGCCGTGGGGTCCATACCGAGTTCTCCAAGCCCTTTAGCGCCAAAAGGGCCGGTCGGCTCATAGGAATCGGCAAATGCATGCTCGAGTGGCGGCATGTCGCGCATGGAAGGGATGCGGTAGTCGGAAAAGTTCGGGTTGACCGGCCGGCCGTCTTCCATCTTGAGACCCTCGATCAACGCATAGCCAAGCCCCTGTGCCACGGACCCCTCTGCCTGACCCTCCGCGCCTATGGGGTTGATGACCGTGCCGCAATCGGAGGCCGCAACGTATTTAAGCACTTTGACCTGCCCTGTTTCCGGATCGACCTCGACCTCAGCAGCCTGACAGCCGAAGTTGTACGCGCCTGACTCGTTGCCATAGCGCGTAGCATCCTGCAAAACCGAGTCAGCGTCGAAGCTCCCAGAAGCTACAATCGGCGCGCCGCCGCGGCGAAAGAGACGGGCACGCGCCAACTGTGCCACGGTTACCGACCTTGTCTCCGAGCCCCGCACAAAGATTTTGCCATTGGCGGCAGCGAGATCTTCTTGTCTCGCCTCCAGCATCTCGGCGGCGGTATCCAAGAGCTGCTGCTTGACCTTGGAGGCCGCGTCTTTGACCGCATTGCCGCCAACATAGGTGACTCGACTGCCAAAAGCGCCAAGGCAAAAGGTGGTCATGTCTGTATCGGCGCGCGAGATCTCCACGTCCTCGAGGGGCAAACCCAATTCTTCCGCAGCGATCTGGCACATGGCTGTAGCTGCGCCCTGGCCGACTTCGCCCTCGCCGCTTAGGATGAGCGCCTTGCCGTCTTCGTTCACCTTGATTGTGGCTGAACCGCCGTCGTAGTCGCCAAAGTGGCGCTTCCCGCTGACGTGCACCGTGCATGCCAACCCTAAACCCCGGTTTGGTTTTTTTTGCGCCCGCTTTCCTTTCCAGTCCATCATCTTTTCGACTAGATCGATGCACTGCCTGAGCTCGCAGCTAGTCACCCGATTCCCGTGGGGTGAGACATAACCAGGGTCAGCGGCGTTCATGCGGGCGAGATCGAGAGGATCGATGCCGAGGTTGTGAGCCGCCTTGTCCATGATTTGCTCAACGGCCCATTCGGCGGAGGGGTTGCCGAAGCCACGGAAGGCTCCAGTAGGAATCTTGTTCGTATAAACAAGATATGCCTGCGTTTTAACATCCGAGTACTTGTAGCAGGTGTCATGGCGCAGGGCAGCGACCCCGGCAATAGCCGGGGCTTTGCCGGAGTAGGCGCCATTATCGGCGATGATTCGGAGTTGCTTAGCGCGGATGCGCCCATCTTTTTTGAAGCCCATTTTAGCCCAGATGTTCATGTTGACCCTGGGGCGGCTGCCGGCCAAAAATTCTTCTTCGCGCGTGTTAATGATATTTACCGGCTTGCAGGACTTGCGCGCCAATAGGGCGCAAACAATGGCGTTGTTGTCGTCGCAAGACTTTCCGCCAAAACCACCGCCAACCGCGCTTTGAATAATGCGCACGTCAGTTTCTCTCACACCCAGAGCCGCGGCGATCCGGTATCGCGCCATGAAAAGCGTCTGGGTATTCATGTAGATAGTGTATTTGCCGCTGGGCGAGCACTCGGCGACGCTGCCGATGGTTTCGATGGCGCAGTGCCACTGGGGTGTGCTTTCAAAAGTGTCCTCGACGATCAACTCCGATTCGGCAAACGCGCGCTCGATATTGCCTCGCTCGACATCAAGGGTCATGGCGATGTTGCGCTCCTTGCCTTCGTGGATCAGGGGAGCGCCTTCCTTCATAGCCTGCTCGGGATCGAAGACCGCGGGCAACTCCTCCCATTCGATGTCGATCATTCCCAGCGCCTCCTCGGCAATGTCCTGGTCGATGGCCGCTACGGCCGCGACCTCCTCTCCAACATAGCGCACTTTGCCCACCGAGAGTGGATACTGGTCGGGGAAGAAAGCCCCCCATCCCTGTTTGATCGTATCTTCGGCTGTCACTACGGCTTTGACGCCGCGCAACTTTTCTGCTTTGCGGGTGTCGATTTTCACAATTTTCGCGTGCGGGTAGGGGCTGCGCAAGATTCTTCCGACCAGCATCCCTGGGAGAACGATATCAGCAACGTATTTGGCCCCGCCCGTTACCTTATCGTAGCCTTCCACCCTATTGACTCGTTGTCCGACTACGGAAAACGTTTCTGTTTTCGCCATTGTATTCTTCGTCAATAGCAATCAGCCTTCAGCGGTCAGCTTTTGGTCGAATCATCTGGTTGACGACTGATTGCTGATCGCTGAAACTTAGCTGTCTTTGTAGACGTTCAGACTCTGGATCTTGGCAGTCTTACGCTCGTGCTTCACCTGAAAATCCGAGCTGATTTTGTTATGCGCCGCTGCCATAACTGCTTCGAGAATCTTATAATACCCCGTGCAGCGGCAGAGATTGCCCGACATCCATTCCTTCACCTCTTCTTCAGTGGGATTGGGGTTGGCGTCTAGCAGTGCCTTGGCGGCCATGATCTGGCCCGGGGTGCAGACCCCGCACTGAAAGCCGCCGTATTCGAGGAACGCTTGCTGGAGGGGATGCAGTCTGCCGTCTTTGGCCAGCCCTTCAATGGTAGTGATTTCTTTGCCCTGGCACGCGAGGGCAAGGGTCAGACAGGAGCTCACCAACTTTCCGTCCACGATGACGCTGCAAGCGCCGCAAACGCCGATGCTGCAGCCCTCTTTTGTTCCGGTTAGTCCAACGTCTTCACGCAGGGCGTGGAGCAGCAAACGGTTGGGCTCGATGTCGATGTCGTATTCCTCCCCGTTTACTTTGAGGGCGACGAATCTTTTCATTGTTTATTCGGCCCTGCCTGAATGGGTGCGTCCCCACCTCGCCCTCATCGAACCGAGGGTCTCGCCTTCGCCCACCGGGACTCTGGTTCCTCTTAGTTTTTCGCCTACCTTATGGTAATTGCCGGCTGCTGCGAGTCTGGCTTCCTCATCCAGCTCTGCAGGCCAGAGTCCCAAGAAGTAGCCGTGCCAGGGCTCCTGCGGATCGAGCTTAGGTAAGCCGAGCTCCTCCCAGATCGATCTCTCTTGCCTTTTCCATGTACTCCCTCTTCGGCAGCGATAGAGGAGGAAAGTCGGCCTTCCGGGTCGCGTCGATCAAGAGAGAAGACTCGGCATTGTCGTAGCGGCTCGATGGGTGAGTTGCCACCATGCCGATCGGAGTGGCGCCGAACGGCCGGTTACCGACAACCTTGATATCCTTGTGGGGCTGAGAGCGGTGAGTTATCGCCCAGGTAACGGCAACAGGATCGTGAGGGTTGATGTCGTCATCTACCGCTATGACCAGTTTTCCGACGCGGTCTCCGTAGTCCAGGAGCGCATCCATCGCTCCCCAGGGATCTTGATCGTCTCTCTTTTTCATTCTGAGGACAACGTAGGGGCGCAGATTGACCAGGGGCTCCATTAAGGAGACTTCGAGCACGCTTGGAAAACCCCTTTGTCTAAGATGGCGGTGAATGAGGGTCGCCATTCCCATGGCCTTGATTTTCGAGCTCTCGCTCGGTGTCACCTGGCTGATGATGGATACCCATATCGGCTTTTTTCTGTGCATGACGCAGGTGAGCTCGAGGACACCGCTCAGCGTTCTTGGGTCGACGTATCCCATGGACTCGCCGAACGGCCCCTCTTCTTCGAGGTAGTTTGTCGGGATGATCCCCTCAAAAACGATCTCGGCCGTGGCCGGGACCTCCAGATCCACGGTTTGGCACTTGACGAGCTTGATTGGCTCTCCGAGCAGTCCTCCGGCCAAGGCCAGTTCATCCATGGTCGGAGGGACTTTCTGCGTCGCCGCGAAGGAGACAGCGGGAACCGTGCCCACAGCCACAGCCACTTCCAACGGGATACCCTTTTCCCGGCACTTTTCCCAGTGCCGGGAGAGATCCTGTGGTGTGCCGGACATGATCCCGCTCAAACCCGACCCCTTGATTAGTCCCCGGTAGTTGCCAACGTTTCTCTGACCGGTTTCCGGGTCTTTCGTGATCCAATGACCCGCGGTAATGTACGGACCGTTATCGAAGCCCGGCGTTGAGATAGGTACGGGAAACTCGCCAAAGCCGCCGTGGCTCAAGAGATTTTTTCCCTTATGGATCTCCTCCATGACCGGCCCAGTGCTTACAATCTCCGGCTCTACCAAATGGTCCATAGCATAGAGCCATCGGTCCGCGACCTCTTCAGGCGCGCACCTTAATCCCAGACAGTAAATGGCGGCCGAAGCGGCCAGTCCACCAACCAGAACTGGGCTGTTGTAGTTCGTCTTTCTGGAGTCCGTGACATTCTCAAAGAGAAAGGCCTTGCGGTCCTCTTCTTTGAGACCGCGAAATTGCCAGCGGACCAGAGGATGGAGTTCGGTATCTTTGTTGATCTCGCGCCTGATGCGCAGGAGTTTCCCGTTTTCTTCCAGGGCGGCGATAAATTCGCGCAAGTCCTTATAGGGTTTGGCAAATTGCATCCGGTAAACCTTGATGGTTTTCTATGCCTTTTTAGCGTTTTTCGCAACCGGCTTAAAGGAGGAGGTCTCCGCAGGAAGCGAAGAAAACCCTTGCAAATCGGCGCCTGATACGTAATATAGGCTAAAAAGGCATTTTATTCTATGAGCCTGCAGCTTTATAATACCCTTTCCGGGAGGAAGGAGTTATTTGTCCCATTGAAGGAAGGCGAGGTGCGGATGTACGTGTGCGGGGTCACGGTCTATGACTCCTGTCATATTGGGCACGCCCGCTCCCTTCTAACTTTCGACGTCCTGTGGCGTTATCTAAAGTTTCTGGGCTACCATGTTATATTCGTCCGCAACTTTACCGATCTGGACGACAAAATCATCCAGCGTGCTAAAGAGGAAAAGAGCAGGCCGGACCTCATAGCAGCCAGGTATATTCGCGAGTTTTACCGGGATAGCGCAGCGCTGGGTCTTCTCTCTCCGACTCACGAGCCCAAAGCGACCGAACATATTCCCGAGATTATTTCGCTGATCCAGACGCTTGAGCAGAAAGGGGCAGCGTACCGAATCGATGGCGATGTATTTTTCTCCGTGGATCGATTTCCAGGCTACGGCAAACTTTCCCGCCGCAGGCTCGATGAATTAGAGGCCGGGGCGAGAGTTGAGATAGACGAACGGAAAAGATCGCCGATGGATTTTGCCCTCTGGAAGGCGAGTAAAGAGGGCGAGCCGTTCTGGGAAAGCCCCTGGGGCAAGGGGAGACCCGGGTGGCACATAGAGTGTTCGGCCATGAGCACGAAGTATTTGGGTCAACCTTTTGATATTCATGGCGGTGGGCACGATCTGATCTTTCCGCACCATGAGAATGAGATTGCCCAGTCAGAGGGGGCGTTTGGTCTTCCCTTCGCGCGCTACTGGATACATAATGGATTTCTTAATATCAACCAGGAAAAGATGTCGAAATCGTTGGGGAATATTCATACTATTCAGGAGATATTGGAGCGGCACGAAGCAACCGCGCTGCGTTGTTATTTCCTGGCCAGCCACTACCGCAGCCCGATAGACTTTTCCGAGCAGGGATTGGACGAGGCGGAAAAAAGCGTCGAGCGAATTCACGAGACGATCGACCGGGTGGACCGTTCGGTTCAATCGAGTAATGGCTCGAAGCTCGATGCCGGGGTATTGGAAGCATTTCGGCAAGAGATGGGCGACGATTTAAATACACCCAGGGCGCTGGCGTTCATCTTTGAAGAGATTCGTTCCCTTAACCGCATGTTGGATGAGGGGCGGGTGGAGGGGCTGTTGCCTCGCGTGCTTGCCTTGAAGAGACTAGGCGAGGTTCTGGGTTTGCTACAGCAGAAACCGGAGCTGTTCCTTAGCAGGAAAAGAGAGCGGTGGATGCGCAGCCAAGGGCTCTCCGTGGAGGCCGTTGAGGAGTTGATCACGCGGAGAGACAAGGCGCGGAGCGCAAAACAGTGGAGCGAAGCGGACCGGATCCGCACGGAACTGCAAGAAAAAGGTATCACTCTTGAGGACACCCCTGGAGGGACCATATGGAAGGTAAGATGAAGTCCGTTGGGAGAAGATTGCGACCCCTGGTGTTCGCAGTCTCTGTGGGGTTTTTTCTGCCGCCGCCGCCGGGTGCGCAGGAGCAAGCCGTCAGTGGCGGTCCCGAAGAGCAGCCGGCGCACCTTCGGCTGCGCAAAACTCCGCTGAAGACACGCGAGCATCGCGGCAAAACGGTTGAAGGGGAAGAGAGGATCATCAAGCAGGGGGACTCGCTTTGGCACATACTGATTCGGGAAAAAGGCCTCTCCGAGAAACGCTTTAACCGCTATCTAGTTATTATCAGTTCCCTGAATCCTCGTCTTAAGAAGCCAAATATCCTGCAAGTGGGCCAGACGATCTTTATCCCTGTCCGGCCGGATGAGATCCTAGGCATAGATATCTCCTCGGCCGAAGGGGGGGCAGGGAAGACCAAAGTCTATAGAGTCAGGAGAGGGGACTACCTTTATAAAATTCTGCGCGAGCAGTTTGGGCTTCAAGAAAAGAAAGAGATCCGTAGCGCTTTTGAGCAGGTAAAGGAACTGAACCCGGGGAAAAAAGATTGGAACCTTCTCTTTATAGGCGAGGCCATTCTGTTTTCGGGGACGGGGAAAGCCCCAGCCATTCCTGCGCTAGAGCCGGAGAAGCCTGTAGGATTAGATTATGGACGAAACCTGCCGGCGCAGGAAAATCTTCAGTTACTTGAGCAGGTCATGACAGCATTGGGCAATGAGCTGCATCGCGGTGGGGAAGAAGTGGTGCCCCTTCGGGAAGGGACGATCCGGATTGACCGAGACTACTACCCAATCGTACGAAACCCCAAAATAGATCAGAAAGTCATCCTGGACACGGCAGGGAAGATCCCTCCGTCTCTCCGGTCCAAATTGGAAGCGCCGGGCTCGGCCACGCCGGTTGTTTCGATGAAGAAGGGCGATTCCCTTCACGATGCCGTGAGCAGTTTGCTTTCCGGGTTGGGTTATCGCTCTTTACTGCCTGATCGGCCGGTCGAGATTCACGATGGTGGAGTGGGTCTCCAAGTGAAGGGAGAGTGGATGGTTGCCACGCCAGAGAGAAGTGGCGGAAAAGAGGAGGTTATCATAATAAACCTAACTGACGAGTCGAGCAGGACGCCTGATTACCTTCGAGACTACCTTTCGTTGAAGGGGATGAATCTGAAGGAGATATTGCTCCCCTCTTTAGCTCTGCCAGCTCTTCCCTCTCCAATAGGAGGCCAACCGCAGCCAGCGGAGAATCAGATCGAAAACTGGCCGCGAGACAGGGGGGCGCTGATCGATTCCCTGCTCAAGAGCTACGGCATCGCTTTTTCCAGTGGTCAACAGCTTTCCGTCCCCTTGCGGGAAGGTATCCGCTTGGATACCACGGCCGACAGGTTGTTTGAATTCGGAGGAAAGAAAATCGCTCTCCTCTTTCGCTCCGTCGGAGAGGAAGCGAGTAAGGCCCTGCAGGAAAGGGAGGGAATCCGTATGGTCGAGCTGGATCTCCAGTCCCTCTCCGCCCGCGACTTGATTGCGCGCCTTTTGGATCTTCTAGGCGAGAAAACGGCCTATCGCGAGCACCGCTTTCCCGCAAACGAAGGCGCAGCCAGAGATAAGACGGTTCTGGGCATCTCGGGTTTCCTTCTGGCCAACCGCTCCTTGTTGCTAACCGACCGCCAAGTCCCCAAAGGCGTGCAAAGGTTCTTTGCGGACAAGGGACTGAGGGTTGTCTATTTTCAGTAAACAGAAGTCCGCCGGGCCTGTTATGGGTTTTGCCAAGGGATCTGGCGATAGGCGCGCGCCCGTAGCTCAGATGGATAGAGCGGCAGGCTTCGAACCTGTAGGTCGGGGGTTCAAGTCCCTCCGGGCGCGCCAAACTTTTCAATAACTTACGCTTCGCCATGCGTTACAAAACCTCGCTCCTCGTTCGCTTTGGGGACATCGATCACGCGGGGGTAGTCTACTATCCGCGTTTCTTTAACTATTTACACATGGCCTTTGAGGACTTCTTTAGAGAAGAGCTCGGGCGCCCCCTTCATGAGGTCATTGATCAGCGCAAGATAGGCTTTCCCATTGTGCACGCAGAAGCGGATTTTATGAAGGTCCTAAAATATGGAGATCGAATCCGCGTAGAGGTCTACCTCGTGCGTGCGGGCCGCAGCTCACTGACTTTCGGCTTTGACGTGATTCGTGAAGAGGGGGACATTCTCTGCGCGCGCTCTCGTATTACGAATGCCGTGATCGACCGAATTACGTTCAGAGCCGTTCCCTGTCCGGAGGATCTCAAGGCATTGTTCCTGCGTTATTACGAGCCCGATTGATGCGGGGATTTCGGGGGACAGTTTACTGCAATTGGCGGACAAGCCTCACAGCGGCCCGCAATCTGCTTCCATCGAGCGCGCCCCGTAGAACGCAAGGCAGCGCAAAACGTTTTCTGGCACAGATGGAAGTCGTAGCAGCATTGATTTATCGAGGAGACCTATTGTTGGTCTGTCAGAGAAGCGAGAACGGCTCTTTTCCGCTCAAGTGGGAGTTCCCTGGAGGAAAAGTGGAAAAAGGAGAACAACACTTGACCGCCTTGCGGCGAGAGCTTAGAGAGGAACTGGGAATTGAGGTTCAAGCCGCGACTGAGTTCTTGCGCCATAAACACTGCTACCCCAATGGCGCTGAGGTGGAGCTTCTGTTCTACCGAGTGGTGGACTATTCGGGAGCGGTCGTGAACCGCGTCTTCCGGCAGATCCTTTGGGTTGAAATCCAGCGGCTCAATGAGCTTGATTTCTTAGACGGGGATTTGCCGCTGATCGAAAAATTAACGCGCCGGTAGCGGTTACCCTAGAGTCCATGCTTTCCATGCGAGAAATTCTCGGCACGCTGCCCGTCGTGATCGGGCTTTTCCTCATTTCATGGGAAGAGATCTGAGGTTGCCTGGGTATTTTTCTGAGCTGTCACACACCAGGGGCGGATGACTGTTCTGAATGGAGTTGAGTTTGACAGGAGAGGGTTGAAGAAGGTATCCTTGAACGGCTTTCTTGGTTGTATGAACAGGTTCAGATTGCCAAGCGCTTCCTATCTGTTGTTGGTTCTTTTCTTGACTGCTACGCCAGCGCTAGCGGACATTTACGTCCACAGGGACTCTCAGGGTGTGCTTCACTTCACGAACGTCCCGAATCATTCCGGCTATCGAGCCGTGATTCGGGAGTCGGGCGGCAGCTCGCCCCTCGCGACTTTGGTTCCCGGTCGCATTGAGGAGATTATCCGTTCGGCATCCGGTCGTTACGGCGTGGATCCTGATTTGGTGCGCGCGGTTATCAAGGCCGAGTCCGATTTCAACAGCCAGGCCCGCTCGCCCAAGGGGGCGCGGGGCCTGATGCAACTCATGCCGGAGACGGCGCGGCTGCATAGTGTGAACAATATCTACGACCCGGGTCAAAATATCGAAGGGGGGGTGCGTCACCTGCGGCTGCTGCTGGATCGCTATGAGGGTGACCTTCGGTTGGCTCTGGCGGGCTACAACGCGGGAACCCAGGCGGTTGAAAAATATGGGGGCGTTCCTCCTTACCCGGAGACGAGGGAGTATATCCGGCGCGTGCTGGGATACCATCAACGTTATCGAGGAAACGGAACGATTTCAATCAGGGAAGAGGTTAGGCGGTAAAACAGAGATCCGGCTTCCCCCGTGTGGACGCTCCCCAACTTACTGAGCTTTCTTCGCATTGCCATCATTCCGGTCCTGGTTTATTTCCTCGCCTTCGGAGATCCGATCTCAGGCCTTTTAGCCGCGTTTTTATTTTTGCTTGCCTCGCTAACCGATTTCTTCGACGGTTACCTGGCACGCCGCTATCGAGCGGTTTCCAACCTGGGAAAGATCCTCGATCCTTTAGCTGATAAGCTGATTATCATTGCAGCGTTGATTATGCTGGCGGCGATGGACCGTGCCGGGGAACCACAGGTCCCTGCCTGGCTGGTGGTGGTCATTGTGGCGCGTGAGACCGCCGTAACCCTGCTTCGCTGGATTGCGTTGACCGAGGGAATCGTAATGGAGGCGGAGGCGCTAGGCAAGTACAAGTTTTTTCTCCAGGCAGCCGCGGTTTTCGCCCTCATGGTCCATTATCCCTACCTGGGGATTCATTTCTACGTGGTTGGGATCTATTCCCTGGTTTTGTCCACTTTGGTAGCTTTATGGTCTGGCGTCTATTACCACATCAAGTTTTTCCGCCTGTTGCAGCAGAAAGCGAATACCGGCGGGCGCGAGGAGCAAATTGACAAGAAGAGGAGATAGGTTTAAGGTAGGCGAAGTCAATGCGGGTGTAGCTCAGCTGGCTAGAGCGTATGCTTGCCAAGCATAAGGTCGTGGGTTCGATCCCCATCACCCGCTCCACTTTTAAGCCCCTGAGAAATCAGGGGCTTTGTCTTCTTCATGTCTTTAGCTTGTCACTAGTAGAAAAAGTC
>JACPSE010000146.1 GCA_016193465.1 Deltaproteobacteria bacterium
CCGGCCATTAACAAAAGTGTCTCGATATACGTTAGGGTAAGACCAGAGATTCAGAAAAGTGTGGTCCGCTAGGCGCGCCAAATATTGCTCGGATGGAGTTGTTCCTTTGCTTCTGCGTATTTCTGTCATAGAAAGTCGCTACTGTTTTTATCTCAAACATTTTCGGTGTTCAACATTATCGCGGAGGCACCGTCAGCCGAAAGGGCCGGTAACAAATAAACCCACCTAAGAGAAACCGCGCCAGTCCTCGACCCTACCATTGCGCTTGGGGCCGCATCTTGAAAAGTCCACTTAACTTCGCTCCCACCCTTTCTGTACCCTTCCTTGAGCCTGCATCGCGCCTAGAGCAGAAGCCCGGATGGGCGACCGCGTGGTTGGAGAAAGGGGACAGGCTGGGCTGCCCCAGGTTTAACGGACAGTTAATTAAGCAACACGTTTCATCGAGTCGTACTTCGCTGGAGTTTGGTAATCCAGCGACTGGTGAAGACGCTGCCGATTGTAGAACAACTCGATATATTAGTGATAGGAATTTCCTTTTTACGCTCGGCCCCTGAGAACTCGAAAATCGCCTCCTCAACCGAGCACTGGGCAGCCTTCGTGATACCGAGAGAGCTTCACGGGGCATGTGCTGGGCCCGGACCGCGATTTTGAGCCGGAGAGTATCCGATAACGTGCGATTATGTCAAATCTGAAAGCGCTGCACCCCGCAGGCTTTTACTGCTCTTCGTCTCCCGATTCGTCGGAGTCAAATCTCCGCCGTCCTAGCGGCATGAGAATATTCCAGAAGCGTGTCGCAATCAACCGTCGAGCCTCAAGGGCTCATGACATAAGCGCGCTTACGCCTCCGTCGACGACACCGGTACGGTTCTCTTCGGCTCCTGATACGACTGCTTTCTCCTAAGCATCCAATAGGTTGCCTCCGCTAAATGCCGCGCTACTGCGCCAATGGCTTTCTGATTTCCCTTACGGCGCGCTACCCGATCATAGAGCTGGCTCACGTGCCGATTGGGGAAGAAACGCCGCTGAAGACAGACGGCGTTGGCCGCCTCCGCATAGGCCCACTTGAGATAACGGTTCACATCGTCCCGCACCTGCCCATAACGCGTCTTGCCGCCGCTAGAGTGGACCCGTGGGGTCGTGCCCGCATAAGAAGCCAAATGTGAGGCAGTTGGAAAGCGGGTCACATCACCCACCTCCAACACGATGACAACACCTAGGATAAGGCCCACCCCAGGCAGGCTCATCACCACTTCAAGCTCCGCTGTCTCTGAAAACACCTCCCTTGTGCGTTGCTCGAATAGGCTGATCTGGCTCTCAACCACCTCTAGCTGCTCTAAAACCCGCTCTGTGGCATATCGAGTGTGGGGTGGGAGCTGTTCCATGCGGCCCTTAATGATCTCCCGACCTGCTTTGCCAAAGATGTCGCTTCGACCTTCGATGTTCAGAGCGTACTTGGCCAGGGTGGCGTGAATGCGGTTTTTAAGCCTCGTGCGCTCCCGCGACAGCACCATGCGCGTGCGGGGCAAGTCCCGCTTGTCTCGAAACTCAGCCGGCGGGATCCATACCGTCGGTAGAGTCCCGTTTCGCTGTAGCCGGTTCAGTCCACGCGCATCTAGCCTGTCGGTCTTGTTGATCGACCCCATCATTAGCTTCGCCTTGCGGGCATGGACCAAGCGCGCCACCATCCCGGCCTCCTCAATCTCATCTACGATCCAATACCAGTTCCCAATCGTCTCCACCGCCACAAGAGAACCAGCATCGCAAGTCGAAAGGAACTTACGGATGGCTCCACGCTCGTGTCCCACTCTAACTTCTCTCAGGGGTACAGAGTACCAAGTTCAGCGAGGGAAGCGCAGCGCTTTCATAACATCAACCTCGGGCCGACTCGAAGATAGGGCTGGACATCCGCCCCCAACTGGGGTAAGAGGCTTTTAAATTAGCTGGCTGTAGGATGGATCGAAGGTAATTACACACAGATAGATACATCACCTCAGGAGCCATCGTGTTGACATGACAGTAAGTTTAGACTATCTCCCCATGTATCGCCAAATAATTAGACAACAGATCACACCTTGGAGGGCTAGGTGGCAAGCACATACTTAGTTTTTGTACCCGGTATAATGGGCAGTGAGCTTTTTGTCCCGGGCCCGAGCCCACGGTTTGTGTGGGCGGATGATCTAAGGACTCTCATCCACACGCTGTTATTCGAACCTTGGATCCTAGAGGGCCATCGTTACCTTGAGGTGGGCGATGTTTTATCGGGACCTCTAGGCTACCAAGATCTACTCAGCTTTCTAGCTCAGAACAATTTTCATACGAAGTCAAATTTCCTACCGTTTGGCTACGATTGGCGGCAGCCTACAAGCACCAACGCTACACAGCTTGTTTCCAAACTGGCAGATATTCTCCGCTCATCAAGCGATGAGATAAATTTCACATTATTGGGCCACAGCATGGGGTGCCTTATTATACGGGCGGCTGTATTATTTCCGGGCGCGCCGGTACAAGCTATTCAGAAGATAATTGAAATCGCTCCTCCCCACAGGGGCGCGGCAAAGGCATTCCGACAGCTCAACCAGGTTCCAGACTTACATCCAATCGTATGTCTCATACGCAAACGCTTCCCACACCTTGCTCAAAGAATCGATGATGCATTTTCCGTTGTGACTCGCTCTTTACCAGGCTTATGGGATCTCTTACCTCCCGAGGACGAGCGGATTTTGGAAGAGATTGCGACTGGCAGCCTAACAGCTGCGCTCGGCTGGAAAGGTTGGACAGCAGCGGGAGACGTTTCTGGCGAGGTGACCAAAGACCGTTACGAGTTATATGCCAGGATTTTTGCTAACGGATGGCCTGTTGTAATAGATTCGGCACTGGTTGTTGGCACCGGGCTGAGCACAGAATGCGGTTTCTTGTACTCCGGAAATCCCCCGTTTACTGTTAACTTTACAAAACCAAAAACCACTGACGACGGAGATGGGACCGTGCTTAGTAGTAGTGCAGAGTGGCTAATATCAGCTCACCCAACAAGAAGATGCCCTCCGGTTATACAAGAGCACCATGCACTGACTCGAAATACCACAGTACTTAATTGGGTGCTGAGTGAGATACCCTAGATTTCGCTGTACCTGTCACTTATTGGTGATAAGGATTGGATAGCAGACCGACAACAAAATCAACTCAAAATTGGGTTGAAGACTTATTGCGTTCCTTGAAGCGCCTATAAATAGAGACCAATCCAATCTCTTGTTCCTGATCTATTGCATAAATTTCGATTGGATCTCCGCCCTCTCTTTCGGAAAACGGTCTAAGACGGTAGGTATAGCAGCCAACAGAGGTAGGCCAAACATGAAATCTTGCGTTCCCGTCACGTACATCATATTTCGCCAATGGCTTTGGCTGGGATGGATGCTCTTCAGGACTGTCCAATAGTTCGAGAGTCGGTCCGTATTGCCTATAATCTCCCTTCTCGTAACGTATTGTAATGAATACATCCGTGCCGACCGTTACCGTCTCGCGTGGCTCGACTGTGAAGGTGTACTCTGTAGGCTCAATCCATGTTGTTGGTGTTAGTGACACAAAATCACCTGCTGCACTTAGCGGTGACGGAAATTAGGCGTGCTCTGCGAATATGGGGGGTGTGTCTAGCCGTCATGCCATCTTACCCATAATTCCCCCGGCTGTAGGCGAGCAATAACCAAGGCAATCTTGAAATGTACTACTATTCAAACGCTTTGTCAAGCCAAACTAGGCAACCTGCCATTTAAGAATTAAAAGTGAACCGTTTTTAGCGGATTTAAAATTTAAAAGTGAACTCCTTTGAAAGCCATAATCGGGACCAAAAAGGGAGGTCCTGGTTATGGCCCAGTTGCACAAGAAGTTCACGGACAGTCAGATCCTGGTTATGGCCCAGTTGCACAAGAAGTTCACGGACAGTCAGATCAAAGAAATGCTCCAGCGTTATCTGAACAACGAAATCGAACGACCTTACATCCAACAGATCCTCGGGGTCGGGAAGACCCGGTTCTTTGCCCTGCTCCAATCCTATCAGGCCAATCCGGCAGGCTTCTCCATCCAATACCGCCGTCAAACCAAAACCCGCTCTATTGCCCCAGCCATCGAAAGGAACATCCTTAAGGAGTTAGCCATCGAAAAGCGATTAATCCAGGACAAGGAAGTGCCCATCCGCTCCTACAACTACAGCTACGTCAAAACTCGACTCGAGACCGATTACGGCCAGAAAATCTCCCTGCCCACCATCATCAACCGCGCCAGAAAGCACGGCTTTAGCCTTAGAAAACCCAAGAGATCCGTCCACGACCGTGAAGTCCTCACCCACTACACCGGCCAGCTCATCCAGCACGACGCCTCTTGGCACCTGTGGGCCCCCGCTGCCCGTGAAAAGTGGTGGCTCATCACCTCCCTCGATGACTTCAGCCGTCTCATCCTCTATGCGGAACTGTTAAAAAGCCAAACCTCCTGGGCCCATATCGCGGCTCTTCAGTCGGTCTTTTTGAAATACGGACTGCCTTTTTCCTATTACGTTGACTCCCACTCCATCTTCCGCTTTGTCCAAGGCCGCGACTCCATCTGGCGCGATCACCACAAGGTCACCGATGAGATCGATCCCCAATGGAAACAGGTCTTGGCCGACTGCGGGGTCAAGGTCATCTACGCCCTCTCCCCTCAGGCCAAGGGCAAGATTGAGCGCCCCTATCAGTGGCTCCAGGACCACCTCGTGCGCACCTGCGTGCGAGCCAACACCACCGACATCCGCCAGGCCAGAACCTTCCTGCGCCAGGAAATCCACCGCTACAACTTCCGCCAAGTCCATTCCACCACCTTGGAGGTTCCCTTCTTCCGTTTCCAAAAGGCTTTGAAAGAAAAACAGTCCCTCTTCCGGCAGTTCAAAATCAAACCGCCTTACAAGTCCGTCAAAGACATCTTCTGCCTCAGGTTGGATCGCACCGTCGATGCTTACCGCCGTGTTTCTCTGAACAACCGCCTCCTTCCCGTCAACCATGCCAACCCCGGCGACACTCTCAACGTTCGACTCTATCCTATGCCCAACGGCCTTACGGAACTCCGATTCTGGCACAACGATCTCTTGCTCGATGTCCAACAGCTCAAAACAATCGATTTGAAGGGAGTTCAGTTTTAATTCTTAAATGGTTCACTTTTAAATTTTAGCCAACAGCTAACTTCTTTGTGTTATAATTTAGCTATGGGCTATCGAAGTCTTGCCGAGATGTTTCTTTCTCAGGCCAGCCATCACGGCAATCGGGTCCTCTACCGTTTTGCGAGAGACGGCCATTGGGAAACCTACACCTGGCAGGCGTCAAAAAGGGAGACCGGGTGGCCGTTTTTTCAGCCAACCGCGTCGAATGGAGCTTGATCGATTGGGCCAACATCTGTATCGGCGCTTTGACGGTGCCCATTTATTCCTCCAGCACCGCATCCCAAGTCTCACATATCTTGGACCATTCCGGCGCCACGGTCTTGTTCATCGAATCGCCGGAGCGCCTTCAGAGGCTGGATCCCCTCGGTCCTTCTTTAGGTCAGGTGGACAGGATTATCATGATCGATCCGGCAGGGGGTTCCGTTCCGTCTGGGATAGAACCCCACAGCCTCGTCTCTCTCTATGAACTGCAAGAGAAGGGACGGCGCTACGACGAGAAAAATGAAGGGACGTTGGAGCGTCTGGTGAGTTCCCTCAGTCCGGAAGATGACTTGACGATCATCTACACCTCCGGGACAACCGGAGAGCCAAAAGGGGTTCTGACCACTCATGCGCACTACCTTTTTATGATCGATGCTGTTAGCGCCGCTATCCCATCTAGCGATCAGGATGTTACGCTCCAGTTTCTGCCCTTTGCCCACTCTTTCGGGCGGCTGGAGCATTTCATGGTTGTTGCCAAGGGGTACACCTGCGGTTTTGCCCGCTCCATGGAAACCATTGCCAAGGATCTGCTCGTCATTTGTCCTACGCTGCTCTTCTCCGTCCCGAGAGTCTACGAGAACGCTTATAGTCGGATCCGCTCCAGAGTAGCCGCGGGGAGCGCTCTTCAGAGATTGCTTTTCCGTTGCGCGGTATATGTGGGCAAGCGGGTCAGCGGCTGCCAGAGAGAAATGCGGCGGATTCCCTGGGCCCTTCGCATAACTCATTTTTTGGCCCGGGCGCTGGTTTTTTCCAAGATTCACGCGAGCTTTGGAGGAGGGCTGCGCTTGGCGATTTCCGGAGGCGCCCCTTTGGCCCGCGAGATCGGGGAATTTTTTCACTCCCTGGGTATCCTCATCCTCGAGGGCTATGGCTTGACGGAAACCTCCACGGTGTCCCATGTCAATCGGCGAGAGAGGCACAAGTTCGGCACGGTCGGTTTGCCGCTTCAGGGGATGGAATGCCGTGTCGGGTCGGACGGCGAGGTCCTGTTGCGGGGACCGAATGTCTTTAAAGGCTATTATCGAGACCCCAAGGGAACACGGGAGGCCATAGATGCGGAGGGCTGGTTTCATACAGGCGACATTGGGGAAATCGACGCAGATGGCTTTCTCCGGATCACGGATCGCAAGAAGGATCTCATTGTCACCTCAGGCGGCAAGAAGGTGGCGCCGCAAATGATCGAGAATCTTCTGAAGACGGACTCCTGGATCAGCCAGGCGATGGTCTTGGGCGACCGGCAAACTCACCTGGTGGCGCTCATTACCCTCAACCAGGATCAAGTGCGAGAGTGGGGCAAGCGTGAAGGTTTGGCTTTTGGTAGCCCGGAGGAGATCGCCTCTCATCCCCGGGTGCTTGCCATGGTGAAGGAAAAGATCCGGCAGAAAAATAAGGAGTTGGCTGTCTTTGAGACCGTGCGGAGTTTCCGCATTCTCCCGCGTGATTTTACGGTGGAGGGTGGGGAGTTGACACCAACCCTTAAACTGCGAAGACAGATTGTTTCGCAGCGCTATCAAGAATACATAGGCGAAATGGTGCGCAAACCGCGCTTTGACTTGTAGAGACACATGGCGTTTCCGCCGGTGGCTTTTGGCGGTCCTGATGTGTTATATTTGCTTAAAAGGAGCCCTAGATGAAAAAGAAGATCCTTCTCGTGGAAGATAATCCAGCAACGATTGACGTCATTCAGAAGGAACTCGAGTTTCTCGGTTATGAATCCATGGTGGCACAGGACGGCAGGGAGGGAGTCGACAAAGCCGCGTCCCAATCGCCGGATTTGATCATTATGGATATCTCTCTTCCCAAGATGGACGGGCTCGAAGCCTCCACTTTGATCCGCAAAAACCCAAAGACCCAGTCGATCCCGATCTTGGCCGCGACCGCGAGGGCTCTGCCTGGAGATAAGGAAAAATGTCTTCAGTCAGGCTGCGACGACTATATCGCCAAGCCTTTCACCCACCGGGAGTTAGGCGCCGCCATCAAGAAACTGCTAAAAGAGTAGAGCTAGTCAATTGTCAAAGGTCAATGGTCAACAGTCAACACGGCTCGTTGAGTTTATTGGGTCCCCAACCCAAAAAACCCAATTGACGATTTACTACTGACCGCTCTGGCTGGCCAGGCGAAGACCGTATAGTTGGGCCGCCAGTTGGGCGATGAGCAGGTTGGAATCATGGAAGAAGCCTGGTTCCAGGGAATACATGCCGATGATGCCGACGGATTTTGCCTTTGCGATGATCGGGACGGCGGCGTAGGAGCGAAGCTCCAGGGATCTCGCCCACATCTCCACCTGGAGGTACTGTTCTTTGGAGATGTCCGCCAAGATCACGGTATTCTGGTTCTGCATCACCCAGCCGGGGATGCCCTCGCCGAAGGCGTAGCCGTGGGCCGCTGTATCAGGAAGGTTTTTAATGCCGGATTGTTGGGTTACCTCTAAACGCTCCGTCTCGGGGCTTATCTCGTAAACCATAACCAGGGCCGGGCGGATCAAGCGCAAGATGGTACTGGATAGCTCTTCCCTGATAACTTGCTGGTCGTTTTCGGAGAGGCAAACCTTGGCGAAGCTCTGGAGGAACCATTTGATGTAGTACTCTTCCTGGAGGGAAGTCGCGATTTTCTTATCCTGAAGGTAAAAGTAGATAGCCGTTCCAATCAGGAAGGGGTAAGCAACGAGGAGAAAAATCAAGACCGGGTCAATAGCCGCGGGCGCGTCAAAACGAAGAAAGGCAAGGAGGGACGTTGCCAGTCCGATAAAGGCAATCAGGCCGATGATTTGGATGGGGGACTGCCCTTGTTGTTTGTGCGGGGTCACGTGGGTTTTGAAAGTGACACAAGTCGTTTGAGATTGTCAAATGAAATTGCGAATGGCGAATAGCGAATAGTCAGTAGTTCCGCCCCATTGACCAATGACCATTAACCAATGACCGAATCATGAGTCGCAAAGGTTTTACTCTCGTTGAAGTCATCGTTATCCTGGCGGTGATCGCTATCCTGGCCGGTATCGCTGTCCCTGTAGCGTTGAGGATTTTTGAGCGGACGGCAGAGGATACGACACGGGAGGAGATGGACAACCTCAAAAAGGCGATGATCGGTGATCCGCAGAAACTGCAAAGCTCTTTCCGCAGCGACTTCGGCTTCTTGGGAGATATTGGATGTCTACCTACTCCGTCTGCCGACGGTCTTGACAGGCTTCTCACTAATGGGACATTGCCTACTCCTTTTACCTTTGATTCTGCAAAACAGGCGGGCGCAGGTTGGAATGGGCCCTATATCACCGGGACTCCAGGGGAGGATTTTAAGACGGATCAGTGGGGGAACAACTATACCTACACAGTCTCAGGCACGTGTCCACTGACCGCTACGCTTACGTCCAGTGGGGCTAGCACTTCCCTTACCTCTGACGATATCACCCTAACTATCGCCTCCAACGAAACTACCGCTACAGTCCGGGGGACAGTAAAGGACACGGGAGGTAACCTATTGGAAGCGGTTCCTGTCGAGTTCTATTCCGCAGTCAGCGGCACTCTGTCCACTGCGGGGCCTGTCGGCACAGATGTCAACGGGAATTATTCATTCACTTCGGTCCCCTTCGGACCGCGTGCTGTGAAGGCGAAGCCGAACTTCCTTTACGCTCTGGGCAGCGTGACGGGCGCAGGGACTACCATGATCACCTTTAACATCCTTAACTATGCTGAGAGCGCGGTAGCGATTAATCGTATGAAAGTTGACTGGAGCACCGCTGCGGGACCTAAACAATTTAATCGGATTCGTATAGACCTTGGGGGAGGTGGGGGATTGGTCACCTGCTTTAGTGGGAATACGAGCCCTGGGGTGGAGGTGACGCTTACTTGCGCGGCCGGTGACAGAACCGTTGCCGCTAGTACGGCGACTCGGCCGTCAAGCAGGGTTTTCATAGATAGTTTTGATGTTAAGCTTGCAGATACCATTATAACCGGGCCTGCGACGCCTGCAATAATAGAGATTAGATTTATTGGCGGCAATGTGCCAGCAGGCACGATGCCCACGACTGTTACCTTTAACCCTTCGCCACTGGCCGGCGAATTCTTATCTGTTGTTAAATTTACTCCTTAGATTCTTGTTATATTCCCTCCAAAGCAGACGGATTTAGCCGGGCTCCTGGCTAATTTGACACACGCCAGGATAGTGTGATCTTTTCTTTTTAAAAAGCGGGATAGCTCACGAAAAATGAAGGAAAAGCTGATCCATCTGTTGCTGATCGCGTGTCTTGTAACGCTTTTTTATGCCAACAGCTTCGCCAATTTCTTTGTCTGGAACGACTGGACACTGATCATCGAGAATTTTCTCGTTAAAGACCGGAGCAACCTGCCGGAGATTTTTACCAGCGCCTTTTGGAAACCCCTCGTGGGAGAGCCTTCGCAGATCTACCGGCCTCTGGTTTCTCTTAGCTTCATGGTGGACTTCTCCCTTTGGGGCCTCAAGCCTTGGGGATACCATCTCACCAATACTGCTCTTCATGTTCTGAACTCTGTCCTGGCCTACTTTTTAATGCGGCTTTATGTCTCCCCTGTCATAGCCCTGATGACGACACTTCTCTTTGCGGTTCATCCGATCCACACCGAGGCGGTCACCTATATCTCGGGCAGGAGTGACCTTCTCATGTCTCTATTCGTCCTTGGCGGCGCGCTCCTTTTTTTGCGGAGCGAAAGGCGCAAATCCTGGTGGTTATATCTCGCCTCGCTCCCCCTTTTCTTTCTTTCTCTTTTCGCTAAGGAGACGGCTGTGGTCCTTCCGCTTTGGCTCGTTATCGCTGATCTCACGGCGTTTCGTTCCTCTTTGCGCGGCCATACCTCGCGTCTGCTTTTGCGTCAGATCGGACCTGTCGTGACCTTAGCTCTCTATTTTATTGTCCGCCGATATTTTGCGGGGATGACGCTTTCTAACCAGGGCCCGGCCTCTCCTGATCTTGTTCGTCATCTGCTAATAGTGCTTAATGCTATTCCTGTCTATGTGGGACTCCTCCTCTTCCCTTGGAAAGTTCATTTTATTCACCCGCCCGCTCCTCAGGATGGTTTTTTAGATTTGCATCTCTTACTCTCTATTCTCTTGCTGGTGGGGGCAGGATGGGGGCTGCGGGCTGCCGCGAGATCGGACAATTCGGCTGCGCTCTTTGCCCTCTCGTGGTCTCTCGCTGGTCTGCTGCCGTTGATTCACTTTACGGGTTTAAACCTTCCCTTGCTGGAGGGGTGGGTTTATTTGCCTTCTCTCGGTTTTTTTCTCCTGGCAGCTCTGTTTTTGGGTAGGCTCCAGTTCCGGGGGCCATCCCGCCTTCATATCTGGCTCACTGTTCTGATGGCCGTTCTCCTTGGAGGGATCACGCTCAACCGTAACCAGGATTGGAAAGACGACCTACAAATATCCCTTCATACGGCGGCCGTCTCTCCCGAGGAGCCTATTGCACTTAGGCTACTCGGCGATGCCTATTTCAGACGCGGAAGAACGGACAAAGCAGAGCAGTTGTTCCAAAAGGCGGTCCTGCTCGCGCCCCGAGACCCTAGATCCCACGAGAGTCTGGGGCAACTGTATGATTTTAACGGGAAAAACTCCGAGGCTTTGACTCGGTATCATCTCACGCGTGAGCTTGCTCCGAAGGACCCCTATGCCTATTGGCGGCTTGGCCGATACTATTTGCGGCAGGGAAACTCTGTTGAGGCTGAGCTCTATTTTAGAGAGGCGCAAAGACTTTTTCCGCGCTCCTCCGAACTCCGCAATAGTCTAGCGCAGGTTTACTATCTCCAGGGCAAATTCGGTCCTGCCGAGGCCGAACTCAGGGCGGCCCTCAGGATCTTGCCCTACTCCCGAGCGCTCAGAAATAATCTGGAGCAGATTTTAAAGAGAAAGAGATAATTCAAGGTTGGGTCTGATTGGATTCTGTCAGTAGGGTATCAAGTTTTTGTTTGGCTTTCACATCCTTAGGGTTTCTCTGTAGGGATTCTCGGAAGAGGGCTATAGCCTCCTTCTTCTTTCCTTGTAGCCCATAGGTTGTGGCCAGATTGTTACGCGCATCGTTGTGGTCTGGCCAGATTTCTAAGGCTTTTTTCCAGGCCCACTCTGCCGCTTTTGTCTTTCCCGCTGAAGCGTAAGCAACGCCAAGATTGGTGTAGGCATTGATATAATTAGGATGAAGAGAAAGGGTTCGGAGATTCGCCTGAATTGCCTCCTGATATTTTTCCGTCCGTAACAAAAGCAGCCCCCTTAAGAAGGGATAGCGGTGATTGGTCGGATTTAGAAACTCGGCCCTTTCGATTTCTAACACCGCAAGGTCCGGACGATCCTCGTTGGCCAGCCTAGACCCCCTGCTGAAGTGGAATTCCGCGCGAAGGAAGGTGAGGTTGACACCAGAGATAAGGATGGATAGAGCGGCGACTAAGCCAACCAGGACCAGCGCTGGGCGGACGGCAGGTCTTGACTTATGAAGGTGGTGCTCTTCCTCTGAACGCAGGCCTGAATCTATGGCAAGACTTTCATCTTTAAAGCTTACCCAGAGTAGGCCGACAAAGAGCCAAAAAAAGGCTTCTGAGACCGGGAGCTCGAAGGGGAAGTCGAAGAAGGCCTCAACTAAGAGGGCCATAAGAGAAAAGGAGAGCGTGAGAATCAAGACAGACTCCTTCGTGGGGATGGAATTCCAGACTCTCAGTCCAATTAAAACCAATATCCAGAAAAACGAGAGAAAACCTAAGATACCCGTTTCCCCTAGAAGCTCGACATAGTCGTTGTGGGCCTCTCGCGGTTGCACCTCCGAACCGAAGGCCGTGTCCTTGACCTTTTTCTCTGCATAGAGGGGATAAACAATCTTAAAATTACCCTTGCCGACGCCCAATAGAGGGTGGTCCTTGATCATCTCCAGCGTGTTTACCCACATGGCAAACCGGTCTAAGAACGATCTGTCTTGATCGAGCTCCAGCACGGTGGCGAAGCGAGCGACCGGGGATGGGAAGCCGGCTATGTTCCAGTCGGGGACAACGTAAGGCGGAATCACGTTCATGGCTACAACAGAGAGAACAATGCACCCAAAGGCGATTTTTCTATGCCAAATCTGAGATTTCAGATTTGCGATTTGCGGCCCCAGTGAAGATCTCTTAAGGCGTGAGAAGATTACGATGGACAAAAACGCCACTATCAGGCCTGCCCAAGCTGCTCGTCTGCCGGCATAAAGGAGATAGGTGGTCATGGTAGCGGCACAGATAGCAAACAGGAGTTCTTTCCAGCGCTCCTTGGATGAGAGAAAAAACATGTAGGGGAAGGGCGAGATGAGTAGGATGTATTGAGCCGCCATGCTCGTGTTGCCGAATGTGGAGCCGGGCGATGCCAGCTTGACCAGGCCGGGGATGTCGCCGCCGAACTTCTGGTAGATGCCGATCAGGGAAACAACGAAGGCGCTGCCCATAGCCCAGAGCAAAACAATCTCAAATCTTTCTTTTGTCTTGACGTGGTTAACTACAAGCCAGAAAAGAAGGATATAAGTGAATTTCTGGGAAAGCGCGAAGATACCCTCAAATAGATTTATTGCTTGGGTGAGGGAAAGAACGGAGATACTCAGATAAAGAATCAACGGAGCGGCCAGGGGAAATAGAGGCTTCTCTCCTTTCTCTTGGATCAAGAGAAACAGCCAGAGCCAGATGAGAGCAGTGACACACAGGCTGATGAAGGTGATCTTGGGAAGACGATAAAGGCTGATCAGAGAGGGGAAAAAAGCGAGCGGGGAGAGCGCTACCAGAAAGGTGATCCCGTAATAGATATGGTCCGATTTGACCTGAGCGGGCATGTCTCTTTTAAATCCGTTGCAAGCTGTGCCTCGTTACTTTGCTTGCTTTGCCAACAGCTCTCGGGTCTTTGCGTTATTGGGTTCAAACCGCAGGGCAATCTGCCACTCCTCCCGCGCCTCCTTAGGTTTTCCTTGACGCAGATAGAGTTTCCCGAGATCAATATGGACTCCAGAGTGAAATTTGCTCTGCCCAGGATACATAAGAATCGCCTTATGGAATGCCTCCTCGGCCTTTTCCTTTTGCCCCAGCCTGAGATAGGTGGAGGCCAGGGCGTGATAGGCCATAGGAGAGGACTGGAGTTCTATGCTTTTTTCCAGAGGTTCGATGGCCTTTTGGTATTGGCCTACTTTCAAGCGGTGGATGCCCAGAAGGTACCAAAACCAGGGTTCCCTGGGTCGGGCGACAACGGCCGCGGCAAAAATCCTTTCGGCCTCATCATCATGGCCGGCCACTGACAGGGCCTCCGCCAAGGCAACCCAGGTTGGAGCCTGTTTTGGATTCAGCGACAAACTGTTTCTATAAGCGCGGATCGCCTCATTCAACCGCCCTTCCGTTTTTAAGGCATCCCCTAGCCATGACCATGCCCGCCAATTTCCCGGGTAATGAGAGACGTCCCTTGAAAAGAGCCTGGTCAGATCTCCCCATTCGGCGTTTCTGCTGATAGTTCTGGCCGAGAGGAGGAGGGCTAAGAAGATGAAACCCAGGGCCGCGCCGCGGACCTCTCCGACTTTTTCCGCGATGGTCCGAACGGCGCTCACCAAGGCCAGTGTCAGACCGATCAGCGGGAAATAAAGCCAGTGCTCCATCATAGGGGCGTTCAAGAGGGTCAGATTCACGATGGGGGCGGCAGAGACGAGATACCACAGAAGCCCAAAAGAGATTTCCTTGTGGCTCTGTCGCAGATACCACGCCGCAGCTAGCATTCCGATCAAAAGTAGTGCTCCGAAGATAACCTGCCATTCGAAAAAGCCTTCAGGAACCGGCACTACGCGAAACAGCGAAAGGTGCGCGGGGTAAAGAATAAGACCGACATAGAGCGTGAAAATTCTGAGAGCAAAAGGAATCCTCAGGCCGAGCGCAAACTCTCTGCCTCCCTCCATAGAGAGGGGAAAGCCCGCTCCCAAACGGATCAGGAAGTAGACGGAGAACAGAGCTGCGAAGCCTACATACCAGCCGATGTTGGACTTCATCTTGCTGCGCCACGACGCCCCGCCATCCCAGATGAAATCCATGGCGAGGACGATGGCGGGGATGACCACGATATTTTCCTTGGCGAAGAGACCCAGAAAGAAGACGCAGAGGGCGGAGCTGCAATAGAGGTTTTTTCTTGTTCCTTGGGAATGGCTCCCCTTAATCCATAGGAGCAGACACAATAACGCCAGGGCCGTGTAGAGCAGATCGCTCCTGGAGCTGATATAGCTCACCGCCTGGACATGGACAGGGTGGAGGGCGTAGAGAAGAGCGCTGAAAATTGCCACCCATCTTCCTACCAGTTGAGCTGCGAGAAGAGCAATCAGGGCGACCACCAAGAGATGGATGCCGATATTGACGGCACGGTATCCACTGGGGTTTGGCCCGGCCAAAGGGTAATTTAATGCAAAGGTGAGGAGTGTTAGAGGCCTGAAGTAAGAAGATTCAGACGGAGATGTGGAGAAGAGACTTCGGGTGAACAAATCGCCCAGTGTCCAGTTCTGCCAGGGCTGGAAGTTTTTCAAGATGATATGGCGGTCATCGGTTGTGAAAGGGTTTCTAAGGCTGTTCGCATAGGCAAGGGCAGTAGCCAAGAGGACCGCAGCCAGCATCAAAGTCTCTTTTTTACCCCAACTCATAAGCATAACTTATAACTTTTAAGGTTCTCTGACCAGGGTTTTTTCCTTGGTGGGGAAAAAAGAGGGCGCCTCGAAAGAGCGCCCTCTGGAAACTGGCTAGAAGTGACGTTCTGCTTACTTCGTGAAGAAGATGTAGCCGATGTCGTCGTTCGAAAGCACGGATGCGTTCGGAGCGGTATCCAGGACTCCGTCCGGGCCGGCCGAGAGGATCCAGCCCTGGCCGGTGGTGGTGATTTTTGACCCGTTGGTCTCCATCGTGCCAACATGGGCGATAAAGGCAAAGCCGTAAGGGTCGATTCCAATCTTGGCGATATAGGGTCCCTTCCATTTGCTGGTGCTGTAGTCTCCGGTGGTGGTAGCGGTGTCGCCAGTCGTGCCGTCTGCGTTGGGATTATTTACCGCCAGATGGTTAAAGGCATTGTTTCTTTCTGGGGAGGCCGAGTCATTAGTTGTTAAGTCCCAGTCCGATCCGCTGCCAGAGGTGCTCACCGGATATTCGCCTGTTAAACTTCCCGATCCCGTGCCGAAAGCCAGGAATTTTAAGTCGTTGTTATTGGAGGTCAACGGATTGCAGTCTGTCGAGTCGCAGGTGGGAAAGTGGTCGAGGTCGCCAAAAAAGCTGGTCAGTGCCGCCGAGATGGCGTCGATCGAAGAGGTAGCCGAGGCCTCTTTGGACTCGGAGAATTTGCTCATGGCCAACGGCAGGAAAATGGACGCTAGTGTGACGATAATTGCAAGGACAAAGATCAACTCCACCAGTGTAAAGCCTCGCTGTCCAGAATTACGTTTTTTCATTTAGTCCTCCTTAATCTCTTGGAAACCGCTCAAGTTTAATGCAGTACCGAACCCATTGTCAAGAAAAAGGCCGTCACGACACCGAATTTTCTCCGAGTTCCAATATCTCCTGACGTCCCCTTAAATACTCTTCTTTATCCTTAAATTGCCCTTTTTATCTCTAAAGTTCCGTGCTCGATCATTTTATCCTTACCCCGATGTCATCGCTAGAAAGCGTATCGGCTGAAGTAGAAGTGTTGAAAGTCCCATTGGGCCCGGCGGAGATGACCCAAGTGGGGTTGGTATCAGCCCCCTTGAGAGTGGAGACATTCACCTGGTAAGCATTGCCCCAGGGGTCTTCAGAAAGGCTAGTTACGTAAGGACCTTTCCATCTGCGATTGCCAGAACTTCTGTAATCCGTAGCGCCACCAGTCGTGGCATCTTCGTTTGGATCGTTGACAACGAGATGATTACTTATGCTGTCGCTGAGTTTCCCGCTGCTAGTTGTGCAGTCACTGGTACCCGATGCCCAACCACTTCCGTTTACGATAGTACCAGGCCCACATAAGAAGCTCTTACTAGCCTTATCCCCCGGATACTGACCGGTATCTTTTATTAGGTCGTTCAACATGGCGCTGATATTCTTGACGTCTTCGCGGGCCCTGTCATCTCGTGCTTCATCAATATATTTGAGGACAGTCGGAGTCAGAATTGCGACCAGGATCGAGATCACGGCCAAGATGACGATAATCTCTACCAACGTGAATCCGTTAGATGTGAGACG
>JACPSE010000132.1 GCA_016193465.1 Deltaproteobacteria bacterium
GGCATGTATCGGACGATGCTGCATGATGAGAAGACGGTGGGGATCTTGGCTGCTCCTTACCGGCATGTTCGCCATCACTTTGAAAAGGCTCATGCTCAGGGGCGCTCCTTGCCTGTGGCGAATGTGTTAGGGATGGATCCGGTTAGTTATGCCGCTACCGTGGCGCCTTTTCCGTTCGGCGTTGATGAGTTGGCCATGGCTGGGGCGTTGCGGGGTGAGCCGGTGGAGATGGTGCGTTGTGAGACGATTCCTCTGGAGGTGCCGGCCACTGCCGAAGTCGTGATCGAGGGGGAGATTCCGCCCGGGGTTTTGCGCGATGAGGGGCCTTTCGGGGAGTTTACCGGCTATTACGGCGAGCGCGCTCCAAGGCCGGTGATCCAGGTAAAGGCGATCACCCACCGCAAGGACTATACTTTTCAGGAAAGTTATGAGGGCCTTCCGCACCACGAAACCTGTGTGGTGTCGGGCATCAGCAACGAGGCTGAGCTGATGCGTCAGTGTCCGCTCCCAGGGATCAGCAAAGTTCACTTTACCTCCGGCGGCGGCGGCTACTTGCACGCGGTCGTGTCTATCAAGAAACTGTACGACGGCTACGGGAAGATGATGGGTCTTTCTGTTCTGGGCACGACCGCGGGAAGGACTCTGAAGATTGTGACCGTGGTGGACGACGACATTGATCCGAACGACCTCAACCAGGTAGACTGGGCGGTAACCACGCGGGTGCGGGTGGACCGAGATATCGAGATTATTAAGGACCTATCGGCGAACGTCCTCGACCCCACCATGACTGCGCAGGAAAAGAGGGGGGCGTCAAGGACAGATAAGATGGTGATTGATGCCACCAAGCCCCTTATGGAGCCTTTGCAGCCGGAGTGTCTGCCGAAACGGGCGGTGATGGAAGAGGTGATGCGGAACAGGGAAAAGTACGGGATTCACTGAGCCCCTACGATAATATGAGGCAGTCGACCCTGGCACGGCTTGTGTCCCGTCCCGAACTGAAGAGCTTTAACGATCTCAAGGGCAAGGTCATAGGAACGACAACTATCGGGGGCAGTCAGCACATGGCCGGCATCCGCCTTTTGCGCAAGGCCGGCCTGAATCCGGACAAAGATGTCACCGTAGTCCTTGCCGGAGATGTCCCCACCCAGCTTCAGGCGCTAGCCAGCAATTCCATTCAAATCGGCATCCTTTCTCCACCTACGGTGATCATCGCCCGTGACAAGTTCAAGATGAACATCTTGGCCAGGGCTATGGAGGAGTTCTCTAGCCTGCAAAACGGGCTAGGAGTTTTGGAGAAGAATCTTAAAGAGCAAAGGGATTTGGTCAAGAGAATCGCGCGCGCGCGGGCAAAAGCGAACCGTTATTTTCACGCGAATGAGCGAGGTACCAGCGAGGTGTTGGCCAAATACCTCAAGGTCGATCTCTCAAGCGCCTTAGAGACTTACCGCCTTACGCGAGCCGCCTTTACCACTGACGGCATCCCCAGCGAAGCAGAGGTGCGCGAACACCTCATGATGGACGCCCAGGCCCTTAAGCTGCCCGAGCCAGTGTCGATCTCAAAAGTCTTTGACTTTAGCTTGCAGCAAGAGGTAAACAGCGAGCTAGGCCTCCGGTAATTCTTAACGCCACTCGTTTTCCAGGCTTTACCGTGATCGGGTTTTTCTAGGGAAGGCCTCAGAGCGGGCCGCTTCAGGGAATGGGGGAAGAAGGCATGAAAAAAATAGTCGGTTTTTTGTTGATCGGTTTTTTGTTTGCCCCGCCTCTGCTTTCGGCCGAGAAGATCAGGGTCTCCGTTTCCAGTCTGGATGTAGCCTTTCTTACGGGAGGGGTCGCGCAGAAGGGAGGGTTCTTGAAGGAAGAGGGATTGGATGTAGAGATTATCCGCATGAACGCGCCTGTTGCGATCACGGCACTGGCCAGTGGAGACATCGATTACACGATGATTTTCAGCTCGGTTGTCCGGGCGGCGATCCGGGGCTTTCCCCTGAGAGTGACGGCCGGATTCCTGGATAGCTCCACTCATATGCTCATTGCCCGGCCGGAATTCAAATCAATCAAGGAGCTTCGCGGCAAGACCTTGGGGGTAAGCGCCTTCGGCGCCACAGCCGACACCGCGGCGCGAATGATGCTTAGGCGCTCGGGCATCGATCCGGAAAAGGAGATGAAGATCGTTGCCCTTGGAGCGGACCGGGCCCGCTTCGCTGCTTTGAAGGAAGGGATCGTGGATGTGGCGGTCATCTCTCCACCGGCTGATATGGAGGGGAAGAGAATGGGCTTTAATGTGCTCGCCAGGGCCTACGAGCTTTTCAGCTTTCCCTTTGTCGGTTTGGCCGCTAACGTGAGAAAAATCAAGGAGAGGCCCGGCGAGGTCAAGCGGACAATTAAGGCGATGATCAAGGCGAACCGTTACATCCGCGCCAACCGTGAGGGCTCCATTCAAATCCTAATGGGGTGGGGAAGAACCGACCGTGAGAGCGCTGCGGCGAGCTACGATGCCACGTGGGAGATCTTTAACGACCACGGAGGTGTCCCTGAGAGCGGGCTCAGGCTTGTTATAGATCAGTCGAGAGAGGCCCTAAAGGTCGAACGGCCGGTGAGCGCGGGTGAGGTGGCGGATTTTAGTCTGCTTCGGGAAGCTCAGAAAGAGCTAGGGATAAAGGCGCGCTAGCGCGGCCGCAACGGTCGGCTCTAACGGGGCGGGAGGGGATCGCCGGAAGCGATTTTCGTGAAAAGCTCAACGATTTGCCTTTCCCGGGGAAGTTCTCGGACCGCCGCTTCCAGAGCCTCAGGCATTAGAGGGGTTGCCTCATCGCCGGTGAGCTTTTTGTACTCTTTAATAAACTCGGGATCCTTGAAGGTTTTTCGCATCGCCTCTTGCAGGATCTTAACTCTCTCTTTAGGCGTTGCCGGGGGCAAAATGTAGGGAGAGCCCGCCAGTCTGATAGCGCGGAACATCGCCAGGAGCTTTTTCTCCTTGTCGGTTTTGGCAAAGCTCTCAAGCTCCGGCAGTTGCTTGAAATATGGATGTTTCTCTCCCTTAGGAATCTCGACGATCGCATGAAAGTCGACGAGCTTCTTTTCGATCCATTCGGGCGCGCGCTGGAGGACGGTATCGGCGAGATTGGCGCGCGCGTCGAGCTCGCCATTCATCAAAGCGACATCCATCTCCGGACCGCCGTAACCGGTGACGAACTTGGGCTCCTTTAAACCTATGAGATAGGCGAAGAGGCGGCCATTGAAATAGACGTCATGCCCGACAGCTTGCGCGCCGATTCGAACTCCCGCTTTAGACATCAGTTTTTGCAGCGTGTCCAGCCCGGCTTCCTTTCGGGTGACGAAGACGTAGTGGGTGACGCTGTTAGGCGCGCCGAGATAGATCAGCTTGTTGAGATCATATTGGACGCCAGTTTGTCCCAGGACCGCATTGCCAATGAGTCCGCCCCCGACGTTCCCGATGGTCAGTCCGTCTGGCTTGGCCGATCGGGCGATATGATTGGCAGCCATTCGACCTCCGGCGCCAGACATATACTCGAGCACAATCGTCGGCTCTCCCGGAATGTATTTTCGCAGGAAGGTAACCACCGCCCTCACCCGCATGTCGCCTGTTCCTCCAGGGCTGCGACCGTTTACGATGGTGATCGTTTTACCTTTATAGAAAGGCTCCTGCGCCGGCACGGAAGCTGGCAAAAGAAGAAAAAGGAGCAGAGCAGTCAAAAATATTTTTCTTAACATCTGCACTTTCCTTTAGGATCTTACTCCAACATGGAACCGGACTGCTAGCAGGCAACGCGTATATCATCCCCATTCCGGCGCGTCAAGGATTCTGCGGTACATCAGCCGGGGCTGGCTGCTACAACCGGAACACTAAGGACTTAATGGTCACGGGTACGGTGCCGGAAGGTTCCAGGACCTTGCCCAGATCGATGAAGTCGAAGTCTCGGAGGGTAACTCCGTCAATGGCAAGGACGTCGTTCTTGAGTCCGAACTCCTCCTTAAGGATGGTGCCCACCAGCCCCGCCAGGTCCTGGTCGAAGACGAGGTAGATGGGCCGACCGCTCCGCAAGGTGCCCGGCAGGCCCTCCATTAGGCCGCGACAGAAAGCAGCGATGCGGATGGCTGCGGGAGGCCCGCTCCAACGGAAAACCAGGGCCACTTCGGCTTCTCCCTCCTTCAGGTCGAAGGCCGAGAAATGGCTCAGGATGGTCTGCGCGACTGTCGGGGCGTCGATGTCATCGCTCAAGTCCACGGCGGGCCGCAGCACCTGCAGGTTTTTTCGCGGGAGTAGCTCATCGTTGGAGCGGTAGATGGTGTTGCCGCTCACCTGAATGGTGTGCTGAGCGGCGCCCATGACCGTGGCGCGGATGCACTCACGGGCAGGCGCGAGTGGCCAGGCGAGCGCACCGTTACTCGTGTGGCGCTGGAGCGCCGTCCCCAGCGGTGCGCCGAGGTCCCCAAATGACTCGGACTCCTTTCCGTAGACGTACTCGCCGACACCACCTGAAAAAATGACCGCCTCGTAGCTCTTCGGGCCGCTGAGGGGTGGGGTCAGCCAGAGCTGCTGAAACTCGGGCCTAGGCTTCTCATCCCGGGCGAGAGTGAGGACGGCCCGGGCCAAGTGGTCCGCCAGCCGCTCTATCTGCTCCGGCGCCACTCGGTCCCCGACATGCCATTCGAACCCCACCTGGCGGGCCAGTAGCTGGCCACCGGGCTCCAGCACGACGATGGCGCCGGCGCCGTCGGTGGCCAGTAGCCGGCTACCTACGTGAAACGCGGCAGTGCTCAGGACCCGCCCCCGTTCAACTACGGCTAGCTTGGTGGTGCCGCCGCCGATGTCCACGTTGAGGACTCTGCATTCCCGCTCGGCGGAGAAGGCGACTGCGCCGGACCCGTGGGCAGCCAGCAACGCCTCGAAGTTGTGGCCCGCGCTGGCACAGACGAAGTTCCCCCGCTGTGCGGCGAACAGCTCCGCGATGGCCCGGGCGTTGTCCCTCCGGATCGCCTCACCCGTCAAGATGATGGCCCCCGTGTCCACGTTGTCCGGACTGAGCCCCGCCTCCTGGTATGCGGCGTCGACGAGGTACCCAAGCGCCTGGTCATCTATCCGCTCCCGGTTGGCGGTATACGGCGTGAAGTGGACAGGCGAGAGGTAGAGGGTCTTCCGCTCCGCCACCACGAAGCGGCTGGACAGCTCCCGCCCCAGCCTTCGCAGCACCAAGCGGGAGAAGATGATCTGGGAAGTCGCCGTGCCGACGTCGATGCCGACGCTGGTGAGTGTGATAGTGTCTAGCTTCCAGAGAGGATGTTCTTCCTCCCCGTCGGGCTGATCCTCGTCGTGATCGTGGTCGCCTGAAACATCGTGCATAGCGTCTCCCTTGTCCACGCGAGCGGTAGGCGCCCGCTCAAGGATCGCCCGGCCCTCTCATTTCGAGATCCGGTGGAGGAGTTCTTGATGACAGCCGGGCCTATGCGTATGCCCCGTGCTCGTCCGGGAAGTGGGCTTTTGCGGTTTCCGCTCCCGGCTCGCCGCCGCACCATGGGACCATGTTCTTCATCTTGCAGGTGAGCCTTCGCTTCCGGAGCTCTTCCTCAAAGATGCGATGGATCTCCGGGTCCTCGTCCTCGTACTCAACCTGGCGACCGCCTTCCTTGCCGCTCACCTCACCGGTGCGGAGCACGGTAGACTCGCGTGCCTGCCAGCGGTTTTCGGCGTACTTGCGGGAAACGCCTTGGTTCATCACCAAGTAGGTGGCCGGGGTGGCGCCCACGTTGAAGTGCTGGTGCAGCCAGACTCCCTCCCCAGCACCCGAAAGGTAGAGGCTGCCCTCTTTCCAGTCGCAACGGATGCGGGGCTCGTTGCCCCGCTGTGTCAGTACGTAGCCTTCACCCTGAGTGATGTAGAGGTGGGCCCCAGGGCCGTGCCGGTGGGCCTTCTTGTAGTGGCCCGATTCGAAGCGGGAGACGTGGGACTCCATCATCCCTGCGCCCATCACCATGAACGCGTTCGCACCGCCTCCTCCTCGGCTCTTCCACTCGTAGAGGGGCAGCTTCTTGATGTCCGGGATGAAGTTGGTCTCCCAGACCCGGCCGCGGTAGAGCTTCGCCTCGGCGCTGAAATAGTCGGGCTCACCGGCGTAGCGGTCGCTGAAGTTGTAGGGGTTGTTGAAGACGAAGTCCTCGCTGGCCCAACCCCGCAGCAGATGCGGAAGGTCGGTCACGGAAAACCACCGCGCCGGCTGCGAAAGGCTAGCGTTGAAGAACTGGTGCCACGCGTTGGTAGGCAGCACGAAGTAGCTGCCAGGTCCCCACTCAAAGGTCTGCTTCGCTCCCTCGTCTCGCCAGACGGAGGTGGAGCCGTGTCCCGAGACGACGTAGATAGCCTCAGTGTACATATGCCTCAGGGGCGCGGTGGAGCTGCCCGGCGAGAGCTCAACGATGTGCTCATCGTTCTCGTCGTCTCCGTCCAAGTAGCAGAGAGCCCCGTTGACGCCATCGCCCTTGCGCGGCCAGGGGCCCACCTCCACCGCTTTTATGTCCTTAAGGTATATGCCTCCCACGAGGGGTACGCCCTCCCGCTTCCGCCACTCTTCATACACGTCGACTCTTACGAGAGCAGGCTGCTTTTCCGGATCTAGGTTGGCGCTTGCCGTGGTCATAATGACTCCTCTCGTCGGGCTGGGTTGAGGTGGGCCCAGTCCGAGTGATAAAGACTATGATGGATTTTAGTTGATAGCCCCCTCGATAAAGGTTATTGGATTTACAATGCAAAACAGACCAACAAAAAACCTAACACAAAGAGGCTATCATGAAAAGATACTATGTAAAGGAAAGGGTCTTGGCAAGAGGGAAAAAGGTCTCTCTGGGAATTGACGTGCGTAAGGAGAGTTGCGTGTAAGCGCTGAGACTGGAATATTGAGGCCGAGGCGCTTCGCGCTTGCGTTGGGGCTGGCGACTGATCTCTCCAACATTCCCTTGACCCCGCCGTCAGAAGTGGCATATAGTTCCGGCTATCGCCTTACTCTGTCGCCTTAGAGACCAGTAGAAAAGGAGGCTTTCTTATGCTGGCAGGCAAGACGCCGCGCAATCCACGAAGTTACCGTATTGTAGGCCCCCAGCGACAGATCGACGAGCGCGAGACCCCTCATCCCCGGGTTGACCGTGGCGAATTCGGAGCGCGGCTCCGCGACTGGCGGAAGAATCGCGTCGGCAGCGATCCTTTCCGGCGTCTCTTTGGCGGCGGCGGTGAAGGAGATCCGAAAAACTGCTTGCAGAATATAATGAAAGAAGCACCTGAGGGAGAGGTCAATCCTGATAAGATCCCTGTGTCCGATCCCGCAGAAATGGCCGTTCAGATCAAAGAGGTCGCCAAGTTTCTCGGCGCCGATGTGGTGGGGATTACCCACCTCGACCAGCTTTATGTCTATTCCCACCGCGCCAGAGGTTCCTCCGCTATGGGAGAAAAGCCGGGCGACCCTGTCGATCTACCTCATCGCTATGCCATTTGTCTGGGCTTTGCCAGCGACTACTACCGGTACATGAGTAACAACAGTAAAATCTCTGACACGGAGTACCAGTTTGGCAACAACCACGCCATTGTGCCCACCTTCATGCTGGCCGCCTACATTCGCGAGATGGGCTACCCTGCGCGCGCTCACCATCATGGCCGGTCTCAGGTCAATCCCATTCCCCTGGCAGTGAACGCCGGACTGGGGGAGCTCGGGCGGCATGGGATGCTAATCCATGAAAAGTACGGTTCGCGACTGCACTTAACGGTCGTTACTACCGATCTTCCCCTGAATGTCGACGAACCTGTGGATATTGGCGTCGAAGACTTTTGCAAGTATTGCATGAAGTGTGCGCGGACCTGTCCGTCGCACAGCATTCCCTTTGAAGGCAAGGAGGTCTTCAACGGCGTCGAGAAATACCGCATCAACGTCGAGAGCTGCTACAAATACAAGTTGGCAGGCCGGGGCGAGTGGACGAACTGCGTTGTTTGCGTTTCGTCGTGCTGCTACAACAAGCCCGATACGTGGTGGCATGACTTGGCTATGTGGTCGGTCAAGAAGACGCCGATACCCTTGCGCGTGTTTGTGATCAAGCCGTTGCTCTGGATTGATGATCTTATTTGGGGAAAGAGACCGTGGAAACGTATGAAGTGGTTGGGCTACGACAACGCTCCTAAGTCTGTGACCTGCAATATCCCCGGCTGCGATGCGAAGCACACCAACTTGCAGCTCAAGCCGCTACATACAGCTTAAGAGAAACCGTTAGATTAACCGAGGGGGGAGAATCAAGCTGATGACATACGTGATTGTGGAGCCGTGCATTGACGTTAAGGACAGGGGCTGCATCGATGTTTGCCCTATGGATTGTATTCACGGGACTGACAAGGACGATATGTTCTACATTGATCCTGATGAGTGCATTGACTGCGGCGGCTGTGTCCCGGCATGCCCGGTGGAGGCCATCTTTGCCGAGAATGAGGTCCCGGCAAAGTGGCAACACTTTACCCAGATCAACGCCGCCTACTTCAACGGCAAAAGGTGACGGTGCGGTAAGAGTCAGACAATATTGCTTCGTTGCCGCAGCGATCTCAAGCTTTCAGTTGGTGCGCGCACCCGTCTTGACGAGACCGCTTTGTACCGAGGTGAGGACCCACAGGCACGTAAACCGGACTGCACTGTTAGCGAGCCATAAAGACAAAGGAGGAGCGCGCCATGGATCGTATACGCAAATTGGTATTGATGCTAGCGGTGGCTTTCGTGTGGCCCCTTGGAACCGTCCGTGCCTTTGCCCAAGAGACAGCTGGCCAGCTTCTCGCTAAACTGGACAAGCTTGCACCGGAAAAAAGACAAGCAGTTCTCGTCGAGGGTGCCCAGGCTGAAAGAGAGATAACGTTCTATAGCTCCATGCAGGCGCAACAATTAGATCCTTTTGCAAGAGCGTTTAATAAACGATTCCCGTTTCTTAAGGTCAATATTTGGCGCGCATCAGGGAATAAGCAGTTCCTAAAGATCCAAACAGAGTACAGCGCTGGCAGACCTCTGGTGGACGTCGTCAACGCATCTGTAGAAGAGGCTTCAGCGCTAAAGAAAACAGGAGTATTGGATCCCTACCATTCAGCTCAAAGAGAATTCTTCTCCGCTTCAGATAAAGATAAGGAGGGATACTTCACTTCTCTCTATATAACCCCAATGGTGCTTGGCTACAACACAAGAATGCTTAAGCGAAATGAGGTGCCAAAGAGCTATCAGGACCTGCTCCATCCCAAATGGGAGGGACAAATGTACCTCGACAACGAGGCGTATGATTGGTTCGCGGTTTTGCTTAGACACTTTGGAAGAGAAAAAGGCCTGGAGTACATGAGAGACCTTGCCAAGCAAAATCTGGTGCTGGTAAGAGGGAGGACAGCGCAAAGTCAACTCCTCGTGGCAGGCGAAAAGCCCCTCGCCATTGTCCTTTCAGGCCATACGGTGCTTGATCTCAAAGCTAACGGAGCCCCAATCGATTGGGTCGGCCTTGACCCATTTTTTTCTTCAGCCAATTACATTATGTTATCCCGCCGCGCACCACATCCGCACGCCGCAGCGCTCTTTATCGATTGGTCGTTGTCTGAAGAGGGGCAATCTGTGGTTACGACCTTCGGTCGGGTCGTGGCGCGAAAGGGCGTGAGACAGAGATTTCCGGAACTGGTGGAACGGCAGGCGATTCCGGTGCCCCTCGACTTTATCGCCCCTCTCTTGGAAGATAGCAGCAGGCAATTTCGCGAGATCTTCGTCGAGGGAAAGTAATTTTTATTCTCGAGGTGCGGGGTCCGACTTCTAAGACTTCACTCTCTTGACGAGCGGAAAAAGAGGTCTTCTCATGGCGACAGCCAAACAGCGCAATCCGCGGACTTACCGTATTGTAGGCCCACAGCGACAGATCGACGAGCGCGAGACCCCGCACCCCCGGGCCGACCGTGGCGAACTGGGAGAGCGGCTGCGCAAATGGCGCAAGACCCGCTTCGGGGAGGATCCTTTCAGGCGTATCTTCGGTGGTGGTGGCGGCGATAGAAACTGGAACAGTCTACAACATATCATGGCGCAGGTACCAGAAGGAAAGGTGAATCCTAATAAGATACCTGTCTCCGATCCCGCCCATATGGCGCGTAACATCAAAGAGATCGCCCGCTTCTTGGGCGCCGATGTGGTGGGGATCACTCACCTGGATCAGGCCTATGTCTATTCCCACCGCGCCTCACGCGACGCTGGTGTGGGGGAAAAACCGGGAGACCCCATTCACCTGCCCCATCGCTATGCCATCTGTCTGGGCTTCGCCGGTGATTACTACACGTTTCTGAGTAACAACAGTCGGATTTCTGACGCTGAATATGGGCGGGGCCTTACCCACACCATTCCAACCACTTTTATGCTGGCCAGCTATATTCGCGAGATGGGTTACCCTGCGCGTGCCCACTATTCTGGAATATACGAGGTCATCCCTATCCCTCTGGCGGTCAATGCCGGGCTGGGGGAGGTGGGGCGTCATGGGCTGCTCATCCATGAGGAATACGGCTCCCGGCTGCACTTGGCTGTGGTTACCACGGATCTGCCACTGACGGTGGACGAGCCTGTGGATATTGGGGTTGAAGATGTCTGCAAGTACTGTATGAAGTGCGCCCGCACCTGTCCGTCGCACAGCATCCCCTTCGGCGGCAAAGAGGTCTACAACGGGGTGGAGAAGTACTGTACCAACATGGACACCTGCTACAAGTACCGAGCCCTGGCATCAAGAGGCCAATGGTCCGTCTGTGTTATTTGTGTTTCATCGTGCTGCTACAACAAGCCTAAGGCGTGGTGGCATACGCTGGCCTGCTGGTCGATCAAGAAGACCCCGATACCGTTACGCCCGCTCCTTATTGTCCCCTTGCTCTGGATTGACGATCTTTTCTGGGGCAAGAGGCCCTGGAAGCATATGAAGTGGCTGGACTACGACAATGCCCCTCAGTCGGTGACCTGCAATATCCCCGGCTGTCAGGCCAAGCACGCCAACCTACAGCACAAGCGGCTTCATGTTGCTAAGCCGGCTGCCGGGAGGACGGCAAGCTAAGGGGTGCTGGGGCTGCCAACGTGGGCTGACGACCTAACCGAGGAGAAGAATCAAGACCATGACATACGTCATTGTGGAGCCGTGCATTAGCGTTAAGGACAGGGGCTGCATCGATGTTTGCCCTATGGATTGTATTCACGGGACTGACAAAGACAATATGTTCTACATTGATCCTGATGAGTGCATTGACTGCGGCGGCTGTGTCCCGGCATGCCCGGTGGAGGCCATCTTTGCTGAGAATGAGGTCCCGGAAAAGTGGAGACACTTTACTCAGATTAACGCCGACTACTTCAAGGACAAAAGGTGACGGTGCGCTAACGGCTATCCGGGGCGGGGTCCACTAGTGGCCGCCCAAAAATATCTGTCGAAATTCTCTCCCGCTCTCTTCCACAATAGGGCCGATAAAGTCAGCATCCACAGGGATGCTTTGCCTTTCCAGCAGGGGGTGTTGCTTGCTGGCAACGAATAAAGTAGAAAGCATGCGGGGGCTTCATCGCGGTCTTTTTAAGGGAGGCAGAGTTATGGCTATCCGCAGTGCGGCATTTTTAGTGGCGTTTTTGTTGACGTGTCAATTTAGCGTTGGCGCCTTACAGGCCCAGTCTATGGTTTTGGGGTATAGCGGGTCGGGGATCAGCACGGACCTGCGCCGGGTGATAGAAAAGGAGAAAATTTGGAAGAAGCACGGTTTGAATGTAAGATCCGTCTACTTCATCAGTGGCGGCATCTTGTCACGGGCAATGGCTTCCGGAGATATCTCCGTATCCGACTCCGACGTGCCTGCGATGCTCAATCTGGCGGTCTCCGGCCTTTTGGATCTCAAGGTGATCGCGGTAACGATCAATCGGCTTGAGCATTACTTTATCGTACACAAGGCGATTGCCAGGCCGGAGGATCTCAAAGGGAAAAGGGTGGCGGTAAGCGGTATCGGGTCGGCCTCTGATATCACCACCCGCATGGTTCTGCGCTTCTGGAAATTGAATCCGGAAAAGGATTTGACGATCCTGGCATCGGGCAATACCCCGACGCGCATTGCGGCCCTTACGGTGGGGCATGTTGATGCGGGGCTCGTGAGTCCTGACCATGTCAACAGAGTCCTGGCTACAGGATGCTGCCGGATCCTTGCGGATTTGGCGGAGCTCCCGATGGACTATGCTCGCTTTGGAGTCGTTATGCCGACTGCTATGCTGAGAGAACAACGGGAAACCGCACGCAAACTGTTGAATGCCTACATCGAAGGGATACAGACCTTTAAGAGTCGTCCGGAGGTTGTCTTTTCAGTCCTTAAAGAGGAAGGGATCAAAGATCCCAAGGTAGCCAAGGAGGTTTATGACCGGGTAAGCAAAAGCCTGCGCGAATATCCGGTGCCGGAGCCTAAAGGGATCCAGAGCGCGTTGGATTCATTGCCTAGCCCGAAGGCCCGCTCGGCCAAAGCCGAGGATTTTATGGATGCGAGCCTGATCGAGGACATTCGCAAGTCCGGCTTCATCGACCGCCTCTACGGACGGTGAGCAAGCGGAGGGTCTGAAGCGGCTCGTTTAAGAGATTCACGGAAACGTTCCAGGCTATAGGCGCCGTAAACTCCCCATTTTTTTCCGGCACGGGGCGTCCCCGGCTTTACGCACGCAGATTTCAACTGATGCGTCCGTACAATCCAGTCCGAAAACGGCCGAGAACGAGAACAAACAACAAAAGACCCGACCCCTTAGTCCGCCTTATCGTCCCCAATTTTCGTGAATAGGGGGTTTTTCAGCGGAATCAGCCACGATATCCGACCCCGTCTCAAGCCTGCTTATTTAGCCTTTGGAAATCCATAGGCCTCTACTACCTTCCCTTCCCACTGTTCCCTAAGGCCCTACTTTTTTCTTTTCTCTGCCTTTGGAAATCCATAGGCCTCCACTACCTTTCCCCGCCACTGTTCCTCTAAATGAAAGTCCTCCGCAAAGGAGAGCTTCCTCCCTCGGAGGACCCGTTCCGCTCCGCTACCACGCACGTGAAGAGAAGAGATAAAGTCGGTCTCGTCTGCTATCTTCTGAGATTCGGGACTTGCCAGCCATTCCAGCCAGAGAAGGGCCGTATGGGGATGCTGCGAGGTCGACAAAATCGCCTGCGCATTTGAAGACCTCACGGGCACAGGCTCAACGAGGACATACTGCAGCACGCCGGTGTGATCCTTGCGCTGGGCTCGCTTGACAGTCCCAAAATTAGAACCAACTGCCATCGGGACCTCTCCTGCCATGACGGTGGCCAAGGCTCTACTCCCACCACGCATCCAGACAGGTTGCTGGGCGGCCATCTTTCGGGCAAAGTCCAGAGTCTTCTCCAAACCCCAAGCCGGAACCAGGGCAGCAACATCCTTCGGTTGAATATCGATAGCGAATTTTTTCCCCTTTAGTTCTGGCCTGAGGAGGTCTTCCCAAGTCTTTGGTACCAGGTTGGCGGGAAGAAGCTTCGCGTTGTAGGCTGTGACCTGGAAATTGGTGTCGAACGCGGCGACGTTTCCATATTTTGCGTCGATCATAGGAGGTGGCATCTGGAGCACTCCATGCGTGGCCATCCCTAGGAGATCAACCTTCCAAAGATACGGGGTAAGTTCGGTGTAGAATTGAGGGGAGATCCACATGATGTCCCACTCCTTTGCCCTTCCGCTCTGAACCTCGAGCAGTAGCCGCTGGGCAGAATCCGGCCCACTGGTCTCCTCGCCATCGATGTCGATGAACGGGTATTTCTTTCTGAAGGCAGCAGTATTGGCTTTGATGTTGTCGGGATCCATGCTTGCAACGAAGCGGACTTTTCCCTCCTTTTTGGCCTTGGCAACAATTTCCTCATGGCTCATGAAGAAGGTGTAGCCTTTCGCCTGAGCCTCCTGCTTCGCCTTGAGCAGGTCAGGGCTCGCCGCTGCAGCAAAAGCTTCATCCACGACCCAAATTGCCATAAAGAACGCTAAACCGAGAGACTTGAAAAAGTGCATCTTCATAGTGCACCTCCCTCTAAGTGTTGATGGATTTTAGTTGACAGCCTTCCAGGTAAGCACTAATCCCTTCCTCTGAGTCCGTGATATGACCATCCGCATCAACGACCTCAACATTTTCCATGTCGGCTTTTCCTTTCGTCATGAATTTCCGCCTGGCGATTGTGAGAGATGAATTGTGGTATCGCGTGTTTAACTAGACTGCTCAACTCTGGGCCACGTTCTATTGCCCAGCACTCACGCTTTTTAAATACCTAACCCCCGACGGTGCAATTCACTCCACAACCGGAGGAGCTCGTATAAACCCAATAGTCGTGGATAGAATTTGCCACCGTCCAAGGTCAATTCGGCCCTAGCGCAGGCCGAGTTCGCGGGCAGCCTGTTCGATCAGTTCAACGCAAACGGCAGAGTCTAGCGGAAAATCCTTAGGCGCTCGTCCCCTGCGAATCGTATCCTCTAACGCCAATTTGAGGCCGCGACGGGTGAGCGAGCCATCCATGGGATTAGTCGTACGAACAAAGATCGCAAAGTCACCCTTGTTGGGATAGGTGTAGGCGTCGTGCTCTACCCACTCGGCACCGGCATCTTTAAGGAGACGGTGAATCTCGTCATGGTTTTCCGCCTGCGCCAGAAACCGATAGGCGCGGATGATCCCCTTTAGGACCCCCTTCACCGTCCTGGGATAACCTTCGACCATTTTTCTTGTAGCGGTGAGAACCCGACTCTGGTAGCCATCAGGGTAAAATCCCGCAAGGTCCGCAAGAATCGGATAGCCCTCTTCGAAAAGCCGCTGGGCATCGGTATCGCCGAAACGGACGGACACTGCATCGACCTTTCCCTGATCCAGAAAGGGCTTCCGAATCGAGGCTAACGAGGGACCGGACTCCACCCACTCTATGTCCTTGTAGAGATCCACGCCATGGGCCGCGAGTATCTTCTCCTTATGCACGACATCCACCCCGTCCTTTTCCCGCATCTGCATCTTCTTGACGTCCTTGACGGATTTGAGCCCCTTAGCCCCAAAGAAGATATAGGGGTCCATTGCGCGCCAGCCGGCGATCATGACAATCGGCACCCCCTGAGCCACAGCGCCAAAAACCTTGTCCGGCTTTATGTCAAGCCCTATGTCAACCTTGCCGTCACGCATGGCCTGAACCGTGTGATCGTCATCTCCGGTATAGCCGATCTCCAGCTCTTTAATCCCCGCTTCAAGGAACCATCCCTTTTGAAGGGCGATGTAAGCGGGTACCCGGTGCATGAGATGGTCGTGACCTGAGTACATCCGCACTCGCGGATGCCAAACCACCTCTCGTGAAAAGGCCAGGGTCGGACCTCCCCTTTCTAAATAAGCGCGAGAGCCAACATTGCGGTCTCCTGAATGGCCCAAGCGATAAACAAACGGACCCATTCTCTTTCGCGCTGGAACGAAAATTTGGTACCAGCTTACCTCTCCCTCCTCTGTCTTACCGGGATTTTCGCCGGGCCCTTTCGTCCACGACCCTTTGAGGCTTGCCCCTGATGGAATAACCCCTCTCAGGGTTAACCCTGGGACATCGAAATCAGCGACGCTCTCTAACCAAACCGAATAGACTAAATCCTTCTGTTCCTCCTGCATCTCAAGGCACACCTCGATGGGAGGCCAGGGGTCTTTGCGGCTCAATGCCTCATTGTAATAGCTCGCACGCTGGGGAATCTCCATTGTTTCTCTCCTTGTTCCTGGTCACTGCCCCGGTTTAAGAATATCGCGAAAGAGCGCGACGTACCTGTCAAAATCATCCATCACCTGAGGATCAAACGGGAGCAACCGATAGGGTTTAAGATAGGGCACCGTCACATCCGGTCGCGTCGGAACCCTTCTCCGGTCTCGGATAATTTCCATACCAGCGCGAGATAGAATGAAATCATAGAATAATGCCGAAGCATGAGTGTTGGTCCCCCCGCTGGTAATGGCTATCCCCACTTTGTGTATCGGGATCACGCCTTCCAGAGGAACCCACTCAAGAGGGGCGCCCTGCGCTTTGAGCCTTTCCACAGTATGGACCTGAAGCTCTGCCGCCAAGGGGAATTCGCCCGCGGCCATAAGCTGCCCAATCAAGGAGTGGCCCTTGCGCCACTGTATCTCCTGACGCGCCAACCTTTTGAAATAATCGAGCGCGGCCTCCTTCCCGTCGCGCCGCTCAAGGTAGCGGAGGGAAGTGACAAACCAAGAGTACGGCTCCTCGTCCAGAGCAATACCTCCCTTCCATTTAGGGAGCAAGAGATCCGCATAGCTTCGGGGCGCCACCTGCGAGGAGACCAATTTTGTATTATACGCCAATACCCATGCAGAGATGTACATTCCGGTCCAGTAGCCGCGCGGGTCTTTCATCTCTGGGGGATAGTTTTCCTGTTCCGGCGACAGGTAGGAAGATAACAGGTTCCTCCTGAAAAGGATGTTCATTTCAATCTCGGGCATGGCCAGCACATCAGCCTTAAAGCTGCCCGCCCTCGCTTCCGTGAGAATTCTGTTGAGCATATTCTCGCTGGGGGAACGCAGATGCTGCACGCGCAGGAAGGGATATTTGGCCTCAAACTTGCGCACCACTGCCAGAGAATCCTCCGCTGTGGTGCTGGAATACCAGACAAGGCTTCCCTCTTTCCGGGCGCCCTCTAAAAGCCGAGCTTCCCTCTCGCTGCCTTGCAGCTTCGCAACCCCGCGGAGCACCGCGTCACGCGTTTGTGCGAGACCAATGGTCGATAAAAAACCAGCCTGGATCAGAAGGGAAACCAGGCTGACCAGCACTCTTTGCCGTAACATCTGCGCCCCTCCTTTGCCTACGGCGAGACTCCTCCCGTTCTGTAGGCTTCTTCTATGAAACCGCTCTTATCGAGCTTTTCGATAAAGCTTGCGTCAACCGCCTGCTCAACGTCAACTCTGGCAATCTCAGGGCTAACACGACCCAAAAGCCTCTGGATATTCCTCAATCCAGCTAAACTAGGATAAGGCTTGCGCTCCATTGTTTGAAGCGCATCGGCGTAGCTATTGTCGGCAAGAGTTCGATCAGAGAGTCGAAACCTTCTCATCATAACGTCAATGACGCTTGTTCTATTAGATGGTTGGAAGAGATAAGCCATGGCGCGAATCAGTGCCCGTAAGGTTCTTTCAACGACCTCCGGCCTCTTCTCCACAAACGAGCGGCGAAAAATCAATCCGACACTCGCAAAAGAAATATTACTCCGTGATAGCTCAGCCAGGATGCGAAATCCCTTCTGCTTTAAGGGATTGGAAAGAGGCTTATCCAGGACCGTCAGATCGATAGTCCCGGTTTCGAGGGCCTGGGCAAGAACCGTTTGATCCCCCACGGGAATGATCTTAATCTTATCCCTCTCGGGGTCTAAACCTAGGTGCTCGAGCCCGAGCAGCGCACCCATCCATACCGTACCGCCGATAGCCTGAACACCAAAGATCTTGCCCCGTATATCCGCAGCGCTTTTGATTTCAGACTTGGCCACAATATCGTAAGTGAGCTTGCCCCTGGTATTAGCCACAATCTGTAAGGAGAGCCCTCGGGACGTCGCGCTGAGCGCGGCAGTACCCCCTGTCAGCCCTGCTTGGATCTCGCCGCTATGCAAAGCAGCTTGAAGAACCGGCGACCCGCGGATAAACAGGATGGTTACATCCAACCGCTCCCTTTCGAAGAAACCTTTCTCGACTGCGATCCAAAGAGGTAAGACCGGAGGACTCATTGCGGCGTGGGCGATAACGAGAGGCTCTCTGGGACTTTGGGCGAAGCCAACGGTGACAGGCAAAAGCGCCAACCACAATACCAGAGCTACGATTAAAAGCTTCTTCATCGTTGCCTTAGCCTCCCTCAATCATGGGGATCAGGGCAATTTCGATCTCTCTCTTTCCGCTTAGGGGAAAATCTACGTCATGAACTGGATGCCCATCGACCACGATAGCCACATCCCCCCAAATGAGACTCCCATCGGCGTGTTGCAGACTGCAGCGAAACTTCTCTCCGTAACGTAGGCCCAAACCCCTGATGAGATCTCCAAGCGTTGCAGGCTCCTCCACCTCCACATACTCTCCGTTTCTAGAAACCATCGGAGGTAGAATACCCAGATAGTTGACCTTTACTCTCGGCACAGCTCCTCCATCTATATCAATGCAGGCTTAATACCAGCGCTGAGAAGACCGTATCTCTGGCTAAAAATCCCCAGGAGAGCAAGGATCCCAGCCAGGAGAAGAACGCCGGTCCGAGCGGCTCCGTCGAGTGAAGGGCCCACAACACTGAGCACCACCGGTATAAGAACGCCTATGATCATGTATCCCCCAATAAACCAGATTCTCAGCTTACCCCTCAGCAAAAGCTCTATGGTCTCTCTTCTCGTGCTCTCCGCAATCTGTCCCAGGTGAATCCCATGTAAAAGGAGGCCGATCGCAAGAAGGGAGGCGAGCGTTGCGGGAACGGGAATCGCAGGAGCACTCATGCCCCCCAGTACCTGGACCAAAAGAAGGATGGCCAGCCCCCCAGCAGCGCTGCTGACGAGAAACTCCACCGGGAGGAGGGACGTACGCCAGTAGGGAACCGGGGTGCTGGAAAGAACCAAACCTGGGTAGATGATAACCAAGAGAGCAGCGAGGACAGCGATAAGACTCAAAATCCGCGTTAGGCTCTCTCTTTCCGGGCTGAAGCTTCCGATGAGAAAAGCAATAACGCTTAGAATCCCGAAGAAGAGGAGAGCCGTAACCCCCCGGCTAATCCAGGATCGGGCAAGGTTGACGAAGAAATATTTGAGAAAAACCCCGCGATAGGTTAGCTCCAGCGCAAAAATAATAAGGGCACCAAGAAAGACCAGCCCAATTGCCAGAGGCTCCAGGACGCTCCCTGGCCCTCCGGAATCCAAGGAGGCCACATAGGAGTAAAACGCAGCCCCGCTGCCGCTCAGACTAAAAGCCAGAGCATGCCATGCCCCTCCCCACACATGGACGGATCGCGGCTGAATCAGGAACGTTCCTTGTAATTTCTTCCCGCTCATACTGCACCACCTGTTCATTTAAAGAGATAGTAGACCGAGGGATTGGTACCGGCCTCGGGCAATACCGGGCGTGCTCCCTTTTTAACCAACTGCGATACCTGGCTCGTGGGGTCCTCTACGTCCCCAAAATAGCGGCAGCTCACCGGACATGCCTCAACACACGCAGGCGATACTCCACGCATCAGCCGCTCCGAGCAAAAATCACACTTCAAAATTGTGCCTGGCCGATGCCTGGCATAGTAATATCGTTCAATCGGGGTCAGGTTCTTACCGAAATAACCCTCCTGGTCCTCATAGAAGTGGAGCGCGTCATATGGGCAGGCGGCCATACAGGCCTTGACCCCGCAGCAACGATCTTTGTCAACCTCTACGACCCCATCGGGCCGCTTGGACAAAGCATTGGACGGACACGCCCTTACACAAGGAGGGGCATCGCAATGAAAACAGAGGATAGGTAGATACGTCCTTTTGACCTGAGGATAGGTCCCCTCTTCTTTCTCCAGAACCCTCGACAGAAGCACCCCGGGAGGTGTGCCATTTTGCATCTTACATGCAAGCGTACAGGCGTCACATCCGACGCACCTGCCGGTGTCGATAACCATTCCAAATCTGGCCACGTCTCTCCTCCTTGTCTAAGTTTAAGCCGGACTGATCTTGACTTTCACGCAATGGTCCAAGGCCCCGGAAACAAAATCGATGGTGTCCAACCCTCGCCTCAGAAGGCTGCTGGAATGAATTCCTTTGCCCAGCGCGGTCGGACGCCCTTTGGCCCACTGGCCAAAGACCCCGGGCACACCTATGACCTCTGGATGGATCGCTTCCGTCACCTTCGCCGTTCCCTCGCCGACAAATCCGTAAGAGGTCTCCAGCTTTATTTTGCCGCCGTCCTTGATCCCTCTGCGCCGGGCTGCCTCCGCGTGGATCCAGATGTCATAGGTCCTCCGCTGGTCTGCCAATTCGTTGAGCCAGGGATTCGAAGCCGTCATGCCGAAAGTGTGGTTGTAGACTTTAAAATTGATGCAAAAAAGATCGAATTCGGGCAAACTCTCCTGATAAGGCGGGCACGGCTTCCAATCAGGCAGAGGCTGAAAATCGGACAGATCCATCTCGATTTTCAAATCCTCACAGACCTTAGCGATCTCTTCTTTCGCCCGCAGGAATTGCTCAAAATAGACGGGCACCCGAGCGTTATGGAAGATCCGATGATAGGCCTGCTTCACGGTTTTGTCCTGCTTCAAAAGCCCGTGCTTTCGAAACCAATCCAATCCTCGTTCTTCGCCAAACATGCTTTTGGCCCTGCGATCTGAAACATCCTCCACGCTGCATCGAACCGAAGGATCGAGCTTGTAGGGATCCTTCAGGTTCATCGTAACGTTCAGAAGGGAGTTGTATTTGTCTGTAAAGCCGGCCCTATGCGCTAGCTCGATCAGGACGTCCGCACCGTGCTGCATCTTGAAAGGCGGCTTGAAGGGCGGGTCCACAACGGGCTGGAGAAGCGTAAACCAGAACACGCCTGGCCCCCCCGCCTGGACTGACTCATCGGAGAAAAATGATAAGCCCTCCAGATAATGAGTATCCGGGAACACGATATCTGCGAACTCCGCGGTCTCGTCCAGCTCCGTGCTGATGGTAACGATAAACGGGACTTTTTTTAGAGCCTCAGCCACTTCTTGAGGTGAGCCGGCGTTGACCATAACGTTCGTCCGGCAGATAATCGCCATTTCCGGCTCATAGGAAAGGCCGTAGGCCTTAGGATTGGTAAGCACCATGATGTCAAAGGCTGTGCCCGAGAAGCGGAAGGGAAAGAGTTCCTTCAAATCAATCGTCTCTGGACGCCGTATTTTACGAACAGGATAAAGGCTCCCGGACCCACCCCTCCAGTTCCCAGTCGGTATCATCAGTCCATCCTTTCCCACACCCGGCGAGGTGATGGGGCCGAAAAGGGAAGGCATAGACAAGACACCACCGGGGACATCTAAGGCACCCAAAACTACACTCAGCAGTTTTAAGCTGATCCCCGTAAGCATGGCGTGTTTATGGGCAGAGCTCCCCTTGTGCCAAGAGACAGCAAACGGCCTCAGCGGCAGCTCCACCCCATCCATGGTCATCGTGCTTCCAATCTGTGCTGCCTCGCCAATCTCCTGAGCAATTCTGCGAATAGTGGCAGCAGGCACCGTGGTGATTTGGGAAGCCTTTTCCGGCGTGTAGGGCCTCACATGGTCCTTAAGGTGCTGAAAAGCGGGCTTGCACTCCGTACCCGCAACAACGACCGATCCTTCCAACAGGTAGTCCTTGATATCCGTCGCATCGAAGGGCTTGGCCTTCCCTTCCCCGGAGTCCCAGACCAAAGGCTTTTCACTCTCCGGTTCCCTCATGTACGAGCCATCGGGCATGACCAGATAGGGAGAGTTGGTATAAAGCTTGAGATAGGGTGCATCATAAACATGGAGATAATTAAGCAGCAAATTGAGCAGGGAAAGAGTGAAAGCCGCATCCGTCCCTGGCCTTATGGGGACCCATTCATCGGCAATCTTTGCCGCGTCTGTGTATCTAGGGTCCACCACCACCATCTTCATCCCCCGGGCGCGAGCATCGGCAATACCAGCCATGGCCGCTGTGGCCCGCGTGTCCAACGCGGTGCCGAGCTGACTTCCCACGAGCAGAAAATAGTTACACAGGCGAAAATCTACAGACTCCCGGAAGGAGGCGTGATAAGTGAAATCGATCGGGTGGCGATTGTTTCCGCAGTGGACATGCGAAGGACCGGTGGCGACGTTTGCCGTTCCAAATGCGTGGCAGAAGTTGTGAAAAAATCTTCCGTTGTACCGCTCCCACGTGAACATGATGAGCTTCCGCGGATCATCCTCCCTTATTTTCTTGAGCCTTTCTGCCACTGTGTCTAGCGCTTCGTCCCAACCGATCTCTTTCCACCTTGGGTCCACCCCAATCCCTTTGTCAGGATTAGTCCGCTTTAAGGGGGTTTTCACCCGGTAGGGATTATAGAGGCCCATGAGCCCGGCATAGGCCTTGCCGCAGAGCTTCCCCTTATTATTGGGGTGATCCGGGTTGCCCTTGATCTCCACCGCGAGACCCTCTTCCTTCCGAACTAAGATCCCGCACATGTTGTAACACATGTCACACATCGTCGGGATCCACTCGTCAGCCCCCTTGGCATGTTGCAGAGCCATCTTACCCTCCTTGTGGTTCGCTTAGTGTTTTTTATGAGATTTCAGCTCGGTGGAGCGGGTGGGCGCCACCCTTTTAGGCCTCGCATATCTGTCCTCACGAGTGTTACTGAAAGACAATAACCATCTCCCCGGTAATAAGTCTGCGTAAATCCGACGGGCATATCTTTCTTTCCGGTCAGGGTTCTTTCCACGTAAAGCAAAGGAGCGCCAAAAGATATACCCAGGCTGTTGGCTATCTCTGTGTCCGCCAATGTCGCCTCGATGACCTGATCCACTTTCAGCACTGGCATGTGAAGTTTCTTCTCCAGGATCTCCAAGAGAGGATATTCATATAAATCCTCTCGCCGTATCTTCTCTCCAATCCAGGTGGGATAGAAATTCTGGTGGTAAGCATAGGGTTGTCCGTGTAACAAAAGCACCCTCTGAATTCTCACCACCGATGCAATCGGGTCCGGCAATCCCAGCACTTCTTTTATCCTCTGGGTCGCCGGTACCTCCTCCATCGTGGCCTCCTTGACCACACCCCCTCTCCCGATCATAAACAAGCCATCGATGGAGCCGGTGAACTTGGGGAAATCCGATTTCTCCCACCGTTTGGCCACGTACGTTCCCTTGCCTCTCCGCTTCGTAATGAGACCTCGTCTCTCCATCTGCTCCAGGGCTCGACGAGCCGTAATGCGGCTTACGCCAAAGGTTACTTCCAGCTCTTTCTCAGAGGGGAGCTTCTCTCCGGGGCCGCAATCGTTTTCTTGAATGAATTTTTCCAACTGGTGAACTATCTGGTAGTAGCGGGGGACGGGAATTTCTCGATTCATAACTTGTATGCTTGTCATGTTGACATAACAAGCAATCTTTATGCCATAGAAGCGCTTGTGATCCTTAGCTCACAAGGAGGGGCGCCAGCGACAACGCTTTCGACTGAATTTTTAATACGAAAGTTAGCTACTTACCCAGGGGTATCAATGACGATGTGGTGAAAGGAGCGCGACCTATTGTCAAACTCAATCTCTATGGCCACCGTCTCATCATCTCCCAAATTTGGGAGCGGCGGCTCTGATCAGTCGCGAATTTAAGAAAAGAAGGTCTGTTAGGAGATCAGAAAAAAGTGCCGTTCTCTGGTCTGCCGAATGTATAATGGGCTGGCGTCACTAAGCAACGGAGGGCGGGCCACGGCGAAACAGCGCATCAGTTACAAGGAGATGTATAGAAAGATAACCAGGAGAAAGGCCACGATGCTAGTAGCCGACGCCACGGCTAATCCCACGACAAACGCCTTCAGCCCAATGATACTTATGGCTCGATACTTTACCTTGAATCCAACCCCGGCAAACGCCGTCGCCAACAGAAAGGCACTCCCAGGTTTTACAAAGGACGCTGCAATGGAACTCCATAGTAGATTGGTTATCGGCACGGAAAGGAGCGCTGAATTTAATAGAGTCGCCACGACGAAAGCCACGGCAAATAATGGTACGCCAGATCTCACAGTTTGAGTATCTGACCTGTTTTTCGTGTGCGTGAAAAGAAGAGTGGCCAATAGAATGACCGGCGCTATCATGAAGATGCGGACCGATTTCGTCACTAGCGCCATATCCGCAGCCTCTTTGCCCACTTGTGTCGCCGCCGCCACAACTTGAGCCGTTTCGTGAATACCTGTTCCGGCCCAAACACCGAAGGCAACCTGGGAGTGGTTGAGCCAATCGCCTAGGCCGGTAAACAAAAAAATAAAGGGATATGCCACCATGGCTATCAGCCCAAAAAGGGTGATGCAGGCTATAGCTACTCCCATCTCCTCGTTTTTGGCTTGGACGACCGGCCCGGTCGCAGCGATGGCCGAGGCGCCGCAGATGGAAGTCCCAACGGCAATCAATATGGCCATCGTTTCTTCAAGGCCCATCAACCGGCCGATCCAGACGCCGAAGCTGAGTCCAAACGCAACTACCAGGACTACTTGGAGCAGGCCGATAAGACCTAGACTGGTCCAAGTTGTGATACTGATGGTAAGGCCAAACACTACGATGGCAAACCTGAGAAGACCGGTGGAACAAAAGTTGATACCGCTGTTAAAAACGGAGCGTAGTGTCACCAGGTTGGCAATAAGGATACTGTAGATAAAAGCCCACAGCAAAGGGCTCACCCTGCTGAGCAGAAACGTGTTGGAGAGATACGACAGGGCCCCGATCAGCAGGCAGCAAAGGACTCCGGGAACCAGGTCGATTCCAAGTCGCGCTATTCCATTTGTATAAGATATCTTCGCCAATGGACCGTAAAACCTCCGCGAAACTTAGAATGAGCGCAATAAGTTTGGATGCGATCCACCCCGGATATCTGGGACTGTACGTAGATTCATTGCACCCTCCTTGCCTTCGGCTTTACGCAGTGCCGACGTGTGTAGCGGTTTCGACACTGGTCAAGAGGTTGGCAAGCAAAGACTCTTGGTTAGCTCCCTCACGGACGGGAGCTCCTCCAAATGCGCCACCAGGTCAGGCAGCATTGCCCGCTGCCTATCCGGCAGAACATCACCCACACATCGGTTGAATTTCTCATGCACCTTCTCCCACCCTTTAATGTTCCCGGCACGCCGAATAGGTTCGGAGAGCCTGGTACCATCGTTCAAGCACACAACCAGAGATTTCAAACCGGGAGCATGGCGACAACGTTCTATTAGGCTCCTCACCCAACGATCCCGAGCCCGTTCATCGGTAAAATCCTCGGGGCTAAGTCGGCCGAAGATGAGCGCTATCGCCACACAAAAGGGCACGCTGAACCTTCCTTCAAATCCCCGTTGAGGGCAGGTTCTCAGCGCAGGATAGGGGCGCAAGTCGCACTCGATAAAATTCACCTCCGAGGGCTGCACGGCCCTCTTCTGAACTAACCTCAGCATCGCCTCCACTGCGGCATGGGTCGCTGTACAAGAAGCAAACTGTTTCACTTCGACCCCCCGCGTGACAAGATCGTAGGGGGCGCCGAGATCCTTACCCAAGGAATCTAGAACATCTTCTCCCAGAGGCCCCAGCGCTGCGAGGAGTCCATACGGCCCTTCCAGTGGAGTCTCGTCACTAGTGAACCCTTCCTTGGCCAGTAGCGCGCAGGTGAGGCCGGCCGCAGCCGCATGACCCGCCCTAAAAGGTTTAGCCATCGTTCCGCCATCTCTGGTCAATGCCCCGCACGAGCCAGCGGCAAGCCCAATCGCAGTAAGGGTGTGCTGAACATCCAGGTCGAAAATCTTGCTTGCAGCACAAGCAGAGGCAATCGGCCCAAGGATTCCATTAGAGTGCCACCCCCGAGCTCCGGGCCCCTCCCCGCTCGACCGCCTTGCAAACAGCCCATCAAGACTCATTCTTATTTCCCGGCCCACAATAAAAGCCTCGATAGTTGCTGCCCCTGAGGCATTGCAGCACTCAGCCGCCGCTATGGCAGATGCCAAGGTGTAGGTGGACGCGTGTCCCCTATCATCAAAATCGAGCCCGTGGGCTAATGTGCCGTTAAGAAACGCAGCATCCCGAGAATTTGCCGTTACACTAGAGCCCCAGACCGTGCAGGGTCCAGTGCTACAGTTGGCACGGGCATAGCTTAGGAGCACGTGCCCTATCTCCTGCGACACCGCCAGAATAGCGACCCCAAGACAATCGAGAGCTGCTATCTTAGCGTTCTCCAAAACCTCCGCAGGAGCATGCCGCAATTCAAAGGAGACGGCGAACTCCGCTAATCTTCGAGAAAGACCATCCAGAGATTTTTCTTGAATTTCTCCCATCGTCCCAACCTCAGATATCCGTCATCTCATCACAAACTTCCCAATAAGCGGCCGTAACCAGGACCTACAGAGATGTTAAGCGGTTTAAAAGAACCCCAGATGTTGGCGCTATTGGAGCTAACCACCGGTTTTTCCAACTCTCTTTCCAGGGTCTCTAGGATGTCAACTGTCGCCATCGTGCCCGATTGGATGTAGATAGCGTCAACATCCCGATGCTTTTGAGATGCGTTCACAACACTCCGATAAATTTGCGCCGGAGTTACCTTGTTCTTTTCAATGGATTGGAGTTGCTGGCCAATGCCCTCAACGGCAGCGATCTCAACCCCCGATGCTGAAAGGAAGTTCCTCAGATTCTCCAATAGGTGCGTCGATTCGGACCTCCACGAGGAAATCATCAATATGCGTCTTGCTGATAGATGATGGAACGCTTCTGCGAGCGCTTGGGAGCCTGTGGTCACAGGTACCTTGGCCACGGCGCGCATGCGATCGAGAATCTGTCTATGGCCTTCATTGCCATAGTGCAAGTGGACGGGGGAGCCGTTCTTCATAATGAAATCCACACCCGCCATGCTCAAACGCTCCACGGCCCTCTCCAATAAAGCGAGGGAGGCATCTACTTCCTCTCTCCTAGCCGAATCAACCACTTCCAAATGAGTCACAACCAGCACAACATCCTTAGGTGCTACCTGGTAAAAATCATAAACCTCAATATCGCTATTTACTCGAGGATGAATCCATCCTATCCGAGCCCTCCAATTGTCCAGCATATAGCTCCTCCACGTTCAAGCTTAGTTCCCTTTGAGAAATAATTGATTAAATTCTTCTGCATATTGGTTATACCGTTGGAGGTAAGACGGCCAATCAATCTTTCCAATCTTCAGCCGTTTCACTCTTTCGGATTCCGGTTCAACATCGAGCCTCGTGGAATTGCGTCCCAGCGACTTGAGCACCTCCTGACCTTCTCGCGAAAGGGCGTAATCAACAAAGAGCCGCGCTGAATTCGGATGAGGGGCATTCTTACCTATAACCAAGACCTGCGCGGGAAGCGGGATAACGGGTTCAAAGGCGACCCAATCTATAGGCGCCCCCTTTTTTATCAGCTCGAAAGCAGTGCTATCTCTTAGCGTCAGAATCAGGGGAAACTCACCCGCAGCAAGGAGCTGGGCCAAAAGGGAATGGCCGCGCCGAAATTGAATATCCTGTTTTGCCAGTTGTCTCATAAAAATCCTGCCCTTTTCTTTCCCCAAGATGTGGAGCTGGCTCATATACCACTCTGCGTCTGCCACTGGGTCTAACCCCATTTTTCCCTTCCACTTCGGGTGGAGAAGATCGTCATGTTTTCTCGGTGCCTCAGCCGGCGGAACTAGCTTTGTGTTGTATCCAACCCACTCCATGTTGGAATAGAGACCCGTCCAGTAACCTTCCCTATCTTTATGAATATCCCTAACCCATTTCCTCGCTGGCGACTCATAACGACCCAACAAGCCCCGTTCCTTAAGGGGCAGCATCGTTGCCTGCCTCAGGACGGAAACATCAACGAAATAGCTTCCCGCCCTGGCCTCCATCTGGATTCTTTCCACAAGTTTCTCACTGCCACCACGAAAGTATCTCACGTTGAGAAAAGGGTATTTGCTTTTGAACCTATCGATTAAAGGATTCATCTGCGTGATCTGCGTTGACCCGTAGATGACAACGGTCCCTTCATCCCTAGCCCCTTTGACCGAGGACTCCTGAAGGGCAACAGAAAAGGAGGGGCTTAGAAGAACCGCCATCACAAGAACGAAAAGCACAAGATAATTTTTCCCGGTAAAATCTCCTCTACCCATTTGGTTCACCCCGCCTCACTTTGCGTCGGTAGAACTATAGAGGCTATCAATAAAACCGCTCTCATCCAGCTTCCGCATAATCCGATCGTCGACCACATCCTCGGCTCTAATCTTAGCCACCTGAGGATTGTGCCTCATGAGTCGCTGAATATTGCGCACCCCTTCTAAAGCGGGATAAGGCTTTCGCTCCAACATCTCGATGAGGTACTGGTAGCCCCACTCTGCCACGGACGGGTCGGCGACCTTAAGGTGTTCCCTGATAGTTTTGAGAACAACGGGTTTATTCCCAGGGTTAGCAATAAAGGCTTGGGCTTCCAGCAGCGCCTTCAAAGCACTCTCCACAATATTAGGATGCTGCTCCAGGTAACCGCGCGACGCAACTAGTCCGTTACTCGCAAAGGGTATATTGGCCAAAGGACCCTCGAGTAGGATACTGAATCCCTTCTCCTTGAGCTGGCGATTGAAGAAATGGTCTATTAAGATGACCTCGATTCGTCCTCTTTCCAACGCTTGGACCAGAACGGTCTGGTTACCAAGCGCCTGTAGCTTGATGTCGTCCCGAGCCGGGTCCAGCCTTAAATGCTCCAGGGCGAGTATAGCAGCCATCCAAGTGGTGCCGCCGATGTTTGTGACACCAAGATTCTTGCCGCGCAAATCTTCCGGCGCTTTTATGTCAGGCCTTACTGCGATATCATAGGGAAGGCGTCTGCCCATGCTGGCGAGAATTTTTAAGCTTAGTCCCCCTGCAGCAGCACTCAGAGATGGTGTCCCTCCTGTGCTGCTTAGCTGGAAACTGCCTGTGCTGAGACCGGCCATTTGGATGGTGCTGTTGCGAACGTAAATCGCCTCTACCTCAAGTTTGTATTTCTTGAACATCCCCTGCTCCTGTGCAATCCAAAAGGGAGTGGCTGTGGAGGTTACGCTGGACTGGCTAATCCTGATTTTTGTTATCGCCTCCTGCGCGGCATGGACCTCATAGCCCAACCCTAGGAGCACAAAAAATGCCGAGAGCCTCATTACGTTTCTATCCATGGCTTCCTCCAGGCGTCATCCGCGTGATTTACCTGCCATTCCTTATCACGGTGAATATTCACCCCTCATATTCCGGAGCATCTTCTAACTGAACAAAGCCCCCGTATCCCATATCCGCCCAGTGACGAGGTTGCGCTGATATGAACTTCGCGGGCTTCACAAGGTCGGCATTGAAATGCTGGTGCACCGTGCCCACGGGGACGCAGACCAAGTCCCCACGTTCCCAATCGTATCGAACCCCTTCCTGGATATCATAGCCCCTGCCTTCTAGTATCAAAATGAGCTCCTCACTTAAGTGGAAATGCTTCCCGGATCGGCTGCTCGGCGGAATTTCCTGGATAAACAGATCATGGGTCCATTTCCCCGCCGGATTATGCGGCCCCACCAAGTACTTGATCTTGCCCTGTCGAGTGTTCTCCCAGAGCACCTTATCGCCTTTAATGACGTGGGATTGACTCGTCCATTCCTGATTCTCCACAGCCGAAAGCTGCAAATAATGGTCGTAAGTTGTTTTGGGCTCGTCATCCCAGCGAGCAGCTTCACGTTTCAACTTAATGATTTCATCCCATTTAGGATCCACTCCCAGGTAGACCTCAATATCTTTCTTTGCACCGTGAAGCCCTTTTTTAATCCGATAGCCAATCAGTTGCCCCTGCTGATCCTTGATCGGCTCCGTACCCGGAGGGAATATCGGGTTTTCACCAAACTCGTGCTGCTCCCTCCAGTAAAGGCCCAGGAAGTGAGTCGTGCTCGTCTTCGGCACAAACGCCTCACATCCGAGTTCTGGGTCGGCAAAGTGTTGGTGAACGGTGAATGGAGGAACTACAAAGACATCCCCTTCCTTAAATTGAAACGTGCGACCGTCCTGCTTTTCATAACCTTTACCTCGGACAATGTAGAAGAGGCGTGAGGTAACATGGCGATGCGCTCCTCTGCGTGGAGCCTTTGGAGACATGATGTAGTAATCAGCAGTTAAGGTATATAAGGGAGCCCTAGTGAGGCGATGATAGACGATATGGTCACCGAATATCTTGTGCTTGCCTCTGGATTGAGCCACACCTTCCAGAGTAGTAGGGACAAGATTTAGCTTGAACACACGCGGAAGCGTCTGCAGCTTCTCGCGCTCGTCAACCTGAGTAATGAAGCGATACTCATAATCAGTGGGAAGATCATCCTGTCGCTCCTCTCTTAAGAGTTCCCGGTGCTTTTCTCCTTGCCTTTCCATTAAAACGGCCTCCCTTCAGGTGCCATCGTCGGTGCTCTTGTTCTCCTCCTTCACCTTCACTTCAGACCCGCCTGGGGAAAGCCGAAGGCCTTGATCGCCATCTGCTCCCACTTAGCGCTATTGTGGAATGTCTCCCAGTTGTTTACCGACATTTTTTTCCCCTGAGTCACCTTAGCCAGCTCCGAGCCTGGCACATAGACCGAGGACTTTAACGGTTCAAACTCGTCTATGATTCTCTGGCCAGTTGTAGAGATCTGAAATTCAACCCACAGTAAGCTAGCATGAGGATTTGGCGCCTTATCGCCAATCGCTGTCATCTCCTGAATCCGGGCCGGCACAGGTTCGATGACCTTACACTCCAACGATCTGGAAGGGTCTTTCCTTCGCGCCCTCATGCAGGAGTGATAGTAAGCAAGATGAAGCATGCTCTGCTCACCGGCAGTCATTGCGGCCAATGCACGGCTCTGGCCCCGGACCCAAATGGGATCCTGCCCCTTGATCCTTTGAGCGTAATCCATGGCCCATTCCTCACCGAGTCCAGCGGCCAATGCGGCAAATCCCTGGGGACGAATATCGACCATAAATTTTCGCCCTTTGAATTCCGGCTTGAGGAAATCCTCCCAGGCGTTGGGGACTCTTTCTGCGGCTATCAGGTTTTTGTTGTAGCCAATGCCGAAGATAGAGCTGGCAATACTAACGACGTTTCGATATCTAGGATCGATGATGTTAGTGGGTATTGAAAGGACGCCTTGCCTAGCCATCCCCGGCACATCAAACTTCTTAACATGTGGAATAAAGTCCTGATAAAACTCCGGGGCGGCATCGAAGACATCCCACTTGGTGCCTCCCCCTCCCTGCAACTCAAGCAGAAACCGCTGCGGTGCATCCGTCCCCTTGAGCTCTTCAACATGAAGATCAATGAAGGGATACTGCTTGGTAAAGGCTTTGCTCAACGCTCGAAAAGTCTCCGGATCTAAGGAACTTAGCACGCGGAGCCTGCCCTCCTTTCTCGCTTTGGCTACTATCTCCTCCCGGTTGGTCAAAAAGATGTAACCTCCAGACTCTGCTTCCTTCTTTGCTTTGATCAAGCCAGCATCTGGCAACGTTCCTGCGACAATGTTGGCTGTAGCTGTCCAGAGACATAAGATCACGGACAACAGCACTGTGTTGGCAGCATTTAATCTCATAACACGACCTCCTTGTCACGGTTTCTCCGACCTAATCTCCTGCTAACGCCGTCTCGGTTGAACTGCTTGACCCACTTTTAGCCGCCCACAAGCATGGGTATTAAGGCAATCTCAATCTGCGGGTTTCCCCTCAGGGGATAGTCGATATCATGGACTGGGAGGCCATCAATGAGAACAGCCACATCTCCCCAAATGAGACTCCCATCGGCATGCTGCAGGCTGCAGCGAAACTTCTCTCCATAACGTAGCCCTAAGACTTCTAGAAGATCTGCCAACGTGGCCGGCTCCGCCACGTCCACATAATCCTCGCTTGTGGCCAGCATCGGGGATAATACGCCGAGATAGCTCACCTTCACCTTAGGCATAAATGGCACGCTATATCAGTGCGGGCTTAATTCCCGCTTTTAAAAGACAGTATCTCTGAGCGAAAACCCCTAGCAGAGCCAAGATCCCAATAGCTAATAGGAGGGGTGATCCACTGAGCCCTTCGAGAAAATAGCCGACCACAACAAGCATAAAAGGGAAAGCGACACCTAACACCATGAATCCTATGAGAAACCATGATCTTAGCTCCCCCTGGGTCAGCAGCTTTACA
>JACPSE010000133.1 GCA_016193465.1 Deltaproteobacteria bacterium
TTGCCCTTGCTGGTAAACTTGATGGCATTGTCAATCAGATTCTGCATGATCAGCTTAAGCTTCGCGCTGTCGGTCTTCACAACCGGCAGGTCAGCAGGATAGTCCCATTCCAGGGTAAAGTCTTTGTTGATTGGGGCTTCATACGCTGCCTTAAGATTGCTGAGAAAATCTCCCACGCTGACCTCGTGCGTATCTATATTGACCTTCTCGGTCTCAAGCACGGTCGCATAGAGGATATTGTTGACCATGCCTAACTGATCGTTGGCTCTGTCGATCACCTTTCCCAGAGCCTCCTGCTGCTGCCTGTTAACGGCTCCCAACAAGCCGTCCTTGATCATCCCGGTAAAGCCCACAACGACATTCAGGGGAGTCCTCAGCTCGTGTGACATGACGCTCAAAAACTCGTCCTTAATTTTATTGGCCTTCTCCAGCTCATCCCTGGAGGCCCTGAGGTTATCGAAGAGATCCTTATTCTCCAGCGCTATGCCCATCTGGCGGGCAATGGCCATAAGATGATCCCTTTGCTCCTCATCGAAGTAACCCAGCTTGCGGCTGGCGATATGGATAATCCCGCGCGCCTCGTTATGAACCGTCAGTGGGAGCATGACGCAGGAATGGAAACCGACCGCGGATTGAACCCTTGCTGTGAAGCGCGGCTCGGAGGCGATGTTGGGCGTGATGACGGGCTCGCCGTTTTTGAAGACCCAATCCGCTACCCCGCCAAGTGTAGCAATGTGGAGTGATCTGATAAACTCGTCAGGGAAGCCCCTTTGGCTCACTACTGGCAGTTCTTCCGAGACCTCCCCTTTTAGCCGGATGAGGGCCGCATCGGCTCCGGTTGCCTCGATGAGCCGCTCGATGATTCCATCCATCATCTCATTAACCGATTCCGCAGAGGTCAAGGGGGTTAGGGCCGTATAAAGACCGGATAGCTGTCCTAACGATCTTTCAAGATACTGGTTGGTTAACTCTAATTCTCTCCTTGATATATCGACTTGCTCGTAGAGCTGGGCGTTGTGGATCGCTATGGCAGCCTGGCCGGCAAGGGTTTTGAGGAACTCGACTTCTTCATTGCTAAAGGAGTGCTCCTCTTTAGTGTAGAAAGAAATGACGCCGAGAATCTCACCTTTGGCAACCAGTGGCACTCCTAAATAGGAGACCAGACCATGTTTGCGGAAAAACTCCTGGTCCCACACACGCGGGTCAATTTGGGAGTTGGCTATCATCACAGGAGCCTTGGTTTCGAACACCGTGTTAGCAGGTCCACGTCCCGATTTCCACTTGTCCGCCCTCCATTCTTCTTCGATAAGATTTCGGCAGGCTGCAGGCTCCAGCAACCCTGCCTCTCTGTTGAATAGCCTAATAGTCGTGGCTGCGGCATAGGGCAGAAAGAGATCGATTTTTTCTAGCAGGACATCCAAGACGGCGCGGAGGTTCAAAGATGAGCTAATGGCTACATCAATCTCATGCAGCGCCCGGATACGGTCCAGATTGCGTTGAACCTCTTCTTGGGCCTGCTTGCGGCGGGCGATTTCCTCCCTGAGCGCAGCCGTTCTCTCCTCCACTTTTTTCTCCAGGTTCTCGTAAAGCTGTGCCCGTTCTAGCGCCACCGCGACCTGATGCCCGACGCTGTGCAGAGTTTTAAGGTCCGCATCGCTAAAGAGCCCGGATTCCGTCCCGGCCAGGTTCAAAAGTCCCAACGTCGTCGCATGGGTCCATAACGGAATACTGGCATGGTATTTTAGCCCCTGCGTATCTCCGGGTGGGCCTTGCAGCCGTTCGCATTCCAGGACGTTGGTTGCGCCGTCAAGCTCTCCAGAAAGTAGTTTCTCGCGGCAGAAGCAACTTCCCTCCAGCGCGCTGGGCGCCAGAAGCGCTGGCGGCAGATCGCGGGTAGCCGCGATCCGGAACCCAGACTCGCCCTCTCTCAACACCACCCACCCAGCTTTTACAGCAGGTAACTCTACGGCCTTCTCCAAAGCCTTTTCAGCGACATCCAGGGGGGTCATGGATGTGTTGAGGGACTCGGCAATCTTATAAAGCCCATTGAGCGACTGGTATGAACGTACGAGTTCTGTTTGCCGTATTTCAAGATCCTGGTTGAGATGCACCGCCTCTTCGTATATGGAAATCAGCAGGTCTAGAATCTGTTGCCGTTCTGAGGTGATCAAATAGTCTTCGCCGTCAAAGCGAATCTTGATACCAACCTGTATCTTTTCGTCCTTACGTAGCTCTCTGTTGGCTAGCAAATATTCGATTCGCGAGAGAAGATATTTTCCGTCATAAGGCTTCCTGATGAAGTTGTCCGCACCGCACTGCAAACCCCTGATGATGTCCTGTGGGCTGGAAAGCGCAGTTAGGAGAATGACCGGGATATCCCTCAGTGCTTTCTTGGACTTTATCTCCTTGCAAAGCGCGAACCCATCCATCTCCGGCATCACGATATCGCTGATTACAAGACTGGGTTTATCCTTGAGCGCTGCTGCGAGGGCCTCCTTGCCGTTGGCCGCCGCCCTAACTCTATAGCCGGCTTCTTCAAGGAGATTCCTTAGTTGTTCGGCCTGAGTTGGGCTGTCCTCAGCGATTAAAACTTCAACGCTATCGTTTTTGACTCTCTTCCGGGATTTCATGATTGGTCTCCCTGCGTTTCCTTTCCGCCAAACTTACTAGTAGCCCCGCAATCCTTTGAGGTGGAAGCACGTACACCGCCGCATCGAGCTCTAGCGCCTCTCTAGGCATGCCGTACACAACAGAAGTTTGCTCGTCTTGGGCTACGGTAATAGCCCCTTTTTCTCGCATCAGTCTTAATCCCTCTGCTCCGTCCCTTCCCATGCCGGTCAGCAATACGCCAATGGCGTTCCTTCCGTAAAACTCCGCGACAGATCTGAATAGGTAGCAAACCGCTGGGCGAAGGCCGTTCTCCGCCTCCTGGGTGCTAAGCATTAGTCGATCACCGGCACCAACCCCCATGTGAAATCCATCCGGGGCGACGTAGATATGGCCTGGTTGGAGATGTTCCCCATGGGAGGCCACATGAACAGGCAGCCCTGAAGATTGCGCCAGCCACTCCACAAAGCCCTCGATGAATCCTGAAGCCATGTGCTGAACAATGACTACCGGAACCGGAAAACCAGCTGGCAGTTGGGACAAAATCGTTTGAAGAGCTATCGGTCCTCCAGTGGATGCCCCAATGGCGACTATCCGGATTTCCTGCGCGGCCCTCTCTATTGTGGTTTTAAGGGTGGAAGAAATCGCCGGCTTTTTTCGCAATTGAGGCCATCGTCTTACAACTTTGACCTCTGACATCAGCTTCACCGTTTGGATCAATTCCCTTGCGGTTCTCTCGTACTCAGGATGGCCGATACCCTTGGGGCGTGGGATCACTGATAGGGCCCCGGCCTCAAGGGCGTGAAACGTGTTGGCGACCTCTGCTGCGCTAGAGCTACCAGTCACAATGACAATTGGCATTGGATGGGTTTCCATAATTTTTCGTGTCGCCTCAAAACCGTCCATCTTCGGCATATGAATGTCCATCGTGATAACGTCAGGCTTCTTAGATTTTACCGCCTCTAGTGCATCCTCTCCGTCCGTTGCAGTCCCAACGACGCGTAACTCCGGGTCAGAATTCAGAATATGGACGAGAAACTCCCGGACCACAGGTGAATCCTCAACTACGAGCACTTTGATCATTCGTTACCTCTATCTGTTTAACGATGTAGGCTTCACTCAGACCAATCTTTGGATAACTTCTAATAAATTGCTCTGGTCGAAGCTGCTCTTCACGATATAGGCGTTCGCTCCAACGTCTATTCCGCGCTCCCGGTCTTCCCGGGACTCTAGCGCTGTCACCAACACAACAGGCAGATCCGCAAACTTTTTGTCACTGCGGATCTTGGCCGTGAGGTCAAGGCCGCTCATGCGTGGCATGTCTATGTCGGAGACCACGATATCGAATTCACCACTGCGAAGCTGAGTGAATCCATCAACGCCATCCACGGCGGTCTTGACGTCATAGCCGGCTGCCTCCAAAATGCTCTTTAGTAGCGTGCGAGCGGTGATCGAGTCTTCCACAACGAGAACCGATGTTTTCTTTGCCTTTTCTTTCTCCAAAGGTGCCGCACCGGGCCTAAGGGCCTTTCCGCTCACCGTCACCGCCGATTTCATCAAATCGAAGACGTTCAAAATAGGCACCAGCTTCCTTGTCGCCAGGACCGTCGCTCCCGCCACGTTTCGCACCCGTGATAGCTGCCTGCCCAGGCTCTTTACCAGAACCTCTTGCTCGTTAAGGACCTCATCGATGAGAAAGGCAATGCGTTTCTCAGCCTGGGTGATCAGGGCGACCAGCACCGCGTCCCGGGAATCCTGCGGCGGGCTTTTCCTGGGAAGTTCCAGCACATCTCCCAGATGGGCCAATGAGACGGTCTGTCCATCAAGCTCGATGGTTTCCCTGTTTTCTACCGTTTTGATTTTTTCCTTCTCCACTTGTGCCACTCGTTCCACCTGGGTTGAGGGAAAAACAAAGAGATGTTCATCCACGCGAACCGGGATTCCTCGGAACGTTGCCATCGTGAGCGGCAGGACCATCTGAAAGGTCGTGCCCACGCCGAGATTGGATTCAACGGCTATTGCGCCGCCAAGTTTTTCCGCTTTTTCGCGGGCGATCGCGAGACCCAGACCCCGGCCCGAAAGGTCCGTAATCATCGGGCTGGTAGAAACTCCCGAGCGAAAAGCAAGCGACAGCGCCTCTGAATCGCTGAGACTCTCAGCTTCCTGTTGGGTGATGAGGCCAAGCTTCAGGGCTGATGCCCGGACCTTTGTCAGATCGATGCCCCTGCCGTCATCGAAGATGAGGATCTCAACCTTGCTGCCGTTCTTTTGCGTTACCGCAATCCGGATCGTCCCTTTGGGCGGCTTCTTTTTCTTCTCTCGTTCCTCCGGATTTTCGATGCCGTGGTCGATGCAGTTTCGGACTAGGTGAATGAAAGCGTCTTTCATCTCCTCAAGGATTCGTCTGTCGACCTCGATCTCTCCTCCTTCGATCAACAGCTCCACGTCTTTCCCTTGATCGCGTGAGAGGTTGCGGACCAGCACCGGAAAGCTCTCCAGGATCGAGCCGAAGGGAAGCATCAACACCTTTTTCATGTCAGCCAGGAGATCATCCACCATTCCACCTAGCACTCGATGATCCTGTTCCGCCGATCTCTTCAAAGCGGCCAGCTTGCTCTCGATTTCCGTGATGGCATGGTGGTTCCAATCTAGAAACTCAATGATTTTCGTGAGCCGTCCGTTCCCCGCTGCGCCATCTTGAGCTTTCTTTTCAAAGGTCCGCCGGATGGCTCCAGCGTCAGGCTGGATTTTGGCCCACTCTCTTTTCCATCTGGAAAGCGCAGCGTTGATATCTCCTATGTCGGCGGCATGCTGGCCGGTAGCGAGCTTTGCTGAAAGCAACTCTTCCGCTTGAAGAAGGACGGCATCCAGTTTCGCGGTTGCTACTCTTACGGTTTCCGCAGACGCAGGCTTCTCCTCAACCACAACGGGCGCGGGCTCTGATGGGGGAGCCACAGGATGTTCCTGCTCTTTTTTCCTAGGAGTTTTTTGTTTGGCTGCCAGCGGCGTCTCTTTCAATGCCCTCTCCAGATTCTCACTGAGTTCTCGGACCCGAGCCTTTGCGGGTGTGGCGCGCTCGCTATCTGTTGAGGCAAGCAATAGACTGAGGCTGTCCACGGCCTGATGGAGCAAATCGAAGAGTTCTGGCGAAGGAGCGAGCTCTTTGCGCTTCCACGCCGCAAAAACGCTTTCCAGAGACCGGCAGAGCAGCTCGATCTCTGTCATGTTCACGGCGCGGGCAGCCCCCTTTAGGCTATGGGCCTCGCGAAAAACGTTCTCGATAATAGGCATCTGCTTTTCGGCTGTCGCTGTTTTTTCCAGCTCAAGCAGCCCGGCAGTCATGAGCTTAAGGTGTTCCTCTGCCTCGACCCTGAAAGTCGAGAGGAGCTTTGTTAGAAAATCCTTGTCCTTTTCGGCCATAACCTTACAGCTTTCAGGGATCGGGGGTCAGATGGGCCCTGATCCCTGGCCCCTAGACTTTGTACTGTTCCACCAACTGCTTCAATTTTTGTCCCAACTCATTGAGGTTTTGGGCTGCGCTCTCCGCCTGTTTGGTGCCGGCCACGTTCTGTGTGCTTGCCTGTTTGATGTTCTCCATGGCCAGAGCCACCTGATCCATCCCTACCAACTGCTGCTGGCTAGAGGCCGCGATCTGGGTCGCCGCCTGGGCCGCCTCCGCAATGCTGTCGGCCAGCACCCGGATAGACTCCCCCGCTTCCGTGGACTGCCTCGCTCCCGCCTCCACACCTGAGCCGTCGCCTGCTTGGATTGCTCTGCCAGACTCTTGACCTCCTGGGCCACCACGGCAAACCCTTTGCCCTGTTCCCCCGCCTTGGCCGCTTCGATGGCAGCATTGACTGCCAAAAGATTGGACTGTTCCGCCAAATCGTTGACCGTGGCGATGATCTCCCCGATGGCCTGGCTCTGCTCGCTCAGTCTCACGATGCTCTCGGCGATGGATTCCATCTGCTCTCTGATGCGGCTCATCCCCTCGACAGTCTCGTTCACAGACTTCTTGCCGGTTTGTGAAACCTGAGCTGATTTCTGAGCGGTCTCAGAGACGTACTTTGCTTTTTGGCTGGAAACCTGGGCGGTCTGTTTCACTTCTTCCACGGTCGTGGTGGTTTCGCTCACCGCCGTGGCTGTCTCCGCCGCGCCGGAGGCGACCTGAGTTGTTGCCGCTAGTATTTCGCTGGCAGAGGACGCAAGGATATTGACTCCTTCGGCAAGCTGGGTTGTTGTCCGTCTTAGATTCTCCACCATGGTCGTAAAGGCATTTCCCAGCACATCCCTATCCGATAAAGGCTTGACCCTCACTCTCAGATCACCGCCGGCAATGGAGTCCGCCACCTTAGCGGTTTCCTTGAGGTAAGACGTCATCTGACTGAACGTTTGTGTTAGGCTTCCCACCTCGTCCGTGCGGCCGTTTGTAGCCAGGTTCACCGATAGGTCCCCGGACGCAATCTGGGCGGCGGTATTAGAAATTTCTTTCAATGGATTGGCGATAATTCGATTCAGAAACATAGTCATCCCAATGCCGAGCAGAAGCGCAGTGAGACCGACTATGCCAAAGATTCGAACGAATCGGTTTGCCTTTTGCTCAGACTCCACCAGGGCTGTACGGGCTCTGTTCTCTGCTTTTTCCACGAGTTCATTGGCAATAGACCGCATTTTCCCATTACGTTCAGCCTGAATACCAAAGGCTAACCTCCTCGCGTCCTCAATCTTCCTTTCATAAATCAGGGGAATCATCTGCGTTTCCCGTGCCTGCTGAAAGAGGAGCCTAACGGCTTCAAACTCTCTGAGCTTAGAAAGGATCTCTAAATCACTACCGTTACGCTCAAGAAGCCTTTGCATTCTCTCGGCGTTCTCTTTGGAGCGTCCCCTGATATCCTGCTGCAGAGCGTCCTGATTAGATCGCGTGGTCAGTAACATCATGGATAGAAGGCCTGCCTGCACCGCATTCTGGTTAGACCGGACATCCTTGAGATCTGTGGCATTAGCGAAGTCTTGGTTATAGAGGCGTTTCTGAGATTCTAGCATCGCCGTAAATCCCATGTAGGCAGTCACGATCACAATCAGGAGCAAAACAATAATCGAACCAAAGCTCAGAAAGAGCTTGGTCCGCGTGGTGAGATTAAGAAACCATTTCATACGTTATTCTCCCTTGATTTTACGCCCTGTGCTGTTCCACCAACTGTTTTAGCTTCTGGCCAAGCTCGTTGAGGTTCTGTGCTGCGCTCTCCGCCTGTTTGGTGCCGGCCACGTTCTGTGTGCTTGCCTGTTTGATGTTCTCCATGGCCAAAGCCACCTGATCCATCCCTACCAACTGCTGCTGGCTAGAGGCCGCGATCTGGGTCGCCGCCTGGGCCGCCTCCGCAATGCTGTCGGCCAGCACCCGGATAGACTCCCCCGCTTCCGTGGACTGCCTCGCTCCCGCCTCCAC
>JACPSE010000134.1 GCA_016193465.1 Deltaproteobacteria bacterium
GCCTTAGTTGGGCAAGTACGGTTTGATGAGGGGGGACAGGACGACTTTCTATGGACAACCCTAAACGGGCACGAAGCTGGAAACGGCGGATACAGCCAAGGGTTAACCTAAGGATCGTTAAGCCTGTCCTCTACTCTACCCCTTCTCTGTAGGTTCAGTCGCTAGCAGAAGGCATTGGATATCATCTTTTCTCTGCTCTTGGAAACCCGTAGGCCTCCACAATCTTCTTTTGATAGTCTTCTATCTTGGTCACGTGACCCCAGTCGATCACTGATAGCTTCATGCCACGCGTAACCTTTTCCTGGGCTGATCCGGGCGACAGGATGGATCCTCCATAAGGCTCATGCTGGTCTATGAGCTTTTGACCCTCAGGCGAGCAGACAAACTCCAGCCACAAAAGCGCCGCATGAGGATTGCTGGCGACCTTCAGAATGCCTTGGGCTTCATTGAGACGTGTCGGAACCGGCTCAAGGACTTTGTAAGCTAAGGCACCCGCGCCCTTTGCCTTTTCCTGCGCTCTTAGGATGGTAGAAAAATTGGGGCCGACCAGCACGTTGTGTTCGCCAGTTTGCACCATCGGCATCGCCCGGCTGTTTCCCCGCACCCACACAGGGTTTTGGGCGCCGATCTTGCGGGCGTAATCCAAAACTTTCTCCAGACCCCAGGCCGGAACCAGCGCCGCAACATCCTTCGGCCGAATATCGATCATGAATTTTCTTCCTTTAAAATCTTCTCTGAGAAGGTCCCCCCACTGGTTGGGGACCTTTTCGGGGGGGAGGTTCTTGTTATTGTAAGCGAGCACCTGGATGTCGCTTGCCACAACCACTATATGGCGGTTAACAGGGTCGATCATTTTCACCGGGATTTGCAGGATGCCTTGTTGCGCCATTCCCAGGATGTCGAACTTTTTTTGGAGGGGCAGATATTCCTCGTAAAGGTCAAAGGCAACGTAGTTTACGTCCCAGTCCTTGGCGAGACCTGCCTTCATCTCCTGAATCATGCGCATGTAGACTTCCTGTCCTGAAATCTCCTGCGCTTGTGAGTCTATAAAAGGATATTTCTTCCTGAAGGCCGCGTTTAAGGCCTTCAAAGAGTCCGCATCAAGCGAGCCCATGACGCGCAGCCTTCCTTCGCTTTTTGCCTTGGCTGCTATTTCATCGTGGCTGGTCAGAAAAATGTAACCCTTGGCTTCCGCTTCCTGTTTGGCTTTGGACAATGCAGGACCTGCGGCCGCGGCAAGGCTAGGGGCACCGCGGGGCAACAGAGCCCCGGTCATTACGAACAGAACGATTTTAGCGAGAGAGGATAACTTCATGGTGCACCTCCTGTATTGTTTAATGGCAAGAATCTCCTTTTGGAGGGGGCCAGCCACCGAGAACTCAAAATTGCCCCCGACGCCCGGGTGCCAGCCCGCGTTCGAGAGCCCAGAGCGCCTGGCGGAAGGAACGAACCGGCCCCAGAACTCTGTTTCTGGCCGAGACACTATCCGATAACGCGGGCTTATGTCAACACTCCCCGGTGCGGTATTGTCTAGACACCCGCCCGAATCCAGTGTTAGAAGCAAAGAACAGAACCGGAGGATATATTTTGGGCAGGCTCGACGGCAAAGTGGCCCTCATTACCGGGGGGAGCCGGGGCATCGGTAAGGCCATCGCTGTGGCCTATGCACGTGAAGGGGCGAAGGTGTTTATCTGCGCGCGGAAGGCAGCCAGCTTGAAAAAAGCGGCGGCGGAGATCCGCGCCGTCGGCGGCGCGGTGCGCTGGTGCGCGGCTGATCTGTCTAAGGCGAGGGAGGTCAAGAGAGTTGTACGGCAGGTCGTCCATGACTACGGCACGATTCACATCCTGGTCAACAACGCCAGCATCCTCGGACCGCGCGAGCCGATTACCCGTTATCCTCTGTCGGCGTGGGCAGAGGTGTTGAAGGTGAATCTCACGGCGCTGTTTCTCGTGACCAGGGAGGTCTTAGGCGTCATGATCCCGCAAAGAGACGGTGTCATTGTGAATCTCTCCTCCGGTGTTGGACGGATCGGCAAGGCGAGGTGGGGAGCGTATGCCGCTGCTAAATTCGGCGTGGAAGGGCTCACGCAGGTTGTAGCGGACGAGGTCAAAGAATGGAACATACGGGTGAACGCTGTAAACCCTGGCGGCGCCAGGACAGCGATGCGCGCTCAGGCTTACCCCGATGAAGAGCCATTGACGCTGCCTACGCCTGAAGAGGTCACGCCGGTTTTTGTCTACTTGGCCGGCGATGAGTCCAGAGAGATCACCGGGAGATCTTTCGACGCGCGGGACTGGCTTAAGAAATTTAATTGACGAGTGGGCTTAATTCCTATAAAAATGGCGTAATTTACGCCAGCTAAAAGGGAGGTGTCGGAATGAAAAACAATTACTGGATTGCCCTTGCGGTGGCCGCTCTGGTTGTCGGGGTGCTTCTGGGATACGGCATCTGGGGTCCGAATGCAGCCCGGCTGCCGGAGGTGGAAAAGGAACTGCAATCTGCTCAGGCCCAGATTGAGAAGTCCAAAAAAGACATGGCGGATGTCAAAATTAATTTAGGGGAAATGACAAATCAGAAGCTCAATCTGGAAAAAGAAAATGCCGATCTCAAAGAAGCACTAGAAAAGGCCTCGAAGAGAAAAGGCCGTTAGTTTTCCCAGAAGATAGCTGTTATCAGAAGGCAAAGGCGTCCTGCAATGAAGGTGTGCCGTCGCGTCGTTGTTTTTGTTGTCCTCCTGCTCTTTAGCGGATCGGCGATCCTCGAGGGTCAAGAGCTTAAAAAGATCAAGATCGGCTATCCCGCCACCTCCTATAACCAAATCCACATCTGGGTGGCTAAAGAGGCCGGGCTTTTTAAAAAGTGCGGGGTAGATGTGGAGCTTGTCTTCTTTCGCGGGGGGCAGTTGGCTACCCAGGCGTTGGTGGCCGGAGATCCGCCGATTGTCAACATCGGGACGGTGGTGCAGGCCGGTCTTCAGGGCCATGATGTCGTGCTGATCGCTTCCTCGGAGACTACCTACAATTATTCGGTGGTCGGGCGACCGACACTCTCCAAGGTCGAGCAGCTCAGGGGCAAAAGGCTGGGCGTAAGCGGCTTCGGTTCCGCGTCGCACAACGCCGCCCTCATTTTGCTGCGCAGGTTCAATCTGGAGCCTGGCAAGGATGTCGCTCTGGTGGTGGCCGGCGCGACGACGGAGCGTTTGGCTGGCATGGAAAGCGGGAGAATCGACGCCACCGTTTTGACTCCGTCGGAGATTCCCCGCGCCAAGAAGCTCGGTTTCGTCGAGGTCTATGACATGAGCGAGCTAGGCATTGAGGTCCAGGGCAACGGTTTTGCCAGCACCCGTTCCTTCATCAAAGGCAACCGGGACACGGTGAAGGCGGCCCTCAAGGGGTACGTCGAGTCTATTCACTACGTCCATCGCAACCGGCCCGAAACAAACAAAATCTTATCCCGGTACCTGCGCGCCACCGACCCGGATATCCTCGATGCCGCCTACACGGCGTTCGTTAAAACAGTCGGCAAGAAACCCTATCCTACGCTCAAGGGAATCCAGTTCCTTCTCGATGAGGTGTCGGGCAAGTTGCCCCAGGCAAAAAACGCCAAGCCGGAGCAGTTCGTCGATCTGAGTTTGCTTCAGGAGCTGGAGAAAGAGGGTTTTTTGACCGAGATGGCTAAAAGATACCCGTGATTATTTCTTCAGCCTGTTGCGCCAGGCCAGGAGACCCCAGATGCAGAGGGCTACGTAAACGGCGATTACCAACATGATAAGCAGCATGTTGGGAGTAGTCCTGCGCAGGATCTCCACCATGGGGTTGAAAACCAGAACCAATACCGGAAGAACTAACAGCACACCAACCGCCCGCCGAATGATGGTTATCCAGTTCATTCCCGGCCCTCCTTAACAAAAGCAGTATAAAGCAAAGGAGGGGAGGGCGTCAATTAAATAATAGCTGTGGGTAGTGACTCATTTTCAAGCCGCAATCTTCCCGACCGCATCCAGTAGCCCCGCTAGTTCTTCGATAGACCAGACATGATCTGTAACGCCAGCTTCCATCGCGGGGGTTACTCTCAGACTCTTATGAATCCTGCAAAAGTTATAGTGCATGTAGTGAAGGGCTACGGCGCAGGAATGGTTTTCGACCTTCTTTGAGAAGCCATTAGTCAGCCTTGTAAACCTTCTCATACTCATTCGCATGGTCAGGTTTTGCCGTTCTACATAGCTCGTTGAAATGTGCTTAGCGTCTGGATAGCCCTTAACGTCGTCTTTCTTGACTCCACAACACTCCCCAGGGCTATAACGTCGTTCATCTCCTTCCGGGGGGTTCCTATAAAGTTTCGTGATCGTTGCGTAATCAATCTGATTACCAAAGGCGTTAGTAATGGCGTTTAAATAGGCCCTGTGGCCGTCTGTGCTGAGTTGAACGCGATTGGCAAGCCTTGAGGCTAGATCGTCAATAAATATAGCTGCTGTTTCTGCTGTGCGATCTCCCACAAGCCAGGAAGGAACCAGCTTTGTATTAGCATCAAGAGCAACCCAGGTCCAGACGCTACCGAAACCGAATTTGCCTCGTAGTTCTGTGGGAAGATTCTTTTCCTTAGCATAGCAGAAAGACCAAATTTCATCGCACTGGATTCGCTTGCAGGGTAGGTTGCGGAAAACCCTATCCTGGTAGTCGGCGCAAGCCTTGCCGATCTCCGGCAGGAGCTTCAGCACCGTATTGAAGGCCACGTCGCACATGCGGGCTGTAGCGCGGACGGAGTTGCCTTCCACCAAGGCGTTAATAATCTGGACGCGCTTCTCGTTGTTTAGCTTGTTCATGTCTCGGATTATACTTGAGCGGCTCAAGCATGTCAAGAAGAAAACTTAGCCTTGCAATAACTCAAACGCCAGTGATACTAGTTCCAGTTTTGCAGCACTTGAAAATATAATATTTTTATTATATAAGGTCAATAGATTAATTTGACTGGGTCTTGACACATTATAAAAAGATGATAGATGAAGCATTGGAAGTTCTTTGACTTCATGCGCAATCCCGGGCGAGATGCCATTGAGGAATGGACTCAAAGCCTGCCAAAACCGGCGAAGGCGGATTTTGAGGCCCTTCTGTCGGTTTTGGCGGTAACTAAAACCTGGGACAACAGGGACGTAAGCGCTCTTAGGGGTGGAGTGGCCAAAGGAAAGGGTATCCTTGAGATTAAATTTAGCAGGGCTGGTATTCAGTATAGGGTATTGGGGTTTTACGGTCTGAATCGTGGAGAGTTTACATTATTAATAGGCTGTACCCATAAGCAGCGGAGATATAATCCGACAAACGCAATTGACACAGCCATTGACCGCAAAAATAAAGTAGAAACTCGGCAAGGAGGCATTTGTGAGCACAAAATCTGATTTGATTGAGAGACTAAAAGATAAGGAGTTCCGGCATGCTTATCTTGCGGCTCGCATTCAAAAAGATATTCCTTTTCAGATCCGAGCGCTCAGGAAGAAGCTTGGATGGAGCCAAAAAGAATTAGCAGAAAAAGCAGGAATGAAACAATCACGTATTTCTCTACTTGAAAATCCTAACTATGAAAAGGGCTACCAAACAGAAACCTTGAGACGCATCGCAGCTGTTTTCGATGTGGCGTTAATAGTTAGACTTGGACCATTTTCAGAAGTGGTGGATTGGACAGAAAACCTCTCACCAGAGAGCTTTACAATACCTTCTTTTGAGGAAGATTTTGTTTTAGCCACTGTAAAAGTGTCCCCACAAAGTCTAGAACATGAGGCTGAATCTGATTGGGAAGCAACAATACTTGGAGAAGAGGCCAGGACAGATGACGCGCCCTCTGCCTTGACGGATTATCCCACAGCAAGGGCCGCATAGGTAGGATAGAAATATGCCAGAAAAAAAAGAAAAGAAAAAACAACCATTACGAAAAGTTCGAGTAGCCGACTTCCGGGTGGTATACAGTAATGGCATTACAATTGTAAATACCGCCCGCGATTTTCAACTTGTGTTTGGGCTCGTAGCGATGGATTTAGATGGCAAGTTCGTAATCAATGAACATACACTTGTAGCGATGTCACCGCAGCATACCAAATCGCTGTTTTTCCTTTTGGAAAAACGAATAAAAGACTGGGAAAAGGCACACGGGGAAATTAAAATAGGAGAGCCAAAACCTTAGGATCTTTTAAGCCATCTTGTTTCAGCGGCCCTTCTGGCTATTTCCTGTCGCTTATTGGCCGACAGCTTCCTTGCTCTAGCCTTTCCACCCTTCAACCCGCCCTTGCGCCCGATCTGGGCTAGATACTCCGATATGGGGGACCGCTTAGGGGCTTCCGGCTCTTCCGTGGAAAGCCTTACAATCTCAGCGGCTAATAGATTAGGGTCTTTGGGTCTCTTGCCTGAGCGGGTCATGCATAGGAGTATAGCAGACCTGGGGGTTAAGTCTAGAAGTTTTTGGCTGGCCAAATTTCAAAATGAGTCACTACCTAGCTGTGCGCCGGCGTAACGGCGTTGGGCAGAATACGGAAAAGGTCTATGAATCAAGTAATTGGTAAACGCTTCCCGGATCTCGAGCTACCAGACCATAACGGGCAAAGGGTCCGGCTCTCGGAGATTGCCGGAAAATTTCCGCTGATTGTTGTCTTTTACCGCGGCTACTGGTGACCAAAGTGCCGGGTGCAGTTGCGCCTGCTGACTGATTTCCAAAAGGAGTTGGCGGTGAACTATTGCAAGCTGGCGGTCATCAGTGTCGATCCGGCGGAGGTCAATGCCGCCTTCCGGGCCGGGCTGGGGGCCGAGTTTCCGTTTCTCAGCGATCAGGATCGCGCCGTCATCAGGCAGCTTGATATGGTCGAGACCTCCAAGTCTCGCGGGGAGACTGCCATTCCTTATGCCTTTTCCTTGATGCCCGACCTCACGGTCCATAACATATACTGCGGCTATTGGTACGTGGGCCGCCCGACCGTCGAGGATCTGCGTCAGGACTTGCGGGCCATGATGAAGAAGTGTCGAGCGGATTTCGATCCGCAGGCGTGAACTCCAAGAAGACAGAAGGCAACAGACGATCCGAGGGGGCAAAGCTGGAGAGCGCAGACGTAAGGGTAGAGGGTTCCGTTCGGGGACCCGCCTCTCGCGCTGAAGGCAACAGAGGTCTGCTTATGTCGAACCGTTCAGTCTCGATGCCTTCGGCTTGTTCGGCAGGCCCCCTCACTCTGGTACAGAGTAGTCAGCAGAGGCCGAGAGAGCGCGCCCCGAGGATCTTGCAAGATATCAATCAACCGGTTAGACTTTTTTCATGATCAGCTCCGGTGAGATCAAGTCCACGTTGGAGAAGGCCCTGCCTGGCTCGTCTATTGAGGTTCGGGATTTGACCGGGGGAGGAGATCACTTCCAGGTCCTGGTGATCTCTCCGTCCTTTGAAGGGAAAGGCTTGGTAGATCAGCACCAAATGGTCTATGGGGCGCTTAAGGAGTCGTTAGGAAGCGAGCGCATTCACGCGCTGGCTTTGAAAACTTATACCCCGGAGCAGTGGCAGCGTCTGGGTTCGTAAGATCGGATAGGAAAGGAGAGGCGACTATGGCGGACGAAGTCTTAGCGAAGATTGATGAGAAGGTTAAAACAAACAAGGTGATGCTCTACATGAAGGGCACGCCGGAGTTTCCCCAATGCGGCTTTTCGGCCCACACGGTAGACATACTAAAGTCCTACGGCTACCCCTTTGAAACCGAAGATGTCCTGGCGGACCCTCAAATCAGAGAAGGGATCAAGCGTTACTCCAACTGGCCCACTATCCCCCAGGTTTTCATCAACGGCAAGTTGGTTGGCGGATGCGACATCCTCCACGAGATGCACGAGAGAGGTGAGCTGGCGCCGATGTTAAAGGCCGCGTTCGAGAAATAGCCCGCTGCCGGTCCAATTAGCTTCGTCTAACTTCGTTCATCGCCCCTCGCGCTCATTCGTGTTCGTGCCCGTTTTCGAACACGAGCCACGGACACGTACCCTCTCTGACTTTTACGGGGTCGGGGTTGACTTGTTGCCACTGCGTGATAGATGGGATCAGTCTCAAGTTGAACTCAAAACTCGCGGCTCGGGAGTTGAAAGTCAAACCTCATGCCGGGACACCGAGGCGGTAAGGAGAAGCGGGCTGTTCACCCAGTTCTGTATTTTTGAGCGGAAAGGAGACCAGAGATGTTCGAGAGTTGGAGAGGAGTCCTTGGAGATATCAAACCCACCTATCGACCCGGTTCGCTGGAGGATTTCATCCGTCTTCTGCCCGAGGGAATCGGTGTGATACCCCTAACCGTGGGGATAAAATCCGGGACAGAGGAGGAATTCCGTCAAGCCCTCGAAGTCTATAAGGAGAAAGTCTCCGAGCTCGCGTCTCTAAGGGTTGATTTGATCCACATAGGCGGCGCCCCTCCGACGATGGTTCATGGTTTTTCAGGAGAGGAAGAGATTGTAAGGGAGCTTGAAACAAAACATAAAATCCCCATCAGCACATCGGGGAGGGGACAGATCGGTGCGCTACACGCCCTCGGCGTCAAGAGCTTTGTCGGTGTCACTTACTTCAAAGACAGCCTGAACCAGATATTCGCGCGCTACTTCACCGAGGCCGGGTTCCAGGTAGCCGCGATGGAAGGGATCGAGGTCCCCTTTGAGGACGTGGGAAGGTTATCGCCTGAAGAGATTTATAAGCACACAAAGAAGGCTTTTCTCAAACATCGAGACGTTCAGGCAATCTATATGCTTGGGTCCGGCTGGCGGCTGCTTAAGATAGTGGGACTGCTCGAACAGGACTTGGAGGTGCCGGTGATTTACGCTTTGGCGGCGAAACTATGGGATGTCCAGAAGCGGTTTCACGTGCGCCAGCCGGTCAAAGGTTACGGCCGACTCTTAGAAAAGCTTCCTTAAAGCACACAAACTCAGTCGGCTTTAACCGCCACCGGTCTTGAAAGTTTGTTCGAAGTCCCTGATCCAGAATTCCAGACGCTCGCTGATTCGCGGGTCCGGGGGTGCCACATGTTTAATCGCTTCGAGCCGCAGCCTGGGAAAACGCGGATCGACCCCAGAGTGCGCAGTCATAAAACCTTCCCTGGTAAACAACGTCTGGCCTTCTTTTGGATATCATAAAATCGAAAAAGAGCCTGGCAGCGTTAGGGTGAGTGGCCTTTGCGGAGATAGCCATAGGGTTGACAATATTATGGTGACAGAGGATAAAGCCTTCAAATATTGAAAGCCCATCTTACACCCCCGTTCCTTTACCCAGTTAGTTTAAAACCCCATTACTCCAGGCCGGAGAAAATGTCCAGCCCTGTTTGGGAGCCGCCCTCGATTTGACATAACGCCGCCTTATCGGATACTTTCTCCGATCAAGAGGTGCACCATGAAGAGAAGTTTTATCACGACAGCCGTTTTGTTTCTTATTCTCCTGGGTTCTTGTGCAGCAGGCTCTAGCCTTTTTGCTGCGTCACCAAACCCCGCGCTGCTTAAAGCCCAGCAGGATGCTGAGGCCCAGGGGTATATTTTCCCTACCTCCCACGACGAGATAGTGGCTGGGGCTAGGAAGGAGGGCAAACTGCGCGTCCTGCCTTCCCTGGATCCGACCACTTATAAGACTATGATTAATGCTTTCAAGAAGCGTTATCCTTTCATTGACGTTTCTGCAGAGGAGGTAAAGGGCGATGTCCACCAGCGAATTCTCCTTGAGTTAAAGGCTGGAAGGGCAGCGTGGGATGTTGCCTACGTCGCTCCGGATTTCTATGCTGAATACATCCCATACATTAAAAGGTTTGACATCTTGGGAATAGCTATGCAGAAGGTGCTGGCTATCCCGCCAGCTATGATCGACCCTAAAAACCGGAATATCGTGAGCATCGCCAGCTCCATTCACGCAATCGCATACAACAGGAAGCTGATCCCAGAGGACAAACTTCCCAAGAGCTGGGAGGACTTCCTTAAGCCGGAGTTCAAAGGAAAAAAATTCATGGCCGACATTCGTCCGTACGGATTTGCCGCTTTAGCCGCAGGGCTAGGCGAGAAGTGGGCGATAGACTATGCCGGGGAGATAGCCGCGCAAGAACCTGTTTGGGTTCGTGGCCAGAGCCGGTCGTTCGCCGTGATGATAGCTGGGGAGCGCGCCATGCTTCATCTGGCTTTTTACCACTCCTGCCAAAGGTCGGCGAGGAAAGACCCCACCGGTTCCCTGGGATGCAAAGTTATCGAGCCGGTGCCGGTCAGACTCGATGAATTTGAAGCCATCAATAATGCTGCTCCTCATCCCTATTCTAGCCTCCTCTGGATGGAGTTTCAGGTCAGCCCTGAAGGCCAGAAGATTATTGACGACTATGAGCCGTTGAACTCATCCATCTATGCTTCGGACTCGGCGCTGGCAAAATTGACTCAGGGAAAGAAACTATCCGTGAACAACTGGAATACATTCCACAATACGTCCAAATGGATGCAGATGGTATTCAAAGCCTTTGGATTCCCCAGGGCTGAGGAAACTAAGAGATAGGGAAACATTTACCTACGACAACTGGCACATTTACTGCTCGTCAGGCTCTCAAATACCGCGTTCTTTCTGGGCGCGGGGGAAAAATGCAGCTAGCTGGCAGCGTATTTTAGCGAAGGACCGAAATAAGGAACAGAGAAAGGGCGGTTATGGACAGCAAAACGGTCTCAAAAGTCGATGTGCCTTATGAGCATTGGGATAGATTCTTTTCACCTGTGGCATGTGTGGTGATGATCACAACTGTTGACACTGAAGGGAGAATCAACGCAGCCTCATTTGCCACCTGCGTAAGGGTCAATCATGAGCCGACATGCATTGCGTTCACGGTTGAAAAAAATAAAGACACCTATCATAACGTCCTTGCGACTCAGGAGTTTGTCGTAAATATCCCTTCCTTTGATAGGGCAATTCTCGAAAAGGTAAGAATCGTCGGTGTTCGTTTTGCGAGGGGGGTTAACGAGCTGGAGAAGGCCGGCCTTACCGCAATACCTGCACGAGTCGTAAAGCCGCCTCGGATAGAGGAATGCAAGAGTCACTTCGAGTGCAAGGTGGAATGGGTCAAAGAGTGGCTAAATCGCTTGATGGTTGTCGGAAGGGTCGTCGCAGCTTCGGCGAATGAAGATTGTGTCGACAAAGATGGTTATGCCGTCCTGGAAAAGCTTAGACCTGCCCATTATTGTGGCAAGGCATTTAAAACGAAACTGAAAGATGGCGCTCTGTTTGTCGCGGCATATGAGACCATGGAGGTTGATATGATTTATCAGGGACCGGAAGTGGAACAAACGTAGTGAAGGCTTGGCTCTCAGCCGCAAGGATAGGGGAAATCTCGGATGGATCGTTTCTTGGAATGCCTTAGCTCTTACGGAACCTCTTTAAAGTTCGAGGATCTTCCTCAGGAAGTGATTCACGAGGCAAAGCGCCGGACCATTGATCTTCTGGGGTGTGCCATCGGTGCCTACTTGGGAGAGCCTTGTAAAATGGCCCGGCTTCATTCGCTGGAGGTAAGCAGTAACCCCGGCTCGACGGTTCTGGGCACTCTACACCGTTCATCTCCTGAGTTGGCGACTTTTACAAATGGAGTGATGGCGCGCTACTTGGACTACAACGATAACGCGGGAGGCAAAGATATCAAGGAAGGAGGGCATCCCAGTGATAACATCCCAGCGGTATTGGCTGTGGCGGAATACGCAGGGGCTGACGCAAAGACGGTCATTACTGCTATTGTTTTGGCCTATGAGGTGCAAGGTCGATTAGGCGAGGCGGCTAAACTGCGGCCCAGGAAATTGGACCATGTCTTTTATGTGGCCTTGTCTAGCGCCTCAGTCGCAAGTAAGGTACTCGGCCTCTCGAAGGAGGAAACGGCCCAGGCACTGGCCTTAGCTGCTGTTCCCAATGTCGCGATACGAGAGACGCGAAGGGGGCAGCTAAGTATGTGGAAGGGATGTGCGGGAGCTAATGCGGCCCGAAACGGTGTCTTTGCTGCCCTGCTTGCGCGCAGGGGCCTTCATGGGCCTGAACAGGCGTTCGAGGGGGCCTTTGGGGTTCTTAATGTAGTCACAGGTCCAATGGAGTTACCGTCTTTCGCCGCCGGCGAGCGCCCGTATAAGATTATGGAGGCCAAGCTCAAGTATTTTCCAGCGGAATCCAGCACCCAATGCGCCATCCATGCCGCGATCGAGCTAAGGAAGGAAATAGGAAGAATAGAGGATATTCAGTCAATCGTCGTTGAAGCTTTCGATCAGGCTGTGGACATCACTGCGGATACCCCGGACAAGTGGCATCCCACCACCAGGGAAACGGCGGACCACAGTCTGCCTTACGTCCTCGCCGCTGCGCTGTTGGATGGCACTGTCTCCCTAGAGCACTTCAAAGAGGAGCGTATCCGCGACCCGAAACTACACGAATTGATGCGGAGGGTGGAGGTCCGGCGCAACCCGGACTATACCAAGGAACATCCTGAGGCGCACCACACCCGGGTGGAGTTGGTCACGATCTCGGGACGACGGTACGCTAAAGAGATGCGCTATGCCAAGGGTCACCCCAAGAACCCGATGACCGACGATGAGGTTAACCGTAAATTTTACACATTGGCAGAGCCTTTTCTAGCGCGAAAGCAAATTCGCAACATTCTGGACCGTCTGTGGAATCTAGAGGAGGGGCAGGACCTCCGGGAGGTGCTTTGCCTCTTCATTGTCCGGCCTGAAAACCGGGGTACGGGGCCAGTTCGCTTTCTCTGACCGCCGCTACCGCTCTCAAACACAGGCTGGCACGTGGTCGTGGAGGCGATTTTGAGTTCTCAGTGGCTGAGGCTCAAATTCTTATCTCTGCAGGACAATGTGGCAAGCCGTGTCGGGCCAGTCCGGCGTGCGCTCCGAGTTCCTTAAAGGGCGCTCGCGCCGGGAAGCGGGCAGGGAATCTGAGTTCGCTACGGCCAACCCGCAAAAGCGAGTTCCTATCATTTATACCAGATGTAGGCCTGGCAGCTTGTCACGACCGGTTTCCGATCTCGCTCTCTATAAGATACCAGGCCGGTTATCCCTTCCAGTGTTTTTTCGCTCTGCTGAATATCTGGCCCATTGTTTGCCCCTTGTACAGGCGCCGAGAGATTTTTACGTAATCCGTAGGTTCACGATGAAGCAGAGTAAGAAACCTGAGGGCGGTAGCCGGACCAAGAGCCTTGTTTAGCGCTTCTATCCCAGAGATCCTTATTTTACTGTCATCCATCATCCTTGCCTTTTCCATGGCGTCACCCCTGTCTAATATAATCTAGTGGAAGGAGGATCAGTCCGCCAGACTCGCCATCAATCTCCCGAAGCCGGTGATCTTTTCTCTCACATGGGCCAACTTCAGGGCGTACCAGATGTATGCCTGGCAGCTTGTCACCACCGGTTTGCCGATTTCCCGTTCGAGAAGTTCCACATCCCCGATAGTCGGCCAGCGTGGGCAGGGGATAAAGATGCCGTCCGCCTCGGGGGCTTTTTCGTAGAGGCTCTTGGCGATTTTGTAAGAGGCGTGAACCGGCAGATCCGCGATCTTGGAGTTCTGCCGCACGCCGTATCCCTCGATCTTGAGCACTTCAAAGCCCGGGGCCTCCAGGAATTTTTTCATTCTCTGATTGAGCTCATCCTCGTGCGGCGTAGCCACGACGACCTTTTTGATCCCCATCGTTCTCAGCGCTTCAACCTCACCGGTAATCCCGGCGGCGACGGGAACTCCGACTTTCTCCGTGAATTTTTTTCCCATAGCGATATCGCTGCCGTAGCCCAGCTTGGTAAAAAGGGGGGAACCGCCGATGATGATGGCGTCGCAGTTATTCTCAGCAAGATCGATGGTCGCCTCTTCGATGCGCTGAAGCTGTCTCTCAAAGTCGGCGTCCACCAGTTGCCTAATGGTTCCCGTGCTGTTGAGCAACATGAACCCCTCCGGAAGCATCCGGTAAAATTCGTAAACCAAAACATCGCCGCGGGACGGTGCCACATGCCCGACTCGTGCGCGCCAACCGTACATTTTGAATCCTCCTTAGGATCTGAGAGTAATGGCTGCTTTGTTTGCTGGAGAAGACAAAAGCGGATCTCTCAATCGAGAATTATTTCTCCCTGCTCCTACCATGTCCGAGTCAAACGAATCAAGAGTGGCGTATCTCGGCAGGCAAAAAAAAGACGCGCGCCGGCTAACCTGGCATGGCAATTGCCTTCTAAGCGCAGTCCATGATAGGGGAAAGCTGGTAGGATTGTTCTATGTACGGATGGCGCGCCCGGGTCGGTTTCGTCAGCCCTCCGCTTATGACCGAGCTCGTTCCTTACGAGTTTTACCAGATGGTTCCGGAAGGAGTGGGTTTACTGGTCACCTGCATGGGCATAGACGATCTCAGCCCGGAACAGATGGATCAGGCGTTGAAAACTGTGGAGCGTCACATACGGGAACAGAACCGCCGCGGAACAGACTACATCGTCCTGGGGGGGACACCTTTGATCCTTTCGCGCGGGGTTGGCTTTGAGGGCGAGCTTCTTGCCCGGGCACAATCTCTCAGCACGGTTCCTGTCACCACAACCACTCATACCGCGTTGGCGGCGCTTCGCAGCTTGGGCATCAGACGTGTCGTATCCCTGACCACGTACCATGCCTGGCGCAACGATCTGTTAAGCGGCTTCCTGTCAGCTCAGGGCTTTGAGGTCTTGGCCGTGGAAGGTTTTTCAAGCCACATTGCGGATATCCACAAAATCCCCCCCGAGACGGTCTTTCGCGAGGCCAAGCGCCTCTTTGTTCATCACCCCGAGGCCCAGGGCATCTATATCCCTTGCGCGCAATTGCATACCTGGCCAGTGATCCGTCACCTGGAGAGGGAATGCGGCGTCCCGGTTGTCAGTAGCACCCTTTCCTGGGTTTGGTCTGCCCTGAAGCACCTGAAGATTCATGCGCCGCCTCATGCCCGGACTATGCTCTGGCAATGAATTTCTTACAGACGCTTGCTATACCCTGGTGAAAGAAGCGGAACGAACGACTGAGGGGAAAGGACGATGCCATACACCGACCTTCGTGACTTTCTAAAACAGATAGATGGATTGGGCGAGCTGCGCCTGGTGCGGGGCGCTGATTGGAATGTGGAGATCGGCGCCATCACCGACCTGGCACAGCATCAAATCAACGGCCCGGCAGTGCTGTTCGACGATATCAAGGGCTACCGTTCCGGCTTCCGGGTCGTGTCCAATACGCTCGGGTCGGCAACGCGCACGGCCCTTCTTCTGGGCATGCCGACCGGGAAATCGTGGAAGGAGCTGCTGCCCGTCTGGCGCCAGCGCTCGAAACAAATTCCCAAAGCGACCCCGCCGGTTGAGGTTAAAAAGGGGCCGATTCTGGAGAACGTCGTCCCCAAGCCCAAAGTAGACTTAAGCATTTTCCCGACCCCCAAGTGGCATGAGCTTGACGGCGGACGCTACATCGGCACCGGCACGGTCGATGTCATTAGAGATCCTGATAGCCCGTGGGTTAACCTTGGCTGTTACCGGGCCGCAGTCGCTGACAACAAGCGGGTGACGCTCTATATCTCGCCGGGCAAGCACGGACGGGTTTTGCGAGACAAGTACTTCGCGAAGGGGGAAGCGATGCCGGTGGTCCTGGTGTTCGGACAGGACCCGGCGGTTTTCATGGCTGCCTCGCTCGAAGTGCCTTGGGGAATGAGTGAGTACGACTATGCAGGCGCGCTCAAGGGCGAGCCCATTCCGATCGTGCGCGGACGGGCCACGGGATTGCCGATTCCGGCCACCGCGGAAATCGCAGTCGAAGGCTTTATCAAGCCGGGTCAAACCGCGCCGGAGGGGCCATTCGGCGAATGGACCGGTTACTACGCCTCCTCGCAGCGCGAGGAGCCGGTGATGGAGGTTGAGAACCTTTACTACCGGGATAGTCCGATCATCGTCGGCACTCCTCCATACAAGCCGCCGGCGGAGTTTACCGCATACCGCGGCCTGCTGCGTGCCGCGCTGCTGTGGGACCAACTGGAGCAGGCTGGAGTGCCGGATGTGACAGGCGTTTGGTGCCATGAGGCGGGTGGTTGCCGGCTGTTCCTGGCGATCAGCATCAAGCAACGCTATCCGGGCCACGCAAAACAGGCGGCGGTGCTCGCGGCTCAGTGCCACGCCGGGGCGTACCTGGGGCGGTTCGTCGTGGTGGTGGACGACGATATCGATGTTACCGACCTGCAAGATGTTATCTGGGCGCTGTGCACGCGCTGCGACCCGGAGCGCGATGCCGACCTCATCCGGCGCGCCTGGTCCGGACCGCTCGATCCGGCCATCGATCCGGACAACAAATCCTTCAATTCGCGTTTGATCTTTGACGCCACCCGACCGTGGGAATGGCGCGGCAAGTTCCCGCCGGTCGTGGAGCCGAGCATGGAGACGCGCCGGGCTGTGGCCAAAAAATGGGGCGAGTTAGTCCTCGGTCCGGGCAAAGGTCCGGTGTTGCCAACCCGTTGAAAAAGGCCCATCTGCCTCAGCCAGCCTGAGAGTCTCTCTCAGGTCCGATGCGATACGCCTGTGCTACGCTCGACGGAGACACGCTTGATGCTCCTCGCTCGACGCATCGGCCCTTCGAGATCCCCCCAGGCCGGCAGTTATGGAGGCTTCGAAAAGCGCGCGGTCTAGGGAAGATAGGAGAAGAGCTCGCTAAAGTTCCAGATCCTTTTGACTCTCGGGTGGTTAAAACTCTGGTTGTAGAGACGGTGCGGCATGACGACAGTGGCCTGAGTTTTCTCAGCTACCTCCTGGCAGTTTTCGTGCCGATCATCCACGAAGAGACTTACCCCTAGGTGATCCACCAGTTTTGCCTTAGACTCCTGGGTGAAGTAAACGACCGGCTTGCCGATCCCGTGTTTTCCCAGCCAATCGCAAGTAACCTGGTGAATATCGTAAGTCTCACGTTCATAGCGATGGGTGATGAAGACCAGCTCCCCCTTGCGGCTGAGACTGTCCAATTTCTGCCATTCCTGGGGCGATATGAGCGGAGAGAGCTTCTGCCAGAATTGAGGGTCGTAAGAAATCTCTTCCATGCATTTCCATACCACTTCTTCTGTAAGATAGGGGTGCTCCTTGAAGCTTAGATCGGTGATGGTCTCGAGCTGGATCGGACCGTTGCCGAGCCGCTGCTCCGCAACCTGCAGGAAAGGAGAGACAAAGTCTGCTACTACGCCGTCGATGTCCAAGCCAACAATCATAGAACTCTAACTTAGGTTAAAACTCTGTACAGGTCAAGAAAATCGATAAGAAAAGATGTTGATACTTCTGGAAGCCGTAACAGGAGATATGAGGTAAGCTAGAAAAAATCCTATGGTCATTTGCTCCGTTCAGAGAAACAATGACGGTATTTTGTAGATCAGATCCTCAATTTTTAGAAATATCTTTCTCACGCTGTCGAGTAGGGGACGTATATACCGATAATTCCTAAAAACCAGCGCCAGAAAACCGAGTAGTGTGAGTCCGCCGACCAGAATTTGGAATTTGCTCCACAGGTCCAACATCTTTTTATTGATGGTCGGTAAATGGGGTGCCAGGTAGAATCCTATCAGGATAGACAAAAATAAAAGCACCGCTGTAAGCAGGAGGTCGCCAATTCGGATTGGCGGAAACTCTTTGCTCAGGTCGATGAAGATGCGGAACGGGGCATTGTGGTCGACGGGGTCATCCTCGCAATTGCGCCACTGGTATATCACCAGTTTTGACAAGCGCAGGAGGTCGACGGCTCGTCCTATATACGGCTCCCACGCACGACCTTCGAGTAGACGCACGTAGTGGAGTGGCGGGTTTGTGACTCGTAGCTGAAGGGGCGCAGGTGCGCTGACAAAAACGTTGAGTTTCTGAATTTTTAATATTCGATTCTCGAAGGCATTCCAGTCTGGCATGGTTACCGTCTCTCGGACATCAGCGATGCGGAGATCAACTACTGCTCCGTACTTTGCAATGCCTGAGTGCTTCCAGATCCAAGTCCGGCCGGGATTCCTAACCTTAAACCTGATCCGCATATAGGCCTCCTCACCCATTTCGAGATGGGGTGAGAGGTTCAGTTTCCAAAAAGAATAGTTTGCCCCACTTAGATCTTTCTCAAAGGATGTCTCGTTCTTTGGAACACGAACGACATTGGTCGGGCCTAAGCCGTAGTCTATGGTGGAACCGTCGACCTTTACGGGCCTTGCAAAGATCAGTTGTGTGATGCGCTGTTCAAAAAGTAGGTCGTGGAGATCCTCGATCCCTTCCTTCTCAGTCCCGAAGGGAAGGGCCATCTGGATCTTCGACATACCCTTATCCTGACCAGCCTTCACACGTAATCCAACGTCCCATAGGAATACATGGTGGCCAAACAACCCTGGTAGGCACCAAAGGTTTAGGTGACACTGAGCTACCTCGAATGGACCATCAGCAGGGTCATGAAGGACAGCAAAATACCCCATTCACCCTCTCCATAACGAACGCGTATGACTGAGGCGGTCGGTACCCAGGCAGAAACTCATTAAAGCAGACTTTTTCTCGCCAACGAACTGGGTCCAACACCTCGATGGCAGAGGCAACCTGGGCACCGAGTAGGTAATGCTGAACTGCCACTCGGCTAGTGCCTTCTGCTTCTAGTTCAATGAGATCTGTTGGAGATCCGATTACGACTTTGCCGACATGGAACTGTCCGGTGAGGTATGAAACAGGCGCGGATTCATATACAAGCACTAAATCCCCGCTCCGAAGCTGCGTCCGAACACGCCGGAATTCGAACTGCTTGGTTCTACTATAGATTGCTTTGGCGAATCGTGGGCGGATTGACATTACGACCAATCGATTCATTGGTTATCCAGGAGCCAAGTGAAGACCATCTCATCCCTATCTGGACCATAACGACCTCGCTCGATAGCAATGGGTCTAAAGCCGAAGCTCATGAATAACGGAAGCACTGTACCAGTCCGGCGTACGTCTGCGGTTACAGATACCTGCTCTATGTCACCTTTTAGCCAGTTCTCTCCGCATTGCCGGAGCAGACGTGTACCTATCCCAAGCCCACGGAAAGACGGACAAACGTAAATAGTAGAAAGCTTTAACTTATGAGGCTCTTTCGGAGTTTCGATGGTGATACCCACGGGCGCGCCATCTGTAACAGCTACGGTGCATCGAGCTTTGCCCCCAAGTACATCGTCTAAACGGTGATCAAGCCATGAGGTGCCACCTGGGTACAGAGACGGCAAGACCGAGAGCAAACGAAAGACAGTCGGGCGGTCACTTGGGCGATAAGGCCGAATTGCCACCGTCGCCCGAGAAAGAAAATTCATACTTGTGCAATCGTCGTTCATTGACGCAGGCCGTCTCGGACTCAGGCTATGCCGCAACTGCCCTTCGAAATCACGGGGCCTTGCGGCTGCTCTGGCTGGGTCCTCAAGTGTAATTTGATGACTTGCTAGGCTATCAATGTTTACTCCCGCAATCATTTTGCCCACTTTAAGCAAAAAATGTGGGATCGTCAATCATCTTGCGCTTGGCAGCAAGGATTCCCCTGTGGTAGAGAAAACTAGAGAAGAAGGGAAGGTTTCATGAAGGACGAAGTTCTCAAGCAACTCGATAAAGGGCGCTTGATCGAGCTGGCGAAAAACCTGGCGGATATCGTCAGCATCACGGGAGAGGAGAAGGAAATCGCCGGGTACCTGGGAGGGGAATTTGAGCGGTTGGGGATGGAGGTGAAGTATCAGGAGGTGGAAGAGGGGAGGCCCAATGTGATTGGGACGCTTAAAGGATCGGGCGAAGGAGCCACGCTGATGTTCTGCGCCCACATGGACCATTTCGATAATCCGCAGGAGACCGTCGTCACCGGAGACAGGATCTACGGGCGCGGTTTGGTGAACATGAAGTGCGCCTTTCCCTGCTATATCGAAGCGGTTGAAATGCTGCGGCGGGCTAAGGTCAGTCTCAAAGGCGATATCATTATTTCCGGCGTGGTCGGAGAGATCGAGAAGGCCCCGATCGGGAGGTTCCAGGGAAAACCCTATCGTGGGGCCGGGGTTGGAGCGCGACACATGATGGACCACGGAATAACCGCGGATATGTGCATCATCGGCGAGCCCACGGGATTGCACTTGCAGATAGGAAACTGCGGGCTGGTTTGGGCAGAGGTGACGGTAGAGGGAAGGGCGGAGAACTTCGTCATCAAAGCGGGCAGAGTGGCCGAAGCGATTCAAGCGTGGGGAAAGGATTACCAGCAGAAGTTCAAGCATCCCTTTATGCTCCCGACCGTCCAGATCGGCGCAATCGAGGGCGGCAATCCCTTCAAGCCCGGGACCCAGCCGGTGACCCGTCTTTATGTGATCGTGAAAACCCTGCCGGGAACGCCGACGATGGCGATTCGGCGGGAACTGGAGGCGGTCTGCGCGAAGGTCGAAGCGAGAGAGAAGGACGTCAAAACCAAGGTGGAACTTTATCTTTCAACCGACGGCTACGAGATCTCGAAAGATGAACGAGTCGTCAAAGTCATGGAGAAAGCCCATCGAGAGGTTTTCGGTAAGGCCGTCGAGTACGCCGCGCCCAAGCGCTATGGCATCACCAGCGACGGCTCGCGCATCGCGCCTTACGGCGTGCCCACGATCACTTACGGGCCCGGATTCGGCACGCACCTGATCGATCCGACGGAGCCTGCGATCACGGAGTGGGATACGCCTTCAGGAGTAAGACGCGGAGTCGGCATCGACAATATGGTAAACTGCACCAAGGTTTACGCCCTGGCAGCTCTCGATATCTGCGACAAGAAAAGGGAAGAGCTGAAACGGTCTTGAGGAGTTATCGTGGATTTAATCTTTGCCCATTACCGTAATCGCTTTTGCATGTTTCGGACCTACTACGCCCTTGCCAAGGGATTGGTTAAGCCCGATGGTTTCACCCTCCAGGTTGTTGAGCTCCCGGATCCTCCGAGCCACGAGCAGGAAGAGGCTCTCATCCGCGGCGACGTCCAGGTCGCCAATCTCTACCTACCCAATTTCCTGCGCTGTAAGCTCCAGGGCGCGCCAATCGTTGGGATCTCGACGGAGTGGAAGTCCACTATGAAAGGGAATGGGATCTTTGTTCTGGAGGACGGCCCGATCAAGACTCCCCAGGATCTCTCGGGTCGTCTGATCGCTAGCCATCAGGGGGCGCATGCGATCCACCGCTATCTGTTGAAACACCGCTACGGCGTTGACGAGAAAACGCTCCGCTGGGAATCCCATCCGCAGGAGGAGCTTCTCCACGTCTTAAAAAGCGGCAAGGTGGATGCCGTTGTGCTGCTCGACCAGTTTTTCTTTCGCGGCGAGAAGGATGCTGCGGTCCGCTGTCTCTATACCGACGGGGAGGCGTGGAAGGCGCTGCGCGGATTCTCAGAGATGATTAAGCATATGGTCGCTGTCCGCGAGCCGCTGTTGAAGGAGCACCCGGAACTGAGAGAGAAGCTGCTGCAAACCTTCCGCGCTTCTTTTCAATACAGCGAGGGCCATCTGGAGGAAATTAGCGCGGAGTTCATCAAGCGCTACGGCGGCGACCGCGAAGCGCTAATCGCCTCAGCCCGTTATCCGAGAATCGAGTTCACATTTACCAATGCGGAGAGAAAACTCGCCGACGCTGAGTTGAAGATGCTTGTTGAGGTTGGCGAGCTTCCCCACAGAGTCCCGATCTGCTCTGTCTTCGCGGCCTAGCCCTTGAGCGCCGCTTACCTCTCCCGCAGGGCTTTATAAACCTTCTCTGCCGTAACTGGCAGTTCACGGATGCGCACTCCCGCAGCGTCTTCCACCGCGTTCGCTATGGCCGCCGCCACCGGCACGATAGGGTTTTCGCCGATCCCTTTGATTTTGTAAGGTCCGACACCGCTCTCTCCCTTGAGGATCACGGTTGTCAGCTCCGGGATATCTTTTGCGGTGGGAATCTTGTAGTCGCCGAAGTGGAGCGTCCCTACACGACCGTCTTCCACTACGAGCTGCTCCATCAATCCGTAACCAACGCCCTGGATCACCCCGCCCTCGATCTGACCCTGATGGCCTATCGGGTTCATGATAATGCCCGTGTCATGAGCCGTGGTGAAGCGGAGCAGCTTTATTTGCCCGGTCTCGGCATCCACGGAAACCTCGGCTACCTGGGCGGTAAAAGCGGTAACTGGGGCGTGTTCCTCGTCCCGGTTTATGGCCTGCCTGGTGATAGAGCGGCCAGCCCGTGAAAGGAGCTGATCCCAACGCTGGCGCTTTCCCGTCCTCTTGCGGACGATTTCCCTTCCAGCCAGAGTCATCTCCGCTTTGGGCCACCCGAGCAGCTTCTCGGCGAGACCGAGCAGCTCTTCCCTTGCTTCACGGGCCGCCTGGAAGGCCACGCCGCTGGCTATGCGGGTTCCTCGGCTGCCGCCGATGCCGGAGTCGAAGGCCGCCCCATCGGTGTCCAGGATTTTAACCTGAATCTCATCGGGGTTGAGCGAAAGCTCCTCCGCCACGATCTGCTTCAGCGTGGTGTACGTTCCGGTGCCCTGCTCAAAGAATGGCGTGTGAAGAACGACGGAGCCATCAGGGTTAAGCGTAACCGCGAGGGAAGTGGCTCCGCCTCCTGGAGAGCGATAGCCCATAGCAATTCCGCGCCCCACGTAGGGTGCCTTGGGAGCCTTGTACCGAGATGCTTTCACGACGGCGTTCAGCGTCTCTTTCGCCCTTACTTCCTGGTATTGAGCCCCTGTCACTGTTGGCTCTCCCTCTTCGATAAGATTCTTGAGCCGGAACTCCAGCGGATCGATCCCGAGCCTTCGGGCCACGCAATCCATCTGGGACTCAGCCGCGAAGAATGCCTGGGGTTCCCCGGGAGCTCGCATCTGACCGCCGGGGATATTATTCGTATAGACCCGCATCACCGTGATGCGCGCGTGAGGGATCCTGTAACAGCCGCTGGCATGACCGGCCCCTGCAAAGCTCGGCCCCGGCCTGAGGCCGCCATAAGCCCCGCTGTCAAAAAACGCTTCCATCTGATGGGCAATCAGCGTTCCGTCGCGCTTGACGCCAGTCTTTATCTGGATGACGGCGGCATGCCGGGGAGCTCCAGCCGTGAATTCTTCCTGGTATTCCATCACCATCTTTACTGGCCGGCCGCTGCGCAGGGCTAGAAAATAACAGAGGGGCTCGTCCAAGGGGCCGCCTTTGCCGCCAAAGTCCCCGCCAATGGAAACAGGGTTGACGCGAATGCGCTCCTTGGGAATGTCCAGGGCGGCTGCCAGGCTCTGTTTCAGCACATGAGGCGCCTTGCTCGAGGACCAAACTTGTACCCGTCCCTGGTCGTCGATCCAGACCAAAGAGGAGTGGGGCTCCAGAAAGGCCTGGTGTACCCGAGGAACAGTGAAGGTATTCTCAACTATCAGGTCGGACTGGGCGAAGCCCGCTTCAACGTCCCCTCTTTTCCAGACATCTTGGACATAGGCGTTGGAAGGCTTTTCCAGAGGCTTGGGAAGCCCTGGATAGCTGTTGACGTCCGGGTGAAGAATCGGCGCGCCCTCCCGCAAGGCCGCCACAGGGTCAAAGACAGCAGGGAGATCCTCGTAATCTACACGGATAAGCTCCAGGGCAGCCTGGGCTGTCTCAGGGTCATCAGCAGCCACTGCCGCCACGCGCTCTCCGATGAAAAGGACCCGATCCTGGGCCAGCACTCTCAGGTCGCGATAGCGCCGGCCATAGAGAATGCCGCGCACGTTGGCCCCTGTCAGGACGGCGCGCACGCCTGGCGCCTTCTCGGCCCGAGAGGTGTCTATGTGGACGATGCGCGCATGGGGGTAAGGACTCCGCAAAGCCCTGGCCCAAAGGGTTCCTGGGA
>JACPSE010000073.1 GCA_016193465.1 Deltaproteobacteria bacterium
AGAAAATCGTTCTTTCCCCTGTCCGCGATCCGGCCGAAGGAATAGCTCCCCAAAGCGAGACCCGCCATGAAAGCGGACAGGACCGTGGCGATGGCGTAAGTGGTGTTGCCGAAGATCTGCGTCAGCATGCGCGTCCATACCACCTCGTAAATGAGACCCGCCGCTCCGGAAAAGAAAAAACAGATCAGAGCCACCAACAGAAGTCCCTGCTCTCTCCACCTCTCGATGCTTCCCGTCATGTTGTACTCCTAAGACAACGTCTGCGAATAATCTTTTGATTGATAGCAGGCATTGCAATAACTGTAAAGGCTAGCTTGAAACTCTCAACGCTTCTAGCATACAAGAGCGGGAGAGGCCATCGGGCTAAAGGAGGAGCGCGATCTATGCCGAAAGACATGCGCACCTGGATCCGGGAGCTGGAAGAGGCGGGTGAACTCATCCACATCACCAAACCAGTCCATCCGCATACTCAGATGGGGGCCTTGCTGTACCAATCCAGAGAGAAGGCCTTGCTCTTCGAAAATGTGGACGGCTTCCCGCGCTGGAAAAGCCTGGGTATGGCCCCCGCCAACCTCCGCCACGCCGCGCTTGCCTACGGCACCACTATAGAGAGGCTCATCCCCACAGCCGCAGAACGGGCGCTCAGGCGGCAACGCACGGAGCTTGTCCGGACCGGTCCCGTCAAAGAAGTCATTCTCAAGGGCGACCAGGTTGATATCACGAAGCTCCCCGCTCATGCCGCGGGCAGTGAGGAAACGCCTTATATCGCATCGGGCTTGATGATCGCCCGCGATCCCGACAGCGGCATCCGCAACGTTGCCTTCCACCGGCTACAGATCAAAGGGCCGCGAAAGACCGGGGCCTTGATTGTCCCGCGCCACACGCGCGAGATTCTGAATAAGTACGAGGCGCGGAACCAACCGATGCCGGTGTCTATTTTTATCGGTCACCACCCTCTTTACTACATGGCCGCCGCCAGCACAGGCCCGTTTGAAATGGATGAGCTGGAACTGGCTGGCGGGTTAAGCGGCGAGCCCGTGAGACTTGTGAAATGCGAGACCAACGACCTTGAGGCGCCTTATGACGCCGAGATCGTTCTGGAAGGTCACATCCTCCCAAACGTCCGCGAGGACGAGGGACCTTTCTCGGAGTTCCATGATTACTACGCCGCCGGCATGGGTAAAAATCCTGTGGTCCAGATCGACTGCATCACCATGCGCCATGATGCCATTTTTAAAGCTATCCAAAATGGCTCCGAGGTCGAAGGGTGCGTCTTCCACAAAGTGCCTTTAGGCGCCTCGGTTTACAACCACATCAAGAACATCGGCGGCTACGTCAACCTCCACAACCTTCTGGTGCTGCCGGGAATATTTGGTATCGTGGTGCAGATGACACCGCGCTTTTACGGCGAGGCGAAGCAGGTCCTCATGGGGGTGTTATCGGGCCCGATTCTTCATCCCAAGGTGGCCATCGCTGTTGACGAGGACGTCAATATCTTTAACTACTGGGAGATTCTTTGGGCCATCAACACGCGCTGCAACCCCCAAGAGGACATCGTGGTGATCCCCGGGAGCCGCATCCACCCGATGGATCCGAAGGGCTTTGAACCTGTCCCGCCCGGTGGTCCCTACTGGCAGCGAGTAGGAGGAAAGGTGATCATCGATGCTACTAAGCCGCCCGTCTCCGCCGGTGAGGAGGCGCGCAAACCTTTTCAGCGGCTGAAGCCCATGGGCTGGCAGACAGTGCGCCTGGAAGATTTTCTTCCCTAGACTCGCGGGCTTCAAGTTCAAAGGTCCAGGGGTTAAAGAGTTCTAAGTGCAGGGCCGGGAAGCGTCCCACCCAGAATGTTGTGTAGATCGTCGCCCGCAGAATTTGACTTTTGGCGCGATATCGTATAAAAAGTTTTGCAACCAAATTATTCAGGGCCAGCTCATTTTACCTCTCTCGCTTTGGTCTTTCCCCTGGAAGTTGCCAAGGAGAATACGGGGCAGATGATTCTTGTCCCTGGCTGAGCCTTGATAATTAATTCATACTACGCAGGCAATTCCCACTCATCGGAGGATACATAGATATGAGCAAGGCAGTAACGAAAAATGCCGGCGCCCCGGCAGAGGCGATCGCAGATCTTCGCGGCGGCCTCGAATGGCTTAAGAAAGAGGGCGATCTGATTGAGACTGACAAAGAGGTCAACCCTGATCTGGAAATCACGGCGGTGCAGAAGCATCTGGACGGAGGTTGTCCGATCCTGTTTAACAAGGTCAAGGGCAAACCGAACCATCGGGTTGTTACCAACCTGTTTGGCGACATGAACGTCATCAACAAGATGTTCGGCTGGAAGGATGATCGGGAGCGGACACGCAAGCTGGCTTATGCCATTTCGCATCCCATTCCTCCTGTGCTGGTCGATTCTAAAGACGCGCCGTCGCAGGAGGTCGTGATTGAGAAGCCGACCGACGTGAATGAATACCTCGTGCCGATTCGCCACACCGCCATCGAGCCTGAGCTAACGGTCGGCTCCGGCAACCGTGTGATCTCGGGCGAGCACTTCGGCGGCGGAACTGACCTGGGATACAACCGCATGAATTTCCGCTGGGGGAATGTGGGAACATTCCAAATTTCACCCGGCTCGCATATGTGGCAGGCAGTCACAAAGTATTACAACGAGAATAAGCCAATCCCGATTACCATGTGTTTCGGCGTGCCACCGTCATGCACCCTACTTGCGGGCGCGGGCTTTGATTACGTGATCTTGCCGCAGGGGTGTGACGAGATCGGCATCGCAGGCGCCGTTCAAGGCGCGCCGGTCCGGCTCGTGAAGGCCCGCACCGTAAACGCCCTGGCGCTCGCCGATTGCGAGGTCGTGCTTGAAGGCCATGTGAATCCACGTGACCGTCGTTTTGAAACGGCCGAGTCCGAAAAGGCGGGAGTGCAGGGCCGCTATCACTTCCATCCGGAGTGGGCCGGCTACATGGGAAAAGCCTACAAGGCTCCTACTTTCCACGTAACGGCGGTGACCATGCGCAAGCCGGAGTCTAAGCCGATCATCTTTGCCCTTGGCGTGCATACCCTCGATGACCACAACATTGACACCACCGTGCGTGAAGCGGCGATGTTTGAGCTGTGCGAGCGCATCCAGCCCGGCATCATCCAGGACGTTGTCATTCCTTATTGCATGACGGACTGGGGCGGGGCCATTATTCAGGTCAAAAAGCGCAACCGGATCGACGAAGGCTGGCAGCGGAATTTTATGTCGGCCCTGATGTCAACTTCCCAGGGGATGCGCATCTGCATCGCGGTCAGCCAGGACACCGACCCCTATGACATGGATGACGTCATGTGGTGTCTGACAACTCGCGTCAACCCGCATACGGATATCCTCAACCCGATCCCGGGAGGGCGGGGCCAGACCTTCATGCCGGCCGAGCGGATGACCGCCGGAGAGAAGGAATGGACCGCTTCCAACACCCGGTTCGAGGGCGGGATGTGCATCGACGCGACCGTGCCTTTCGGCTACGAGAACGACTTTATGCGTCCGGTATACGCGGTGGAAAGGGTCCATCTTAAGAACTTCTTCAGCGACAAGGATATCCAGAATGCCAAGTCCCGGATGAGAGGCTGGGTTCACTCGCTGGCGCGAACCGGAAGATGATCGTGTTCGTGACCGTGATTCGTGTTCGTTACGAGCACGAGCAACGAGCACGAGCCTACGATAGGTGAGGAAGGGCGGGGCGTGATGCCCTGCCTTTTTTTTTAGAATAGAGATGGCAGATAGGAAAAACAACGCAAGGCTCCTTTCCCCCTTTCGGGTCTTGGATCTGACCGACGAGATGGGATTTCTTTGCGGCAAAATCCTCGGTGACCTGGGCGCGGATGTTATCAAGGTCGAGAGGCCAGGCGGAGATCCGGCGAGAAAGATCGGCCCCTTTTTCGGCGACCGGCCGCACCCAGAGAAGAGCCTCTACTGGCTTGGTTTCAATAATAACAAGCGGGGCATCACCCTGAATCTGGAGAGTCGCGGTGGGAAGGAGCTTTTTTCCAAACTGGTGGCTGGGAGCCATTTTGTGATTGAGTCCTTCTTTCCTGGCTATCTGGACCGGCTCGGGCTAGGCCATGCCGCCTTGAGCCAGATCAATCCGCGGCTGGTCCATACTTCGATTACCCCTTTTGGCCAGAGCGGACCTTACTCGCGCTTCCACGGCTCGGATATCGAGATCATGGCGATGAGCGGATGCATGTCGCTTACCGGGGATCCGAACCGCCCTCCCCTGCGCATCACCTTTCCCCAATCCTACCATTGGACTGGCTCTTACGCGGCGGTAGGCACCCTCGTCGCTCACCTTCACCGCCAGCAGACCAGCGAGGGACAGCAGGTGGATGTCTCGGCTCAGGCCTGCATGCTCTGGGCCTTCTCTCACGCCCATACTTTTTGGGACCTGAACCGGCACCTGGAGAAGAGGGCCGGCTCTTTCATGACTGGCCGAAGCATCACCGGCGCCAAGATGCGCGTTTTTTGGCCGTGCAAAGATGGATATGTCAACTTCATCATCTACGGCGGCGAGGCAGGCAGGAAAACGAACCAAGCCCTCGTCGAATGGATGGACAGTAAGGGGATGGCCCCGGAGCTCCTCAAAAAAAAGGAGTGGAAGGATTTTAACATTGCCGCAGTCACCCAGGAAGAAATAGATCAAATGGAGGAGCCGATCGCCCGCTTTTTCCAGCAGGTCACCAAAAAAGAGTTTTTCGAAGAAGTGATCAAAAGGGAGATGCTTGGCTATCCTGTGGCTACGGTAGAAGAGATCTTTCAGGATCCCCAGCTTGAGGCCAGAGAATTTTGGCAGAAAATAGAACACCCGGAATTAGGAACTCCTATTCTTTATCCTGGAGGCTTTGCCAAATTTTCTGAGGCCCCCTGCAAAATCTGGCGGCGGGCCCCTTTGATCGGGGAACACAATGAGGAGATCTACTGCGGGGAGATGGGTTTAAAGACAGATGATCTAACGAAGCTCAAGCAGGAAGGAATCATCTGATGTCTCCGTGGCTCGTGCTCGTGGCTCGTGTTCGTCTTTCTGACTTACGAGCACGGATCACGATCACGAACACGATGCACTGTTAATCCTCACATGCAGGCACTTGAAGGAATAAAAGTCGTCGAGTTTGCCGCCTTCGCAGCCGGTCCTGTAGTCGGCAAACAACTGGCAGATCAAGGCGCGACGGTTGTCCACATCGAGTCGCACTTTCGTCCGGACGGCTTTCGCACGCACTATCCGCCATACAAGGACAACATTCACGGCCTCAATCGCTCCGGCCTCTTCGCCCTGGGCAACAATGACAAGCTGGACATCACCTTAAATCTCAAAAAGGCGCCCAAGGCGACGGACTTGGCCAAGAGGATTGTCGCCTGGTCCGATGTGGTGATCGAGAATTTTAGTCCCGGGACGATGAAACGGCTCAGCCTGGACTATGAAACGCTCAAAAAGGTCAAGCCTGACCTCGTCATGCTG
>JACPSE010000070.1 GCA_016193465.1 Deltaproteobacteria bacterium
GCCCCCACGACCGGGTTTCAGCGCGTCTTTGACAGCCCGAGACAGCAGCTAGAGGAAGGCGGCTGGTCCCGGTTCGCTCATTTTGGCTGGAGACTATCCGATAATCAGGTCTTGAGTCAACCTGATGGCGGCTTAACTTTGGTGGGGAAACGAGGGTCAGGCTTTCGTTTCTAGACAATCTTAGCAGAGCGACGCCATCCGCTTCTTGACGGGAGCGGTGTCAGGCATTTAATCGTTCAATTTGTCCAAAGCGGCGGGAGACCGGGCCGGAACGATCTGAGGATGGCGCTTGACAAGTAGAGCCAAAGGCGACATCCAGTTCTTCTGCCACAACCGAAGCTCCTGCTCGATCGTTACCCTCAGTTTTGTCCGATCTCATCGCCTCATATTTCCTTCCAGTTATCTGATATATTAGACTTCTCTTTATGCTACTAAACTTAAGGTGAATTAAGCGACGGGGGAGGCATTACTGATCCACCTGAGCCTGTTTCCACCAAGGACTCGGCCTGGTTTAGGAGGTCGAGGCGGTCCAGGAGATAGTTCCAGTCGTGGTCGCCGCCGATCAGGGGCAGCTCCATGCGGCGGGCATCGGCGACATAGATGGCGACATTGGTCATGCTCTCTCCGGCCCAAAAAAGCGTGACGGCAGACGAGGAGCGTTGCTGATGGAGCCAAAAGTAAACGGCGCAGATGGCGGGGATCAAAACCTGCATCAATGACCCGCCCAGGTATTGCATGAAGTCGCCGAAAGGAGAGAAGAGGACGTGCCCGGCCTCGTGAAAGATCAGGTTTGCTCCGTCCAGGATGGCCAAAAGCAATCCCGGTGGTTCAGGCATTGTCCCGCGGGCGAAAACCTTCCAGAAAAGAATGAGCAAAACTCCAAGGCCGAAACCCCGAGCGACGACAGCTCCAGAGATCATGAAATCTCCCGGTCCCTTTTCTTCAACGTAGCCCGCCTCGTTGATCTCTGCATATTTTGTGCGTAACCCCATATATCCTTTTTTGGGATGTTTTCTCAACACTTTCAATCTGAAGGAGGTTTCGCGCCTGGAAGATCAGAGGTAAGCCTGCTGGGGTCGTGCCTAAGAACGATCTGGGCTGGCATCGCACGGGAAGATAGTTTGAAGGAGCTTTCCGAGCTCGCGCACGGTAAAGGGCTTGGATAGATAAGCGTCAAATCCGCCCGCTAGACATCGCTCGCGGTCGTCGGGCAGGGCCATAGCGGTGGCGGCTACGATTACTGCGCCGCGGGTTAACGGGTTGGCCCTTAAATCGGCAATGACCTGGAACCCGTCCTTTTTAGGCAAGAAAATCTCCAAAATGATGAGATCAGGCTCCTCCCTCAAGGCCTTGCGGACGGCATCTTCACCGTCCACCGCTTCAATCGGCACGGGATAGTTCAGGCGTTTGAGATAGAGGCAGAGGAGTTCTCTGCAGTCGGCATCCGCGTCGACCAAGAGAATTCTCTTTGGGCGCCATTCATTTTCCTTTGGTTTCGTTTCCATTGTCTGGTATCTTCAAAATCTGAGCGATTTGCCTCTCGAGTCTGCGGGATTTTCGTTGTCCCTTGAGCAGACGGGTAACCGTAGAAGGGTTGACGCCGAGCCTTTCTGCCAGTGCCTTTTGGGTATAGATTCCTTCCTCTAACATGCGGATCTTGATTTTGACCCAGTGCATTGGTAAGATAGGCAAAAAAATTGCCTTAGCCTGTACCTCTTTTGCTGAATATTCCAGATAGAATTATTTGTCAAGTCAATATTCGCTAACGAATGAACAAGCAATTCGCCCTTCGCCTGCGCCGGGCCATCCAGGCCGTGGGTATTAACCCTACCCAGTTTGCCTACAAGGCGAGGGTTCCCCAAGGGACCATCTCCAAATGTCTGAGCGGTCACGTGCCCACTGCCAGGATTCTGCTACGCATTGCTAAGCTGACAGGAAAGAGCGTTGATTGGTTCCTGACGGGCAAAGAAGCGAAAGGTAGGGGAGAGGGATACATAGCGGAAAGGCCGGCGCGTTATGGTACGAAGAGGCTCAAAACCAGCGACGAAGTCTGGGTAGAGAAGCTGCTCAAAGTGCTGCGCAGCGGAAACCGCCGCAAGAAGCAGACGATCAAAGAGCTTTTGGATGTTCTGAGCCGTTGATCCTCTTTGCGGTGCCCTCCATAATCTAACCAGAGATTTTGAACCGTCTTTTCTAGATGGTCGCCTGTCCTTTGCAATTAAGGGAGAGTTGGCAGCGGATTGACTGTGATGGAAATCCGGTTGTAAGATCACAACATTATGAATGGATATATTGTGGTCTACGTAACCGTTGGTTCGTCGGACGAGGCCGATCGGCTGGCCCGCGCGTTGGTAGAGGAGCGGCTTGCGGCCTGCGTCAACCGGATAAAGGCGGTACAGTCCATTTACCGCTGGCAGGGACGGGTAGAGCAGAGCGAGGAAGAGCTTCTCATCATCAAGACGAAAAAAGAGCTTTTCGACCGGCTTAAAACGAGAGTTCAGGAGCTTCACAGCTACTCGGTTCCGGAGATTATCGCCTTGCCGATTCTCGAGGGTAATGAGAGCTACCTCAAATGGCTGGGGGAACAGCTTTTAGGCAGTGATTAGGTATCGCACCCATGCGCACGGTCAGGAAGATATCCTCCGGCGGCGTTGTTTATCGCCGGCGCCAGGGCGCTACGGAAGCGGCCTTGATCCGCGTCCGTGATCAATGGCGTCTGCCAAAAGGACAGGTGGAGGAAGGGGAAGGACTGCAAGAGACTGCCCTCAGGGAGGTTCGCGAGGAAACCGGGTTAGAGGGCAAGGTGGTTACAAAGCTGGGGGATATTACTTATTGGTACACGAACAAGACCAAACAGGGAGAAACCGTCAGAATCTTCAAGCGGGTCTATTTTTATCTGATCCGCTGCCTCAGGGGCGACGTGCGCCGGCACGATGACGAGGTAGAAGAGGCCTGCTGGTTGCCCATTGAAGAGGCTGTTCAAAGACTCTATTACCCTACGGAACGGGAGGCGGTGCGGAAGGCCATGGCGTTCCTGGAGAATTCAGGCTCGAAGAAGCCGTCGCTTTCAGCCCGTCAGGCGCGTAGAGGCTAAACGTCATCAGGATTTAAGGGAGGAGACCGCGTGAAAAATGATTTTGGGGGCATAAGTTTTTCGATTCCCTACGAGATCGCGGCGGTCAGGCCGCTGAGACAGACCACTTTGAGGGAAAGGGAAGAGGCCCTTCGGAAGGCGCACTACAATACGGAGTTGATCCTTCAGGAGATGGTCTATGTGGACCTGAAGACCGATAGCGGGGTGAGCTCTTTTAGCACGGGACAGGTAGCGGCGGTCGTCGGAGCGCAGCCCCTCGAGACGACGCCGGAGATGGCCTCCGAGGGAAATAGGGCCTTCCTTTCTCTTGCCGACAGGTTTCGGGAGCTATTCGGCTTTCCCTTTGTTGTTCCGTGCAGCCACGGGCGGGCGGCAGAGCGGATCTGGGCTAAGATTAACGTCAGACAGGGCTCGGTGGTGCCGGGCAATATGCTTTTTCCTTCCACCCGCTTTCATATCGAGTCCAACGGCGCCAAGGTCATAGACGTCATCTCGGAAGAGGCCCACGATCTTTTCTCTGACCATCCTTTTAAAGGCAATGTGGATATCGGGAAGCTGGCGGCAGTCCTGAAGGAGTCTGGTGGCGAGAAGGTTTCATGCATCTATGTGGAGCTGTGCGTGAACTCGTGTGGCGGGCACCCGGTCTCCCTGGCGAATCTCAAAGAGGTCCAATCTCTTGCCCGGGCGCGCGGCATCCCGCTGTTTCTGGATGGCTCCAGAATCCTGGAAAATAGTTATCTTATCAAGCAGCGCGAGCCCGGATACCAGGACCGTTCTGTCGGAGAGATCGTGCGCGAAACCTGTTCCCTGGCGGACGGTTGCACGATGAGCGCCCTCAAAGATTTTTTGGTGTCGGCAGGCGGCTTCATCGGTATCCGGGATGAGAAGAGCTATCAGAGGGCCTATGTCGAGAATTTTTTCGACGGGACTCAGCTCCCGGCAAGCGCCATGGACAATATCAACACGGCATTAAGCGAGATCTTCCATTCTCCTCTGTATGTTGCCAGCCGGGTCGAGCAGGTCAACTACCTGTGGCGGAGATTGCAGGGGGGCATCCCGGTTCTTGCTCCTGCCGCCGGCCACGCGGTTTTTATCGACGCTAAGAGTTTTCTCGCCAAGATGGCGCCGGAGCACCATCCGGCGGAGGCGCTGGCGGCGTTTGTCTACTCCATTTCAGGGGTTCGGATTACCAAGGGTCCTCCGCTGGCGCAGAGCCAGAATGCCCGAGGGATCGAGCTGCTGCGGCTTGCGGTGCCCGCTCGCAGGTATCTGCAGGGCCATATGGATGATGTGGCCGAGGCGCTGCTATACGCGTATTCACGCAGAGATGAAATCCAAGGGTTGAAACGGATCGAGAAGCCGGGGCGGCCCAAATACGATCCTCCTCTTTTTCGGCCGGTAAGATCATAAAGGCAATGAGAGATCCTTCCGAAGACGCTCCGCGCCATCTCGGCGCAGTTTTCTTCCAGCGAGTTGAGGAACTGGGAGAGCGCACCTTTATCAAACTGCAGCGCAGGGATCGCTTCGAGGAGATCTCCTGGAGAGACTTTGGCTTCAAGGTAGGGGAGGCGATGCTCGGTCTTTACTCCCTGGGGCTAAAAAAAGGAGAGAGAGTCGCGATCCTCTCCGAGAACAGGATAGAGTGGCTGTGCGCGGATATTGCGTCCCTGGCCGGCGGTCTGCCCAACGTGGTGGTCTCGCCCCGACTGTCGGACGCGATGATCTTGAGGATTCTCGGCAACTCCCGCCCGCGCGCGGCCTTTGTCGAGGACGAGACTGGCGTGGGCAGGCTCCTCAACCTGAAGGGACAGATGCCGTTTTTGACCCACATCATTGCGATGGAGAGGAGCCATGCCCCTCTCCCGGATACTGTTTGCTTCGATGATCTCCTGCTGCGAGGGAGGGAAGGGGGGAAAGGGCGCGTCCGCGGGATCCTTGAATCGGTTCACCCGGATGACCTCGCCACGATCATGTACACCTCAGGCTCCACAGGGGAGCCCAAAGGCGTCATGAGGACGCAAAAAAATATCATCTCTAACATCTCGTCCGGCACCGGCATCTCCTTGAGCAGACCTTGAAGGAGCAGGGGATCTTGAGACTATCCGGGCGCTTTCTCCGACATCGATGAGCCTGGTCCCCAGGGTCATGGAGAGAATTTGGGCAACGATTCTCGACGAGGGAGAAAATGGGCGCCATTGGGATACCGTCGAGAAGCTGGACCAGGTAAGAGCAGAAAGAGGCTCGCTGAGCGCCGAGCAGAGCCAGCAATACGGGCAGCTCAAGGCTTCTCTCCGGAAGGCGGTAAGTCAATCTCTTGGAGGAAGGATTAAATACCTCTCCTACGGCGGAGCGCCCATGGCCCCGAGGATCATGCGCTTCTTTGAGGTGATCGGGATCCCGCTGCTCGGGTCGTACGGCTCCACAGAGTGCGGGGGAGTGACCCTGAGCGGGATCGGGGAAAACCGGCCGGGGAGTTTGGGAAAGCCTTTTGCTAATGTGGAGGTGGGCATCGCGGACGACGGGGAGATACTGGTGCGCGGTCCCACGGTGACCCCGGGCTACTTTGAGAACCCGGAAGCGACACGTGAAGTGTTGGAGCCGGATGGATGGTTTCACACGGGAGATCTGGGGACTATCGATCCGGATGGTTCTTTGAAGGTTGTCGGGAGGAAAAGGGATATTTTTTACTGCTCCGACGGCTCGAACATCTACCCTGGCTACATCGAGCTCTTGCTGGAAAATGATCCGTTCATTCGCCAGGCGGTTCTTCTGGGCGATCGCTGTCCCTTCATTGCCGCCCTGTTGGTCCCGGATCTCGCCCGGGCGGCCGCGGAGCTAAAAAAGGACAATGCGCGTCTGACCGATAGAGAAGTGGAAAGCGCACTCTGGTCTCGGGTAGAAAGGATCAATGCCAGGCTGGAAGATTACGAGAAGGTCCGCAAGATTGCGGCGCTGAGGAATGACTTTCCCGAGGAGGTGCGGAGCGTGACCGCCTTTCAGAAGATCAAGATAGACCGCAAAGCGGTCGAAGAGCTTTACCGGGAAGAGATTGAACGGATATACCGATGAATGACGCAGCGCTTGTCAGTGGCGGGGCGCAATTGTTTTTTCTCGCCAGCGACGCCGCCTCCTACATCACCGGACAGGCAGTGAACGTTAATTGCGGCAGCTCCATGCAGTAGCGCTGCCCATCCGATGAACTTCGCCTGACTTTGTTTATCGCCCCTCGCAGTCCTCGGTCGCCTTTTTCTTTGTATTGCTGTGAAAGATCCCTCCATGTTATAAGAGAGTTATGGCTGGTCCTACAATCGCCACTGTTCAGAAGATTCTCGAAGGGATCATTGTCCCCGAGATGCAGGCTGTCAAAGACAGGCTTGCATCTATAGAGGGTGAACTCAAGAGTCTCCGAAGCGAAATCAGGAGGCTAGACGATAAGACGGATGCCTTGAGGAACGAACTCAAGGCTGACATTGGCCGTATAGACGAAAAGCTCGCTGCTCAGGTGGCCCGCCTAGATGAAAGACTCACTGCTCAGGTGGCCCGCCTAGATGAAAAACTAACCTTCACTAACAAACGCCTAGACGAAGCCCTAGAAATCCGCGAGAGGCTGGCCGCCCTTGAGGCCAAAGTCGGCCGCTAGCCGACTCCTTGCCCTAATCTCCATCGCCCTTTCGCTTTACAATCCCCATAGCAAGCGGTAAATTCCCGCTCAGCGCTTTAGTCCAACTCGTTTTATCCCCGATGTCGCTGAGGGGATTCTGCTGAAACTCCTGATCCTTGGGCGTCAGAGATAAAACGCTATACGTTGACCGCTGAATCGGATGCGATGAGAAAATGACTCTTGTAGCAACGACCTTGGCAAAGTTGGCGGGGCTCTACAAGATTCTTCGGTCACATCTGGAAGACCCGCGGTCTCGCTGCTTCGATCCCGCAGTCGTGCTCGAGCACTTCGAGGCGTACAATCGTACCGCGGCCATCCTCCGAACAAACCTGCCGGATCTTTTCGGCGATCTTTCAGATCGGCCAGTTCCACAGTCGAGCGGCACGACCGATTATGATGGACGCGGATATATTGGACGCCAACACCTTGAGCGAGTTGTCCGTGATATCGACTACATCTTCGAAGTGCGTTCGCACAGCGAACTGCAAGCACCAGCTCCCCAGCAAGAGCGCCGCATCTTCATTACCCACGGACACAGCCCAGACTGGCGCGAAGTCCAAGCTTACGTGGAAAAGGGCCTTGGAATTCACACCCTCGAGCTGGCTCAAGAGCCAAATCGTGGCCGAACAGTTCTGCAGAAGCTAAGCGAAGAGTCGGATCGGCGAAAGATTTGGGGTCAGGCCTGACTATGGACTTATTTCAAAGAGCGAGAGCGATATCAAGCTTGCGTTATTCCATTTTTGGCCTAACAACAAACTGGACAAGGGACACTCAATCATGACACTTCTTATTTGGCTTACCTTTATTGCGGCGGCGGTTTTGGAAGTTGGCGGAGATGCGCTCATTCGCAGAGGATTGCGTGGCAGTAGCGCGGCCTTTATTGTCGGCGGCTGCCTGATGCTGAGCTGCTACGGCGTGGCTGTAAATATCGTCAAGTGGGACTTTTCCAAAATACTCGGAGTTTACGTTGCTTTCTTCGCGCTGATCAGCGTTCTCATCGGTCGTGTGGTTTTCAGAGAGGACGTGCCCGTTTCAACCTGGCTGGGCCTGGCCTTCATCATAACAGGCGGCTTGATTATCCAGTTTGGCCAAAAGACAGGCTAACTCCCCACCGGAGCACGTCGATCTCGCTCCCGCCGGAAATCTTTACGGAAATAGGGTCAGAGTGATTTTTTTCGGCTTTCGCTATCTCAATTGTCCAGGCCGCATATTTTTGTTATTTGACTCCCCGATTCGACCGCTGTAAAGTCCGGCATGTGAGACTTTTGAATCGACGCGGGGTGTCGCTATTTGATTTGCGAGAAACGGTGCTCGTATGGAACGGAAACCCCTAGCGCAGATGGGTCTCAAGGAGATCCGGGAGCTTGCCCGGCTGAGGATGCCGCCGGAGGCATGGGAGCACTTCATGGGCGCCGCGGAAAGCCGGACGACGCTACGCAGGAACCAAAGGGCCTTGCGCCGGATTCTTTTCCGTCAGAGGATTTTCCACGATGTCACCGACCCGGATACTTCTCTAAAGCTATTTGGACGACAGCTTCCAACCCCAGCCCTGGTTGCTCCCATCGGCAGCTTCAGCCTGATCGGAGAGAGGGCCGAGCGTCAGGTCGCCGACGGCGCGAGTCGCGCCGGGACCATGCTCTTCGTTAGCCATGCCGCCAAGTCGAGCGTGCGCGAGTGGGCTGAAGGGACCTCCGCGCCGCTGGTTTTTATGGGTTATCTCACCAGGGGGAGAGAGGATGTGCTGAATTGTGCCAGGACGGCTGAGAAGTTGGGTTACGCCGCCGTCGGCCTGACCATGGACACGGTCCAGCCGGTCAAGATCGGAGATCATGTGCCTCTCTCTACGAAGGATGGAAGGCCCCGTAAAGGGCATCCTGCTTCTCCGAGGGATATCGAGTGGCTCAAGCGGGAAGTCTCTCTTCCAATAGTGGTGAAGGGCATCATGAGCGCGGAGGATGCGCGCATCGCTGTGGATGCGGGAGCGGATCTCGTGGTGGTGTCGAACCACGGCGGCAGGATACTCGACTTTAATCGCGCCGCCATCGAGGCGCTGCCTGAAGTGGTTCGGGAAGTGAGGGGCCGAGTCCCAGTGCTCCTTGACAGCGGGATCAGAAGCGGGGGAGATATCGTGAAGGCGGTGGCCCTCGGCGCGAAAGCGGTGCTCGTGGGCCGTCCGATAGGCTGGGGCGTAGGGGCGGCTGGGGCAGAGGGGGTGGAAAGGGTGATTGCAATGCTCACCGAAGAGATGAAGCGGGTCCTGATCCTGACCGGGGTACGAGCTATCAGCGAGGTCACAGACTCGGTGCTGATTCATGAAGGATCACAATAGTGGAGGCAACCATGAGATGGGTCGTTCTCGCGCTTGTTGTTCTGATCGTTTTCTGGGTCATTTGGAGCTACAACCTGCTGGTAAGTCTCCGCAACCGTATTCAAAATGCTTGGAAACAGATTGATGTCCAGCTCAAACGCCGCCACGATCTGATTCCGAATCTCGTGGAGTCTGTTAAGGGCTATATGAAGTTTGAGCAGGAGACTCTTCAGAAGGTTATGGAGGCGAGGAGCAAGGCGGTGAGCTCGACCGGCATCAAGGCGACCGCGGAAGCGGAGAACCTTCTCACCCAATCTCTGGGAAGGATCTTCGCCCTGATGGAGAATTATCCTGAGCTCAAGGCCAACGAGAATGTCTTGCGCCTTCAAGAAGAGCTTACGACGACGGAGAATCAGATCGCCTTCGCGCGCCAGTATTACAATGATCTGGTGATGCGGTTTAACATGCGGCAGGAGGTCTTTCCCTCCAGCCTGGTCGCGCAATTCTTCAACTTCAAACCCAGTGAGTTCTTCTCGGCTCCGGAAGCGGAAAAAGCTACCCCCCGCGTGGATCTGTCGCTTCCCCATAGCTGATGCCTGCGGATCTCCAGGGGCATGAGTCCCAGGACTTTGCTGAGCGCCAGGCCCATAATCGATGGTTGAGCGCAGGGATCATTTTTTTCTTCCTCCTCTTTTTCCTCGCTGTCGGTCTTTCCGTGGATTACCTTTACCTGGACGCCTTTACGCCCTCGGGGCCTCCGTTCGCCGTAGCGACCGTTTTCTCTCTGGTTTTGGCGACCGGGATCACGCTTACCTCGTACTATCAGGGGAGCGAGCTGATTTTACGCTCCCTCGGCGCTGAGGCGTTGGACCTCCAACTCCCGGAACATCGGGAGTTGCACAACGTGGTTACAGAGATGGCGCTGGCGTCGGGCTGCCCTATGCCCAAGGTCTATGTCATCTTCGATCCCGCCCCGAACGCTTTCGCCACCGGGAGGGATGAATTCAACGCTTCGGTCTGCGTCACGACAGGCTTGTTAGCGCTTCTCAATCGAGAAGAGACTCAGGGCGTGATCGCCCACGAGCTTGCCCACGTCCGCAACCAGGATATCCTTCTCATGACTTTGGTGAGTATCCTCTTGGGAGGCATTGCCCTCCTCTCAGATTGGTCACAGCGTTCCTTTCATAGCTCGCGTTCCCGTGAGGGCGCAGGCGGGAAAAGCGCTTTGCTCGTAATCCCCGTCTTGCTCTTGATTCTCTTTTCGCCTCTCATCTCGCGGCTGCTTGCCATGGCGGTCTCGCGGCAGAGGGAGTACTTGGCGGATGCCAATGCGGCTGAGTACACGCGCAACCCTGTCAGCCTGGCCAAGGCGCTGGAGAAGATCCGCGATGCCGCGATGCCGTTTTCCCGGGCAAGCCGGGGGACGGCTCATCTCTTCTTCGTCAACCCTCTCAGACGGCGCGTGGATGAGCATGAAGGACGGCTGGCTGACCTTTTGGGCACTCACCCGCCGATCGCTCGCCGCATCATGCTCCTCCGCCAGATGGCGGGGGTTGGAGGGTTGAAAGGTTAAAGGGTTTAAGGGTTGAAGGGATCAAGCAGGCAAAAGGCAGTAGGCAACAGGCAACAGGCAACAGGAAGAACGAGCCACGAGCACGAACACGATAAAGAGTTAAAGGGTTGAAGGAGCTTTAGCAAAGAGCATGGCAAGATGCCCTGTCTGCGATAGCGAGATGAAGGAGGTTTCCGCCCGCGCCAATCCGGGAACTCTCATCATCCTGGACCAGTGCGGCAAGTGCGGCGGGATCTGGTGCGACAAGTGGGAGCTTTTTCCGGTGGATATTGAGGAGGCCGGGCGGCTCGACCCGCTGGACGAGAACCTGCTGCAAACGCCGGTTCCCCTGGAGAAAAATACTCTCTATTGCCCCAGGTGTAGGGACCGGCTCCGGGTCTTTCAGGATCCGCTTCTACCTTCAGATATACACCTTCAGCGCTGCCGTAGATGCGACGGCATCTGGCTCAACCGAGGGCAGTTCAACCGCTTCAAGCAGTTTCAGAAAAAGACCAGGGAAGAAAGGCTCGGCCCGGAGGAGACGCTCCGGAAATTAGTTCACGCCTACCAGAATCCGGAGTCCTGGGTGACCACAGGCGTACGCGGGATTTACGCCTATCCCCAGGCTGAGGCGGAAAGCGATCCCTGGCCGTCGCTCACGCTAAAGGGCGCCTTGAGTTTGATTTTACAGACCCTCTTGAGGCTGGTCTTGCGCTTTTGACCGTCTCCCCTTTGCCGCATCACGATGGGATGGTGGGAGAAATCAATCCAATCTCACGCATAAATTATTTGTCAACAAAAGATTTGACCCGTTCGCTCTGACCCGATACAGCAATCCAGCCGGACACGAGCCGGGGATCCCCATCGGGTCAGAGACCTCTCGAAACTGCCTACGTGGGCTAAGGTGGAGGCAGAATCTTACCTGGCTGTGCCACTGTCCGAATCTCTCCTGATGGCCATGTATCGACGTCGAGTGTCCGGCACGGAGTGCTGCTGACACAGGTATTCTGGGCGATCTCCCCTACGGGGCTGACATATACCTCTCCTGGTCCAGAGCGAGCGGTGCCCGAGGAGGTGCTTCTCCCTATCGTGCCCTCAAGGACGTAGGTTGTCGTCGGGCCTGAAAGGATATGCACCGGGGTCTTGGCCCCAGATGGCCAAGTTCTCTCTCGCAATTGCACCTGATATGGCACTGCCCCCGATCGGATACCCGGCAGCGTACCTGAGGTGCCAGTGGAATTCGGTTGGCGCTTGCAGGTAAGTTCAAAACCGATGTTGGTGCGCGGGACCGTTCCTACGCTCTCATGGACGTGAGGCTTTTCCGCCTCAAACAATATCCCTCCTCCAGCCTTGACCGTGGAAGAGGCGCCTCCCTCATAGGTCACCCGTTCAGCGCCGCCGGTCAGATAGGCCACGACCCAACCGTGACGGTGAAAACCAGTGGCCGGACTCTTCGCTCCTGGGGCTAGGCTACCGGTTCGAACATCCCAGCATAGCGGCTGCTGGGGCAACTGCGCCACCCGCTGTTCAAAAAGAGTTCCGGTCTTAATCGACGGCGCGGATGTTGGCGTAGGAATTGGTGCGGCTGTCGGCGGTACCGGCGTCGGTGTGGGTGTTGGCGCGCATCCTGGGAGCGCCGACATTACGATTAGCATAAGTGCCGCTAGACGTGCAATTTCAAAACGTGAAAGATTCATCGGATCCTCCTTTCTGAAACTGTTCGGGAAAACCTTCCATAAGCGATGCAGGGCTATTGAATTCCTTCCTACTTCTCTCGTAAAGGGCAATGTTGTCTAACGTTTTGGGTGAGAGGCGCGTTTCTCAGCGTCCTTCTCAACCCAATAGTTATGTGAGCCTCTAAACTCCCAAAATCGTCGGATGGCACCGGAGTCGCGACTAACGAAAGAGTATTTCGAGAATATAAAAAGCATCTTTTATTATTTCCATGCTAGACATTCTCGTGACCGGCTGTTTTGCACTAGTTGGATGAACGAGGTGATTAACGTTTTCTTTGATTTTGTAAGCTCTTTCTATGGCTTCCAAGTAAAAGTATTTTTTCTTTTTTGAATGATTCAATAACCAGTCCAACGACCATTCTTCTAAATCTTTTTTCCCTGCAGGCGTTCTGAATTCAGGCCGTGATTTCAGCGCCTCTTTGAAGCCTTCCTCCAGAACTGTCCTGCAGTAGATCGCAGCAGCGGAATCGAAACTCCACGCATAGCATTCCTTTATCAATATCAAATGTTTCTCAATGTGCGCCGGGATAGTCTTACCCACCAACAGCGCGCCGATTTCCATTTTCCTCGTGATAAGAATGTTAGGGTCAACTTGAGATAATACGTCGTCGGCGAGGATTTCGTGCCATCTCTCAGGGGAAAGGCTTGATCGGAAGACTAACGGGGCAGTGCTGCCAGGGTTATTAGCTTTGTTAATGAGTTCTAGTAGTTGAAAGTACCGAAAATCTTTATTCTCTCTTATTGCGCACAGGTCGTTCCGCAACGATAAATCATCTACCCTTAAGACATCGTAGTCTGCTAATCTTTCTTTGATCTTAATTACCAGGTCGTCGATGGCTCCAAAGACGGGGTTTTCAAAATCGTCATCCTGAAAGGCCCTAATAAACAGTTGTTCTTTTTCCTTAAATTCAGCAATTAGCTGGCGGAACTGAGTGACCGTCTCAATATTATTCATATCTGAAGACTGCTCGCTTGGTAGTACATATTCCTTGGCACATAACTACTAAGTGAGTTGGTCAGTCTATCCCCACCGACGATTTCATAATTATGGGCAATCCTATAATCTTTTTCGCCACTTAACAAGAAAAATTCAGATCCGACAAACACTGCACTATTGTCAGCCTTTGCCGGCTACAGTCGGCCCGAATCAATCCCAAGTTGATCCGCCGGGACCAGAAAAAGAGAATAAGTCCGATATTTCAGATAGGACCAAACTGATCGACGCTACGGTCTGGCCCTGATGCTACGTGATCACAGCCTGCCGTCTCTAGAAGGCGACCATAGCTGGCAACAAACCTGTTTCCAAGCTAAAATAGAAAACGATCGCTTCTATTATCGGCGGAAGTGTCGAGTTCGTTTGCCGTTTTGATTATGCTCCTGTTATTCCGCCCACGCAGGATTCTTGGCGTGAAGGCGGAAGCGGAGAGGAGATTGGAGGGTCAAATCTTTCACTGTGACATTGACGCTCTCTATCATTCGCGCCTCAGCGAATGTCAAAGGTAAAGATGCGACCCCTACCACGTGCCCCGACCCCTACCACGTGCCCTACCACGTGCCAAGATGCGACCCCTACCACGTGCCTCTAGCTCAATAGTGGAGCCAAAAACTCAGCCACTTTCCGGCCGATTTCAACCAAGCCGGCAGTGGTTACCATTTTGTCAGCACTCGCCCAGAGTCGCGCAACAATTTGCTTTCGGGGTCTAGGTAGGCAGTCTGATTTTTAAGGTTGTGAAACGACTCCTTTTCCGCCTCACGCAAGATCCAGAACCAAGCCTATTGCGGAATTTTACTTCGGGCCTCCAGCAAAATCTCGTAACCATTGGCGGAGCCATGCTTCTGCTCCTTGAGGCGATTCGAACCCCTCCGCGGTAGCCTGAATTGCTTTAACCTTGAGTTCTCCATGTTCCTGATACGTTACGCCTCCATGAAATATCCATCTTCCATTCACTAAGGAAAGCATGCCCGATACCTGAAAACCGCGTTCGGTAAATTCGATTTGTTTCCGGTCCACAGTTGCCCCCTAATTGAACCCAATATTGACTTTGGTCACCCGTTTGCTCTTCAAAACGCTGGAGAGCATGGCTACGCCCGGCTCGGTAAAGGCATAAGGTAAATATTTCGAATGCTCTCCTCTTTTTAAGGTGCCAAAATGGTGCCTTAAAGATTCCTGTTCTCGCTTCGAAAGTTCAAACATGAATCTGCTGCGCAATTATCTACTTGACACAGGGTCAAAAGAATCGCAAAACCTCAAATATCGACATCTAACGGCCTAAGTGCCAACTTTGACACTTAGAATAAAATGCCCATTGCTTCTTCCGCCCGTACCGCCCTGCGGAACCGTTAAAATATATGCCTGGCTAATCCATTGTTTGTTATAATCGGAACTTCTGATTTCAAGAGTCAATTCATACCGACCGGGCAACAATGGCGACGGATTCATAATAAAGTATTGATCGTCGGTAATATCTTGATCCCAAGACTTGAATTGATTGGCTAAGTCTGAGGGAATCTCTTCTGTTCTACGCGCGATGGGGATTTTCTTAGGTTCATCTCCTGTTCGTAACGCAAATTCCGCTACTGCTCCATCTCTTGATTGACATCGCATATCATAAGTTTTTGGCTTTTCGGTCGGATATGATCCATTTGGGTAACACCTTTCCAATTTTAATTTTGCCGTGCAATGCTCATAGCTTCTTATACTCGGGTTTTGCATTACCTCAAGCGAAACGGGAATATGCCACCAAGACAAGAACCAATCGCGATCCATATCTGCCCCCTGAATGGGGGAACCGAAGTATACGGTCGGCTCTTTGGGAGACTCGGATGTAATCGCAGTTGAAACTAAATTCCGGGTCCCTGCTTTTGAATATCCCCTAAACCAGCGCCATGCGGTTATAATCCCATCCAGAAGATTTAGAACGAGAACTGACACGCCAAGAGCTATTATAATTTGGACATAGCCTGGTGCTTCTGCAATTGACGCCCATAGGGTAAGGAGGAAGCTTGTGATTGTAGCAACCCATATCTTGGGAGATTTGAGATAATCTGCGATAAGATTGGCAATGATATTATTAAGAATGTCTTGAAGCATGGCCATACTCGTCCCCGTGCCCTTTTAGCATAGGATAGGGGCGAAATGTACCTTGTATCAAGTGAATAATCGCGATCCTTAATACTGTCGTCCTCGGTCGCACTGGGCCTTATATTCTGTCTTCTACTTTCCGCACTACTCGACAAAGTGGAACACCCGGCTGGGGAGAGCCAGTCCGGGCGATGATGCGGAAGCAAAGATGTGTCCGAACCGAGGGACCCAGCCGAAGTTATTAAGGAGTTCATAAGTAAGTTGCCGTCAGGCAGCCGAGGGGCGAGTCCTGAAGAGCGCGGGCACAGGAGCGTAGAGGTTGCGTTCTGGCCCAGGCCGTAGGAATAGCCACCCTTGGAGAGGACGGGGTGGTGGCCTAGTTGCGCGTAAAATAAGGCAAAATCGGCAAGAAGGCAACAGCCCACAGGGTATCAAGGCACCCGGCCACAAAACTGCTTTCAACCTTTTTTTGGCTTACGAGGAGACTTGAGATTGGATTGTACGACGCTACGGTCTGGCCCTGATGTTACGTGATCACAGCCTGCCGTCTCTATTAGGTACCATAGCTGGCAACAAACCTGTTTCCAAGCTAAAATAAAAAACGATCGCTTCTATTATCGGCGGAAGTGTCGAGCGCGTTTGCCGTTTTGATTATCTTCCTGTTATTCCGCTCTGGCGGGATTCTTGGCGCGAAGGCGGGGGCGGAGCGGGTTTAACGGACGATGATGAGCCCTTTGCAATGGGCTTCCAGTGCAGTATCCTAAACGGAGTCGAGAGACCGGATACGTATCAGGAGGGTAGCGCAATGAAAACCTACCGAGGGGTCGTGAGAGGCAACACCGTGATCTTGGAAGAGAAGCCAGATCTACCGGATGAGTGTCAGGCGCTCGTGGAGATCAAGCCTCTGGATCGAGCGCGAGACGAAGAAATTGCCCGCCAACAGATCGAGCTTCTTAAGAATCCTCATAAGGGTGGAAGGTTGCTTTACCGCCGTCGCGAGGAACTGTATGACAGAGGGTGAGCAATTAGTTGATACAAACGTGCTGGTGCATGCCTATGTCTTGTTGGATGCGAGAAAGCAAGCCTCGGCGCGAGAGATTGTCCTTACCATCTGGCGGGATGGTGGTGGCGTCACGACTTTGCAGAACCTATGTGAGTTCTTCGCCGTTGCCACGAAGAGGATAGCGCGACCGATGCGGGTGAGACGCTTTTCTAGAGTTATCAGACCAGGGCGACTAGGTCGATTTCAACCAGCGCGCCTCTAGGAAGTTCGGCCGCCGCCACTGTGGAGCGGGCCGGCTTGGCGCTGCCCAAATACTGCGCATAGACCTCGTTCATCGCCGCGAAATCTGCCATGTTTTTTAGGAAAACGGTTGCCTTTACGACCCGCTCCAGCGACGAGCCTGAAGCTATCAGGACGCCTTTCAGATTCTCCAGCACCTGTCGGGTCTGCGCGGCGATGTCTCCTTCAACGATGGTACCTGTTCTTGGATCGAGCGGGATCTGCCCGGCCGTGAAAACGAAGCCATCTACCTTGATCGCCTGTTCGTAGGGGCCGATGGCCTTGGGGGCTTTATCGGTCTGCACCGCTTCTCGCTTCATCTCTGTTTCTCCTGGCAAATGTTTTGGGGAATCCTATAATAGGCGACAGGCGAGAGGCAATAGCTCTCCTCATCGTCCCTCCTTTTTTCTTGCACTGCCGATGATCTTCGTCCTATGATAACTTGCTTCTGCCGTTTCCGTGGAGGCCAGAATGAAAAGATGGAGGATGGTTCCTAGTCTGGCTACGATCCTGTTCGCCTCACTCCTCTGGGCGGATGGCGATCACGGCGCCCACGCGCCCAAGATGGCTGCGCCGTTTTGGGTGTGGGTGGCGGGACTCGGTGGCCTGACCCTTGTTGTGCTCTTTCTGATTTATCAGGGCCGGCGCGGCACGCTTTTAAGCGAACGGTTCAGAGGTTTCAGCCGTAATGCTCGTCTGCTGTTAATTCGCAGTCCTTTCAGCGGCTTCTCGTCCAGCTTGATCCGCCTCCTATTTAATCTCTATCTCCTTGCTGCTGGCTTTGACATGCTGTTCGTCGCCAAGTTCGCGGCCATCAACTGGACCTGTCACGGTCTTGCGGTCATTCCTTCAGGAATCCTCTCGGATCTCTTCGGCCGCCGCCGCATCTTCCTCATTGGCTACACCGGTAACATGCTCGCCACCGCGGCGATCATTTTTGTCACTGATCCCACATGGCTCCTTGTCCTGGCTGCGGTCATCGGTCTTTTTGAGGGAGGCCATGCCATTGTTGGTCCCCCGTTTATGGTCGAGCAGAGCAGGCCGGATGAACGCCTCTATCTTTTCAGCCTGAACGGCGGTATTCAGGTCGGCGCGGCAAGTCTTGGAAACCTTGCGGCCGGTGTGCTGCCGTTGGTCTTCGCCGCGCTGTTTGATATCGGACCGGAGAGCGCCTGGGCGCGTCGGGCCGCTCTGATTTGTGGCCTCCCGATCATGCTCTTCTCGATGATTCCCATATACCTGATCCGCGAGGAATGGAGGCCGATGAACATCCGCCGCTGGGTAGAAGGCATCGAAAATTACGGACGGATCGGGATGCTGGCATTGACGGAGGGATTGATCGGGCTTGGCCTGGGATTCTCTGCGCCGTTCTTCAATATCTTTTTTGACCAGCAGTTAAAGGCCTCAACAGCCCAGATCGGTCTCATCTTTGCGCTCGGATCGATCATGACGGCGGTGGCAACGCTCTTCGTTCCCCTGGTCGTCCGCCGCCTGGGGCGTGTGCGCACCGTCACTTTCGTCAAGCTCCTTGGCGTCCCATCGCTTATTCTCCTCGGCATGTCGCACAGCGTCGTTTGGGCGGGAGCGTTGTACATCGTGACTATTCTCCTCATCGGCGGACCCTTCCCGAACAAAGGGATCTCAGATCCCATTTTCACCCTTTTTGCAATGGAGGTGGTGAAGGAAAGGGAGCGCGGCACGACCAACGGCCTCATGCATGCGTTTGTGGAATTTCCAATGGGGATCGGCGCTGCCCTGGCTGGTCCGTTCATGGCGGTCGGCGACTGGCAAACACCTTACATGATTGGAGGAGCTATCTTTGCTGTGGCCTTTATCCTTTATTATTTCTATTTTATCCGGATCGATGGCCGGGAGCCGGTTCTTCAAGCCGTAACGGCGAGTTGAACCGAGCGCTTGCCGCAGCTCGCCCGGCGGGCAAAGGTGTGCCGTGACTCTGCTGACAGCCCATAAAATCTTGATCTCGACGGCCGTGGCCTTTTTTTTCGGTTTTGCCCTATGGGAGCTGCGCAATTACCTCGACGCGGGAAATCTATGGGCCACCTTCCGCGGCCTTCTCTATCTCTTGGTCTCCATCGGCTTCGGACTCTATCTGAGATCGCTTAAGTATTGGTATAAGTAGAATCATGGAAACTGCCTCTTTCATCGTATCGGTCAGCGAGGAGGAGATCCGGCGCGAAAGGCAAAAGGCCAGAGAGCTGCGCTTAAGCCAGTGGTGGAAGAGGCGCTGCTCCTCGGGCCTGTGCTATTATTGCGGCAAAAAAGTCTCGCCGCGCTCCCTGACCATGGATCACATTGTTCCGATTGTCCGTGGCGGCAAGAGCACCAGGGGCAACGTGGTCCCAGCGTGCAAAGAATGCAACACTGCCAAGAAACACAAGTTGCTTATGGAGTGGGAAAACTACACAAAAAGCTAGTTATTGGTTAATAGTTATTGGTTGATTAGGGTTGGTGGGGGACGAATAACGAGGTGGACCATGGAAGAGCTTCGAAGATTCCTGAACGGGAGGGTGGTAGTGAGGGTGGGGGACATCACGAAAGAGGATGTAGATGCGATTGTCAATGCGGCTAACAGCTCGCTGATGGGTGGTGGGGGAGTGGACGGCGCGATTCACCGCGCTGGCGGGCCTGAGATCTTGAAAGAATGCAAAGAGATTCGGCGCACGCAGTATCCAGAGGGGTTGCCCACCGGAGAGGCGGTGATTACGACCGCGGGCAAGATGACAGCCAGGCACGTGATCCACACGGTAGGTCCGGTCTATGGGCGGGGAGGAAAAGACAAGGCGGAGAAGCTCGCTGCCTGTTATCGCAATTCCCTCAGCCTTGCTGTAAAGAAAGGGCTTAAGACCATTGCCTTCCCGGCTATTTCGACTGGGGTGTACGGTTATCCGCTCGAAGAGGCAGCTCGGGTTTCCTCCCAGGCGGTTGCGAGATTCCTTGAGTCCGATTCTTTAATCCAGGAGGTGAGACTGGTCTTTTTCAGCCGCGGCGACGCCGAGATATTTTTAAAGAACCAAGCCTTTGGTTGATGTAAGATTACCTTTTGGGCGCCAGCCTCGAGGCAGGGATGGACATTTCCTCAGCCCTGGGGTATTGAGGGTTAGACTAATTGGGAAAAGGGGAAGGATCATATAGCCGGAGAAGCTACGAGCTGGGATTGGAACGAGACTGCCATGGCAAACAAAGACACCATCATTGATGACCTCATTGTTGGCTCCATCGATCTCCATGTCCACGTCGGTCCGGATCCTTCCCACCGTGCGGGTGGGACGCGCCGTTACGACGTTGCGCAGGTGGGCGAAATGGCCAAGGCCGCAGGCCAGCCGGCCGTTGCCTGTAAGAGTCATCAGCAGGTGACGGCTTCCTTAGCGAGTCTCGCCAGCCGCATGGTGTCAGGAGTTAAGCTCCTTGGCGGAATCACGCTCAACAAGACTGTAGGCGGACTCAATCCGCACGCGGTGCGCATGGCCGGAGAACTAGGAGCGCGCATCCTTTGGTTTCCCACACACCATGCCGCGCATCATAACAGCACGCTGGTCGAAGGCGGGAAGGGCGACAATAAGGGAATCCGGGTGCTCGACGAGGACGGGACATTATTACCTGAGGTCCATGAAATTCTAGACTTGGTCCTGCACTACGACATGCTCCTCGGCACTGGCCACGTCTCGTTTCCTGAGGCCCTTGCCTTGGTACAAGCCGCCAAAGCAAGAGGGATCAAGCGCATCGTCGCCACTCACCCGCTGTCGAGCAATTCTAGTCGCTTTACGGTTGCAGAGGCCAGACGCCTGGCAGACCTTGGGGCCGCGGTCGAGTTCACCTTCGTCGCGATGATGCCCTTTTCCCGCTCCAGTAGTCCCAATGCGAAAGAGACAGCGGACGCCATGCGTGAGATCGGCCCGGAGCGCTGCATCATCAGCACCGATTTTGGTGCCTATGCCACGCCACCGCCGCCGGAGGGATTGCGCATGTTCATTGCCACGTTGCTTAACCAGGGTATGGCGCCGGAACAAGTGGACTTCATGGCACGACGCAACCCCGCGCGTTTGGCAGCGCTGTAATTGTGGGCGGCGAGTCGGAAAGGTCGTTGGTCGCTGAAGGCTGTTTAAGAACGCTCAGCCTATTCATTACAACGTTAGGAGGGACCTATGGCTATCAAAATTAATGACGTGCGCGTAAGGCGCATCAAGATGCCGCGTGTTGACCCAGCCTGGAGAACCTCTTCCTATGCCGCTAACGCTGTGGAGGGATTCATTCTAGAAGTCATAGCCAACGGAACTGTGGGGATTGGTGGCACTGCCGCGCATCCTAGCAACATCACCGGAGACGAACTCGAGGCGCAACTCAACGGCCCTGTGCGCGATATCCTGATGGGGGCGGACGTGTATGCCGGCGGAAGTCTGCGGGAAGCTCTCAAGGCCGCTGATCTTCATACTCGCGCGTCTATCGCCGCGGATCTCGCGCTTTACGATCTCCTCGGCAAGCTTGCGAACCTCCCCTGCTACGTCCTCTTGGGAGGGAGGCTGCGACCACACGTCACTGTCGTGCGCATGGTCGGGATCAAACCACCAGCCGAGCTACAAGCTACGGTAGGCGAACTCGTCCGGCAGGGGTTAACGCACTTTAAAGTCAAAATTGGCACCGGCTTAGGCGAGGACGTTGCCCGGATTCGGGCCCTTCGCGACGCCTTTGGCAACACGATATGGATTGGCGTGGATGGGAACGGCGCCTACACCACAGATCAGGCCATTGAACTCAGCAAAGCACTCGAGCCTTATCAAGTCGGCTTGATCGAGCAGCCGATTGACTACCGTGACCTCGATGGCTTGGTGCGCATTACAGCAGCAAGTCCAATACCGATCATGGCGGATCAATGTGTTGAGGATGTTGAGTCCGCGCTGGCACTATGCCAGCGGCGCGCCGCGCACGTGGTATCGATCAAAGCCACCAAGATGGGTTTTCTCGATGAGTGCCGCCGGGTCACTGAGGTGTGCCATGCATTTGGCATCCGCGTCCACATTGGCGGCTCCGCAGTCCCCGCTGTCGTGGACGTTGCCGCGGCGCACTTGGCGGCGTCGCTGCCAGGAATTGACAACGAGAGCGAAGTCGGAGAGTTCCAGGCGGTACAGGGAGACCCACTGAGAGGGGCGACGATACGCAATGGTCGCATGGAGCTGGGAACAACTCCGGGATGGGGGCTTACTCTCGCTGGATGGTAGAAGCCTCTGCCCCCGATGCAGCAAGCAATACGGCGACCCAAAGACATCTTATTCTCATGACGGCCTTCTTTATTGCGGTAGGTGAACTCAACGCTACTGTCCCAAAAGCTTCTTGAGCTTTTGAATAACCTCCGAGGGTTGACCCATGACCTCTTTCATCATCGCTTCTTGTTCTTCGCCCGTTGATGGATCCAGCTCCATGTTTTCTTTTTTGGCTTCGGCCAGTAGCTCTGGATCTCTTAGCGCCTTTGCGTAGGCCTCTCGCAGAAGTCTGACTCTTTCAAGGGGGGTATCTGGGGGCGCGATCATCGGATGGCCATACTCATCACCAGTGAACAGAACCTGGATGACTCGCCGACCTGTTTCGGGCGTTGTGTATTTGTCCATGAGTTCATAAATGGTGGGGGTGTCAGGCGCGCGCGCATCGCGCTTCCGGCCCGTCTGAACGAGGTGCCGATCAAATCCTTTTTTGTGCCAGGTACCAAACGGCTCGCGGCCAAAGTGGGCGTAGAGCGTCATCCCTGCACACGCTACTTCACCTCTTTCAACTGCTAAATTGATCTCCGCCCCTCCAGGATAGCCCAAGACGGAGACGATTCTTATACCAAAAGCCTCCTCCAAGGCCCTAACTAATATATAACTCGCGCTGGATGTGCCCGAGGCTCCACACTTAGGTGGCTCTTTAGCCTTGGCAATATCCTCGATGGTCCGAAACGGTGAATCGGCACGGATGTAAAAGATCATCGGCGTTTTATCCAGCGCACCAATCCAATTAAGTTTACGCACATCAAACTGGACCTCTTTACGTTCTGTAAGCTGGTCCAAGTAGATATAACTGAGAGGCATAGCCAGCGTTAAGCCATCACCTTTCGCCACCGAATAGATGTAGTTAGTAGCCACCAACGAGCCTGCCCCAGGCATGTTCTGCACGATAATCTCCGGGTTTCCCGGGAGGTACTTTCCCATGTAGCGCGCCAGGAGCCTTGCAGCACGGTCGTAGAATCCTCCCGGCGTCGCCCCGGCGATGATTCGGATGGTTTTACCCTGATAGAAGGGTGACGTTTGCGCAACCGCAAGGCTGACTCCAGAGCTAAACGTCCCAGTCAAGACAGCAGCCAACAAGAAGCGGGACGCAAGTAATGCAGCAAAATCTTTCATTGCCGCTTCAACCTTCTCCAATGAATCATATCCTCATTAGCTTCATTGACCAGCCTGGGGTAATTAAAAAATCCTTCCTGTCTGCGTGCGGACACGCACAGGCAGGCAACACTTAGGTCTTTGGGAAGAGTCCCACGCACCACCGAACAAAACAAAAAAAAGAGATCACGTTTGACCCTTCCTACGGTTCGATAAACTCACCGTCCCGTCTTCGACCCTGAGGCTCAGACCCGAAGGGAGGAAGATCGAGGGACAGCCAGCTAATTTCGAAGTAGACCCCAGTACCTCCGACTTGCCTTACTTCACTTCGGCGGCTGGAAAACCGTAGGCACTCGCGATCTGTTTTTCAATATCCTCGCGCTGGTAAAACCATTTCCAGGCAGCCACCGAAACTTTCTTCCCTTGGACAGCCTTCTTCAGGTATGAACCAGGTGCATAGATTGAACTTTTCAAAGGTTCAACTTCATCCAAATGCTTCTGTGCGTCGGCGCTTGCCATGTGCTCAAGCCAAAGCAGGGCTGCATAAGGGTTTGTTGCCGTACCAAGGACCCCCTGAGCCTCGTGCAGCCGCGTAGGTACAGGCTCCAATAGTGCAACGTCAAGATTCGCCGGGTTCTTTTGTTTAAGGCGCATCGCTGAGTGGTAGTTCGTCGCGCCATGCATCGCATATTCGCCAGCTGCGATACTTGTAAGGATCCTCGTATGGCCTCTTGCCCAGATGGGCTTTTGTTCTCCTATCTTGCGGGCAAAATCCAGGACTTTCTCCAACCCCCAAGCCGGAGCCAAGGCAAAGATAGCTGCTGGAGCGACATCCATAACGAATTTTTTTCCCTTCAGTTCTGGCTTCAGAAGATCCTCCCAGACTTTGGGCACAAGCCCAGGTCGAAGCAGCTCGGGATTATAGGCGGCGGCGTCGAGCGCGCTACCTGCTGCGACAATATTTCTATTATCCGGGTCGACCATTTGGGCAGGTATCTGGAGACTTCCTTTCTCCGCCATAGTGATAAGGTCGTACTTCGCTAAATACGGGATATAGTTGCGGTAGTAATTCCCCGTGAGGTAGATCGCGTCCCAGTCTTTGGCTGCACTGCCTGCTTTTAGTTCCAAAATGAAACGCAAGGCCGTATCGAGCCCTTCCTGGGACTGCAGGCGCTTTATTTGGATAAATGGGTACTTCTTCGCAAAGGAATCTACGATTCCTTTCAAGGTACGGGGTTCAAGTCCACTCACAATTCTAATCTGACCTTCCTTCTTCGCACGGGCCACAATCTCATCGTGGCTTGCAATGAACATGTAGCCTTTGGATCCGCTTTGCTCCTTAGCCTTTTGCGGGTCCACGGCTGTCATGGCTGATAAATTTCGCGCGCCAGACAGCAAACCCACAATGAGAGACAAAGCCAAAACGCTCAAACCAGATACATTCATGATCCTGCTACTCCTTTATCCCCAGGCTGCAGACCCATGCTTGTTGTCTATCCTTTAGGCTGCCCCTGTCGCACGCTTAGTAGCTGGCTGCAACTTCTCCAGCAGAGCTAACACCTCAACGGTGCTCTTAACCTCCGCGCGATTGGCGAGAACTTGATGGTAGGGTATGTCGGCGCGGCTTGTCGCGTCGGAGACCACGATCAATTCATAGCCTAGCCCCGTACCCTCTCGCACGGTGTCGGAGACGCACCCGGTGGTAGAGTCCCCAGTAATGATGCAAACATTAACTCCAAGATTCCGCAGCAGCCGCTGCAGGTGCGTCAGGCCGAAAGCGCTGTTGCCTTTCTTGTAGACACGATAGTACCCTTCAGGAAGCTTTACCCCCTCCAGAATTTCTGCCCCCCAAGTATCCTCAATCATGTAGCCTACCCCAGGTGGGAACTTCCTTTTCCATTCCGGCATCGTAACGCGAAACGATTGGATGGAATGGGCGTCATCTGCCTGATCGAGCCGAACAGCCGTCTGCGCATGAATGACGGGAAATCCTTTCCTCGTCATCGCTTCGATGAGACGGTTATTGTTACGGATAAACAGCTCTCGCCCTTCGTCCGTGGCTTTTAAGCCGGGCAGGTTAATGCCGTACCGGTATTTCGACCCCATAGGATGATGGCCATCGTTATTCATGGCGACGATAATCATAGCGGGGCGGAGCCCATCCACCTTTTCCTTCCGCTGACCTGCTTCCTGCAAAAGTGAAATGATCTCATGAGTTTCTTTGACCGCAGCCCGTTTCTCAAAAGTCACAAGATGCGGCGTGCGCATAGGGAAGACAGCATCAGCCACAATGACCGTATCGTACCCGAACAACCCACCCATCCTGGTCGTATCATCGATGCTTCCTGGCACCCCGCAGAAGCCTGCTACAATACACGTATCCACTCCAAGACCGGAGAGCAATCGATCGAGATGCGTGAACTGAAAAGCACTTAGGCTTTTTTTAGTAATGACATAGTCATCCGCTTGTGGCGCAATCTCGTTCGGAATGGCCGCTCCGGGAGTCCTCTCGACCAAGACCGGAGGTAGCTCTCTCAACTGCCTAAGCCACTTGGGGGGGAAAAAACAATCACTGAGGTCGCGTCTAAAAACGGTCTGCACATAAATAATAGGTTTGGCATTGCGCGCTGCAGCCAGGAGCCGCTGGCAGTTGCCCATCAGCGTTCTACGTTCCTCTTGGTCGACCGGCTGCAATCCTATTTGATTCAGGCCACCTCTTGCCGCGAGCAAATCCTCTTGAATATCTATGATCACTACCGCCGCGTTCGTGAGATTAAGTTCCTTGAACACGGTTCTCTCCTCCTTCCCGATTGTTGCTTCCCGTGCCAGGTTAAATCCCCCTTGGGGAAGCCAAAGGCCTCCAGGACCATTTTCATCCGTCTGGCGCTATCTCTGTAAGTCCCAAAGTCGTTAAGGGCTAATTACCTTCGATCCATCCTACAGTTCGATAAACTCACCGTCCCGAGGAAGATCGAGGGACAGCCAGGTTATTTGAAAGCCTCCTTACTCCAATTGGGGGTAGATGTCCAGCCCTAGCCGAAAGCAAGGCCTAGGGTTGACAATCGGATACCGTCCGGCCTCAAAAGGGCGAGGCGGGCCAGTCTGCTCTGCGTGATGGGAGCTGGAAGCTGGAGAAGGCGGGCTGAGAGGCGTGGTCGGAGGTAATTTTGACTTCTCGGTGGCTGACCCGCAAAAGGAACTTCCTATCACTACTCGTTCTGCGCGTAGGTCTGTCTGCCGGGCACAGGCAGGGATGGACATCTGCTCCTTATTGGGGTAACAGATGTTAGCGGAAGCCAGGAGGTGGACAATGAAGAAAGCCATGCCTTTTGTGCTGGGAGTTTCTTTTATTTTACTCGTATCGTTAGCTCAATCAGCCCAGCCATTTTATGCAGGAAAGACTTTGACTATTCTCGTGGGATATCCTCCGGGCGGGGGTTATTCCGCTTACGCGCAGGTTATCGCCAGGCACTTAGGGAAACACATTCCTGGCAATCCCGTTGTCATCGTGCAACACATGCCAGGTGGGGCGAGCATCGTCGCCGCGAACCACTTATTTAACCGAGCCAAAGCAGACGGTCTTACTATTGGATCACTCAACATGTTCAACATGTATTCCAACTATGTGGGAAAGAGCGAAGGGGTCTTTTATGACCTGGCTAAGTGGAGCTACATTGGAAACACGAGGTCGGGAATTCAGATCTTCCTCATGCGGTCAGATTCCTATGCGAGCTTTGAGGCTATCAAGAGTGCGAAAAGACCTGTGCGGCTTGGCTACGCCACTAAGGGCGATGGCCACCATTTATTTGGTTTAGCTGTGGAGGAGGGACTAGGCGTTAAGTTGAATCACATATTTGGTTATGGCGGAGGCGGTGAAATTGACCTGGGGCTGGAAAGAGGAGAGCTGGATGGAAGATCAGCCAATTTAAACAGCTATCTGGTTTCAAAGCCCGACTGGATTAAGGGCGGCTTCGTTAAGATACTTGCTCAGGGGGGCAGTGCTGGCAGAGAGGGAAAGATCATCAGGGATCCTAGGATTCCTGACGTTCCCACGATCTTGGAGTTGTTTCCCAAGGAGAGAGTGCAGCAGTTGATGGATTTCGCCTCGGTTGGAGAATTGATATCGGGCGTATATGTCGCCCCGCCCAAAACACCGGAGGATAATCTTAAGGTCCTACGCGAGGGTTTCTTGAACACTCTCAATGATCCAGATTTCCTCGCCGATGCAAAGCGGCTGAACCTGGAGATTAACCCAATGGGGGCCAAGCAGGTCGAGGCAATTGTTAAACGCGCTCTGAAAGTATCCCCTGAGCTGGTCGATTGGGTAAAGACCGTTCGGAAATAGCGTTGCCATGCTGGAAACATTCTGGGGAAGCCTTCTTTCCGTCCTGAGCTGGCCAGCCTTTGGGTTGCTTCTCTTGGGCACTTTTATTGGCTTTTGGATCGGGCTCCTGCCGGGCATAGGTGTGGTTGCGACCTTATCCATCCTTCTGCCTTTCACTTTCGGGATGCATCCCATCAACGCAATGGCTTTGCTTATAGCGCTCCACGCTGTGGGCGCGACTACGGGTGATATTACCTCCATTCTCTTTGGAGTTCCCGGCGAAGGAAGCGCAGCAGCCACCATTCTGGACGGTCATCCCATGGCCAAAAAGGGCGAGGCAGGACGGGCCTTAGGCGCGGCTCTGGGTAGCTCTCTGGTGGGAGGCTTAATTGGCGCTCTTGCATTGGCTGTCTCGGTGCCTGTGCTGCGCCCTTTCGTTCTGACTTTTACAGCCGCTGAACTTTTTGCCTTGATTGTTCTCGGGCTAGTCTTCATCGCATCATTGACGGGTTCCCTTTGGACAAGAGGAGTCTTGATGGCGGGTCTCGGGTTGATCCTGTCGACAGTTGGCATGGACCCCAACTCTAGCATCCCTCGCTACACTGTTGGACAACCCTATCTCTGGGAGGGACTTCCTCTGGCCCCAGTAGCCATAGGGTTGTTTGCCATTCCCGAAGTCGTAGATTTAGCGGTGAGGGGAACCGGCATTGCTGGGCAAGACGTAAGGATTGCAGGCGGTGTTCTGGAAGGATTAAAGGATACCTTCCGATATTGGGGAATAACGCTTCGATGCAGCTTGATTGGGACATTTGTTGGCGTCATTCCTGGTTTGGGTGGATCGGTGGCTCAGTGGGTAGCCTACGGTCATGCCGTGCAAAGCTCGAGAGATAAAAGCCGGTTTGGCAACGGTGATGTGCGCGGTGTGCTAGGGCCAGGCGCGGCGAATAATTCGAAAGAAGGAGGCGATATTATTCCTACTGTCGGCTTCGGGGTTCCCGGGAGTGGTGGTATGGCGATCCTGCTTGGTGGTTTCCTGACCCTCGGGCTGATTCCTGGCCCCGAAATGTTAACAAAACACTTGGACGTGGTGTTTTCCATGGTTTGGACCTTGGTCATCGCAAATATCATCATCGCAGTTGTTTGCCTGAGCTTTCTGAACAAGATAGCTAAACTTACTCAGATCCGAGGCTCAATTATGATTCCTTGTATCTTGTTCCTGGTCTTCATGGGAGCTTTTTCTGCCAATAATGATCTCCTGGATCTCGTTGTCATGATTCTATTTGGGGTTTTTGGATACATCGCGGTTTTACTGGACTGGCCTCGACCCCCTCTCGTATTAGGGCTGGTTTTAGGGCGTTTGGCGGAAAAATATCTCTACATTTCCGTGGGAGCATTTGGTCTTTCATTTTTGTTACGTCCTTTGGTCATCCTAATTCTTCTTTTGGCGGTTGGCGCAGTTGTGTACTCGATCCGGTCCGGAAAAGGGTCAGTTCAGGCTTTGCCTACGGAGACCTAGACCTAAGAGGATGCTGCCTGGAATCTGCCTCGGGGGGGCTCAATGAAAACAGTGGCAAACGGTTTGGCGGAACTGGTGTCAGCCATCCGATTCGATGCCTTGTCAGAAGAGGTTGTCAGAGAAACAAAGCGGCGGGTCTTGGATGTTATTGGCTGCGCTCTCGGTGGCTTTCATGGAGAGCCGGGCACCATGATACGCGACCTCGTGGCGGACTTAGGAGGCCGATCTGAGTCCACTGTTTTTGGCGCTCCGCAGCGGACTTCCTGCGAGAAAGCTACTCTGGCGAATGCAACCATGCTGCGCTACTTGGATTACATGGACTCGCATGCAGGCTCTGATCCTTGCCACCCATGCTTCAATATTCCGCCTTGCCTGGCTATTGCCGAACGGGTCGGTGCCAGCGGCCAGGATCTCATAGCGGCTACTGTCGCTGGATATGAGATTCAGATTCGCTTCCAAGAAGCGTGCAGGATAACCTCCAGAGGCTGGTTCAGTGGTACATACCTACAGTTCTCAGTACCCCTGGCAGTGGGAAGACTTTTGGGCCTAGATATTGACCAACTCACCAATGCCATTGCTATCTCAGCAACCCACGCAAACACCCTCAATGCCCTCAGCGTGGGTAGCATTCCATCCAGCAAGAGTGTGGCGGATGGAATGGTAGCTTCCGTTGGAGTCATGGCTGCTCTCATGGCTCAGAAAGGACTAGCGGGGCCAAGAGATATTATCGAGAGCTCAGGTGGCTTTGAAAAGGCAGTAGCCGGACGCATTGATGAGGAGCGCCTCTTAGCACCTGTCGCTACCAACTATAAGATCATGGAGGTTAACACAAAGTGGTTTAACACCGTCCGTACTGCCCAGACGGCTGTCGCAGGTGTCTTTGGACTTTTTCAGAACCATCAACTAACGTGGCGCGACGTGGAAGCGATAAACATATTCCTGCCAAGCGGCGAGCATGTCGGTCACGAAGGCGTGTGGAATAGTGTCTCCAGGCTCAGGCCACAGAACCGAGACAGTGCCAATCACAGCATAGTATTCAGCGTAGCTGTTGCAATGGTGGATGGGGAACTCGGACCCGAACAGTATGCCGATGCAAAACTGCGAGACCCTTGTGTCCTATCGCTTGCTGATCGAACGACTCTTCAGTCTGACCCTTCCCTTGACCCCTACTGGCCAGAGGCCGCTGTGACCCGTGTAGTCCTGAAAACAAAAAACGGGCAGAATTATGAAGCCACGACGCTCTATCCACCAGGGCATCATCGAAACCGTCTTACAGATGAGCAGATGCAGCAAAAGTTTAGTAAGCTAGCGCGCCAAGCGCTTAGCAAAGAGAAAAGAGAGGCCGTCATCCGGGCAGTAAATCGCCTTGACGAGCTTAAGTCAATTAGCGAGTTAATGGTCCACTTGACTGGGCAGACTTAAGAGTTTTCTCATTCAAGAATCTTCAGCTGAGGAAAAGAGCTGCCGTATTGAAGTCTGTATTGCAAATTATCTTCGGTCTTCTGGTCTTTTTTTTCTTTGGAGTCTGTCTGTGGCAAGCAATAGCTTGGCCTACGCAGGCTAAACTCTTTCCTCTGACGATCCTGATTCCCATGCTTCTCATAGCAGCGCTTAACCTTAGCCTCGAGTTGATGAGCGGATACGGGAAGAGATCCATGAGTGGCGCTTCGGTTGACGTCCAGTCTAGGCAGGGAACTGATAATGCTCTCTTGCGAAGACGGACCATGATTATTTTTTTGTGGATTCTTGGCTTCTTGATGGGCATTTGGCTTCTTGGTTTTTCTCTTTCTATTCCTCTATTCGTATTTCTTTACCTCAAAGTCTATTCGAAGGAGGAGTGGATGCTGGCGCTTCTCCTTGCTGGCGCTGCCTGGCTGCTATTTTTCGGCCTATTTGACCGGCTGCTGCATCTTCCGTTCCCTGAGGGGATCCTTTTTACCTTGCTGTAGAGCCACTTGCTGCTACACAAAACTGTGCGTGAAGCATCTGTGCAGTTAGAGCCTCAAGGGCAAGAGGCAGTCACCGGAGGCTCTTGAGCGCGCGCCCGCACGCGGTCGTCGGGGTAATTTTGAGTTCTCGGTGGCTGACCCGCAAAAGGAACTTCCTATCACTACTTATTTACCATACAGACCCTTAATAAAACCCGATTCCTCCAGTTCCTTTTTGGGGCACGTTAGCACTTCCAACGCGTGGAGCAAGTAAAAAAGTGCAGTTTGACAGGGGCTGACCTGGAGTCTATCTTTAAGTGAGTGACCGGAGCATGAAGAGAAGAATCGATCTCATCATGTTCGACCTGGATGGCACGCTGGCCGATACCGGACAGGACCTGGCCGATGCGGTGAATTATGTTCGCTCCCGGCTTCACTTGGCGCCGCTGGATGACCGCCTGGTTTATAGCCATGTGGGCCGGGGCGCGGAACATCTGCTGCGCGGTTCCTTGCCGGAAAAGTGCCAAGACCGGTTCCAAGAAGTGATGGGGTTGTTTCTCAAGCGCTATGAGAGCCATCTGCTGGACACAACCGTTCTCTATCCGCACGTCAAGGAGACGCTGGATTATTTTCGAGAAAAAAAACGGGTTGTTGTGACCAACAAACTCCACCGTTTCACGGTGTTGGTGCTGCGGGGATTGGGGATCGAGGACTATTTTGACGCGATTCTGGGTGGGGACAGTGTTCCACAGAAAAAGCCCGACCCCGGACCCTTAAATCAAGTCCTCACGACCTTCGGGGTGAGACCGGTCAAGGCGCTGATGGTCGGGGATGGGGGCATGGACATCGAGGCGGGCAAGAGGGCGGGAGTTTTGACGTGCGGGGTCACTTACGGCTTGGGCGACAAGGAAGAACTGGCAGCAGCGAAACCGAACTTTCTCGTCGATGATCTCCGTCAGTTAAGCGACTACTTTTGTTAATGACGATGGTATAAGGAGGATAGTAGAATGGCAGTTGCGATTCCAGACTCTTACCGGGATCTCTTTACCAAGCGGGCCTTTGTCTATCTGAGCACCGTGATGCCTGACGGCAGTCCTCAGGTCACGCCTGTCTGGTGTGATCTGGACGGAAACCATATCCGGATCAACACGGCCAAGGGGCGTGTCAAAGACAGGAACATGCGGCGCAACAGGAAGGTAGCGCTTACGGTCGCCGACCCCGACAACCCTTATCGCTACTTGGCGGTGCGCGGCGAGGTAGCAGAGATTACGGAGCAGGGCGCCGACGCGCACATAGATCTCCTCGCCAAAAAGTACCTGGGGCAAGAGAAGTATCCCTACCGCAAGCCAGGCGAGGTCCGCGTCATTTATAAAATCCGTCCGGAGAAGATTTCCACCATGGGCTAGAGCAGCCGTTTCTTGTGCCCCTGGGCAAAATCCGCTATCCTTAATAACATGAAAGAGGAGGATTTTCTCAAGAAGGTGGGGATTTACTCCCGCTACTTGGCCCAGTTCCTGAGCGAAGGGGACATAGCCAAGATCCTTGAAACAATCCGAGAACTGGAGCAGGTCCGGCAGCAGGCGGAGAGAGAAAAGGTCGGGTGATCTTTCAGCTCTATCGGATCATTAGCAGCTCGGCGCTGCCCGAGTAGTTGATGAAGACCGTTTTGAGTTCCGTGAAAAAGTTCAACCCCTCTTCCGCCATCTCACGCTCCCCCACGCCCGTCGCCTTCGTGCCGCCGAAGGGGAGTTGCGCTTCTCCTCCGATGGTCGGCTCGTTGACATGCACCATGCCGGTCTCCACCTCTTCAACAAAACGCATCACCCAATTGAGATTTTGCGTAAAGATCGAGGTCGTGAGCCCGTACTCCACTGAATTGGCAAAGCGGAGCGCCTCTTCCAGGCTGTTCGCCGTGGTCACGGAGAGCACGGGGCCAAAGATCTCTTCACGAAAGATACGCATGTTTGGCGAGACGTTGTCGAAGAGCGTCGGCTCGACAAAGTAACCCTTGCTCAGATGCCCCGGCTTTTTGCCGCCGAGTACCAGGCGCGCGCCTTCGCGCTGGCCCAACTGGATATATTCCAGGTCGGTTTTCCACTGCTTTTCATCGACGGCAGGGCCCATATCAACGCTCTCGTCTAGTCCTTGGCCGACCTTTATCTTTCTGGCCATTTCGACAAGGCGTTCCAGGAGCCTATCTTTGACCGAAGGCATGGCAATCACCCGCGAAGTCGCCGTACAGCGCTGGCCCGTAGAGCCAAAGGCGCCGCCATGGATCGCCACCGCCGCTCTTTCGAGGTCGGCGTCCGGCATCACGATGACCGCGTTTTTGCCGCCCATCTCGCATGTTACTTTGGCCCCGCGGGTAGCCGCCTTGGCATAGAGCGCGCCGCCGACCTCGTTGGAACCGGTGAAGGAGATGGCGCGGACCGCCGGCGAATGTACAATCGCCTCTCCGACTACGGAGCCAGAGCCCACAACCATATTAAAGACGCCGGAGGGCAGCCCCGCCTCTTCGTAGATTTCGGTCATCAGCGACGCGGTTGCCGGCGTTAGCTCGGCCGGCTTGAAAATAACCGTGTTGCCGGCGACTAGCGCAGGCGCCGATTTCCATATGGGTATAGCCCAGGGAAAATTCCACGGCGCGATAAGGCCGGCGACGCCGAGCGGTCGCCGAATCGTGTAGGCGAAGGTATCGCGCGCCTCTGAGGGAAGTGTCTTGCCGTGCATGCGGAAGCCTTCGCCGGCGCAAAATTCCAACACCGCAATTCCCTTAAGCACCTCTCCTTTGGCCTCTTTTAAAATTTTGCCTTCTTCGCGGGTCAGCGTGCGGGCAATTTCGTCTGCCCGTTGCCGGGCGATGTTTGCCGCGCGCCAGACCACGCGCCCGCGCTCGGGACCGGGGGTTTTGCCCCAATCCCGCAGCGCGCCCTGAGCCGCTTCGATGGCGCGCTGAACATCCTCGGGTGTTCCGCTTGGGAATTCGGCCAGCACATCGTCTGGATCTGCGGGGTTGATATTGCGCACCAGCCGGTCGGAGCGCGGGTGAATCCACTGACCGTTGATGTAGGAGCCTGTGTGCATATGTTCCTCCGAAAAAAGCCAAAGAAGGCATTAGGCACAAGGCAACAGGCAATAGTTCAACCTGATACCTCGCGCGTTCTCTGTTTTGAAAGTACTTACCGCAGCGGGATAGGGGCGTCAATATGTTGTTGTAGTGAGGATAATTTAGCCTTGGAAAAAAGCCTCAGTGGAGTATGATTAGAGGCGAGGTCTTTAGCCATGAAGGTTTCTGCTACTAAGATGAAAGCTCGCTTCAGCAGCTACCTAGAACAGTGCGCGGAGGGGCCTGTCATTGTAACCAAAAACGGTCGCCCCACGGCGGTTCTGCTTTCTGTCTCTAATGAAGAAGAGTTAGAGCGTCTCGTTCTAGCTCACACGCCTCGCTTTACTGCCCTCTTAGATAGAGCGGGAAAACGAATCAAAAGGACCGGGGAGGTTAGACATAAGGAATTTTGGGCGGCCATAAAGAAAAAGAGACGACGTGAAAACATCAAGGCTTAGTCGTCATGCCGACGATGGCACGGGGTTGGGCCTCATCATCTAAGCCGGCAGCCCAGTCAAGATACGGCTGCTTCGGACGCACAATGAGGACGCCCCGGTTCAACATCGTCGTGTGATCGCTCCTAAGGCCTGACGCTGCGCTCTGCGGTGTGCGCTATAGCAACTTCTTCGCATGCGCGCGTCGGTAGAAGCGCTTGGTTACGGCACACGTTCTCTATGCCGATTGTGACTTGTTGCCTTTCCAGCGGATGACTTCTTTGACACCGTCCTCATTTCGGTAGTCTCGAAGAGCGCGCCGGGATTCCTCTGTCAGATAGAGCCGGTAGATGACCCGTCCCGTCCGACCCTTGGATCGCTTTGTGTATCTCTTAACGACCGGAAAGGGGACAATCCAATACTCTGCACGGTCAGCCGGGCCGCGCATGTAAAAGACGTGAGTGGGCAAAGTCGCCCGCTTGTCTTTCGGCAGGCTCAAATCAAACACTGTAGCGTCCTGTTTCGACCGGCTCTTACACTGGAAACGAAGTTGACTACCACGTGGGCTGATGGCAAGGCAATCAATTGCCACGTCGACCATTGGAGAGTAGACTTCGAACCCATTGCTTAACAAAATGGAGCCCAGGAAGAGCTCAGCGACACGTCCGGTGGTTGAGGACTCGTGACTATGCGTCGGGGCAGTGCGCTTCCGTTTCATGGTGTCTCTCCGCGTCTTCATCATCGTGTCGCCCTCAACGGTCGCAGTGAGTGCCGCACCGCTTTTTGCGCATCTGCTCCACTGCGTTGTTAGCTGCTAAGCACCGTTTAGTGTCATTGCGGGTTCCTCTTCACCACGCTGATGGTGTTTACTGCCGTTATGGGTGCTGGTTCGCTAGCAACCATTGTGAACACGATCTGTTGCTTGTGCGTTTCTTGGTACTCGGGCCACTGTTTTTGAAGAGAACCCTTATAGTACCCCTTAATCGGACTCCCCTTTTCTACGGGAAAAAGGTCTTCAGTTTGCGTTCCGTCTCTCTTGACGTAACGAAGCCCTACAACGAATCCACTATTAACGCTCGTAGGCTTCGATAGAGTTAATTGCCGTAACTCACCATCATCCTGCCGGATACGAATACCCTGATCCTTCAAGAGATCAAGAATCTCTTTTTCCAAATTCTCCCGGCCGCCTTCGATACAGCGGTTCCAGATGCCTTCCAATTCGGCGAATGCGTCCTTCATGGTAGCTAACGTCGTGCTGTGCGGCGGGCCAGCACGTCCGACGATGATGGCGCGATGCTCACGGCGCATCCGCACCAGCCACCGGTTAGCTGCCGTGCAGCCGGGACTGAAAACACGACCTAACCTCCGGAAGTTTGTTTGAAAGTACGTGATGCGTGTAGTCAACCGTGCGAAGCTTGCGATGTCCACGCGTCAAGAAGACCGCCGTCGGATCATTGAATCCAAAACCAAACATGTTGTCTGGTTTCCCTCCCTTGGTTTTCACCGACGCAACGAACCGCCGCATATCTTCTCGGGAGAACAGCAACACCATCGCAGACCACCACGATGCTGTTGATTTCTTTGTCCTTCCTTCTTCAGGTGGGTAGAGTCCAAAGAGAAGGTAAAAGTCCGCTTCGCGTGCACCACGAAAGCGGTTGAACCACGTGTAATACGCAAAGCGCGCGGTGTTGGACCGCTTCGGCTGCGGTCGCGAATACGTCCGGGATGACTTGACCTGGAATGTTACGGTTGCGGTTCTTGACCCAGATCGCTTCGCGAGCAGAAGGTCGACACCCTTCTCTTGGCGCGATGCCGGAACAAATATGAAATAGCCGTGAGACCGCTTGAAGTACTGCGAGAGTAGATTAGCAGCGCCGTACTCTGAGTATGGGAGTGTAAATACCGGCTCCATATCTTTTTGGCAGCTAACCGGTGAGTATATTGGTCAACGTTGCACCGTCACTGAAATTCATAAAACAGTGGCAATTTTCCTGCCTTCTCAAGGACTTGTCAAGTCCGTCCTGAAACCCATCTGGCCGAACAGCGCCGACCAGGCGGCATCAGCTTTCATGTCGTAATCGACCTTCATCTAGCCGGTTGATTCTAAAATGCTACGCTGCTTTTAAATCTTTTCTGGTTTTTGAGCGTAAGGGGACAGCGACAACGCGGATGCTGTGGCCGAGGGTCAGCAGCACTTTCTGCACAACTTTTAAATCGGTGAAGTTGCCATTCTCGATTTTAGAGATTTGCTGTTGGCTAACGCCCAGCTTACGAGCGAGTTGTCCTTGAGTGAGGCCTCTCTTTGCTCGCTCCGCAATAAGAAGCTTAGCGATCTGAGCCTTCTGCATCTCAAGCTCGTAGAGCTCCCTAAAGAGAGAATTCCTGAGCTTCCGTTCAAGGTGCCTGTCCACGTTGGTTCTAGCCATAATTACTTCCCCTTTCTTTTCAAAAAGATTGCCCGCCTTTGCACCGCAAGATTGATTTTCCTTTTCCGGTGTTTTCTGGCTCTTTTTCTTGAATCCGTTGGTGAAAATGATCCTGTTCCCATCAACGAAAAAATACAGAACCCTGCCAGTTTCATTGGGGCCTTCGAACCTCAGCTCGTATATGTCGTGCACCAGCTTTCTTGCGTGAGGGAAGGGCAGGCGAGGCCCGAATTCTTCAAGCAGCGATTTCTTGTAAAAGAATTTCCTTTGGGTGCTGTCCTGCAGGGAGTCAATAAATTCTTCCACGGGCCTGTCGCCTCTATCTGTTTCAAAGTATTCACAGGTATAGTTTGGCATGTGCTATAAGCGCTAGAGAAGATACAACTATATGGTTGTATCGTCAAGAGGGGCTAAAAACGGTCACATAAGTCAAGCAGGCATAGCCGCCGCTCTAGGTAGCGGGCGTAGCGGGACATGAAGTAGGTGCAGAGCCAGTAAACGACGGCGATGAAGAGGTAAAGCTCGAAAGGGCGTCTCTCGCGGTTGGTCAAGAGGCTTGTAGAAGGGCTTGTCAAGTCCGTCCTGAAACCCACTTGGCCGACAAACGCTGACCAGGATAATCTCAATATACCTGAGTCAGGCAACAACGTTTCTTTTTCTGCCCTTGATGAATGCCTTAATGTTCTCTATCACCTCGTTCATCAGGCGCTGGCGCGCCTCGCGCGCGGCCCAGGCGCAATGCGGGGTGACTAATAAATTATCCAGCTCTTTCGCCGCCTTGATGAGCGGGTGATTGGCCGGAGGCGGCTCCTGTGTCAGTACGTCCATTGCTGCGCCAGCCAGCCGCTTTTCCCGTAACGCCCGTATCAGAGCATCGGTGTCGATAAGAGCGCCCCGTGCCGTGTTGACGAGAAAAGCTCCGGGCTTCATAAGGGCCAGCGCCCGGCTGTCAATCAAATTTGTCGTCTGCGGGGTCAAGGGGCAATGGAGAGAAACAATATCCGCTTTTGTCAGGACGTCATCCAACGCAAGGCGACCCGGCGGGATCGGCGCTGGAAAACCCGGCCGGCCGGCGATGAGAACTTCCATGCCGAAACCCCGGGCCATCTCCGCCACTTTCTGGCCGATGTTTCCGTAGCCGACGATACCGAGGTATTTTCCGCAAAGCTCGAAAGAGGGGAATCCAAAGAGAGTATACATCGGGCTTTTTTCCCAGGCCCCTCCGCGCACCAGCTCTCCGCATCCGCCAGCATGCGTCGCGAGCTCCAGGATAAGCGCCATAGTGAACTGGGCGACGGATTGAGCCGCGTATCCGGGCACGTTGCATACCCTGATGCCGCGCGCGCGCGCGGCCTCCAGATCCACGTTGTCGGTGCCGGTGGCGGCGACAGCGATCAGCTTGAGATCCTTGACCGCAGGCGAATCCAGCACTGACCTGTCCAGCACCACCTTGTTGAGAATAGCCACCTGGCAGCCTTCCAGGCGGCGCGGCACTTTCGCTGGCGCCGTCAGCCGATGGACGGCGCAGTCCCAGTTCCCGGCAAAGCGCTCCAAGGAGACGTCGCCGAAGGTGGCGGCATCGAGGAAAACAATGCGCAAATGGCTTCGGCTCATATTTACTTGCGCTCCATCTCTTTTGCTTCTTCCCAGAGGGCATCCATTTCCGCCAGCGAAGCCTCGGTCAGACTTTTTCCTTCTTTCCGGATGCTCGCTTCTATGTGACCAAAGCGTTTAAGGAAGCGATCCACGCTCCGGGAGAGGGTCTGTTCGGCTTCCAGATCGAGGAAGCGGGAGAGATTGACCAAGGAAAAGAGCAAATCCCCCATCTCTTCCGCCGCGCGGTTTTTGTCGCCGGATGCCACGGCCGATTTGAGCTCGCTCAGTTCCTCCTCAACTTTATCCCAAACCGGTTCCGGTCCCGGCCAGTCAAAGCCGAAATGAGAGGCGCTCTCGGTGACCCTTTGCGCGCGGGCCAGGGCAGGTATGGTTCTGGGAAAATTTCCCGGAGAAGCGAGCCTCGCGCGGGGGCCTCGCCGTTTAGCGCTTGTGTTAACTTTTTTCACTTAAAGTCCCCTTTATCAAAAAAGTGAGATTGATCTTAAGTGATGGCTCTGTCCATGTCTAGACCGCCCCCGTTTTGTGCGGAAGCTTGTAAGTCCATCTCTATAGGTGTTAGTGTCGGAGCCCTTATCCCTCTTTTGGCGCGCAGGTCTTGAAGCCGGGAAAATCCAATGCCTCCTGAAGTTGTCGCAATCCTATCAGCGATGGGTTGGGCAAGCGATGCCGTTCTCGTTCGCATGGGGTCGCGCACCTCGAATATTTATGGAGCCGCGTTCCTGAGCTACTTCGTCTCCGCTATTTGGCTCTGGTTTTACCTGCTGCTCTATTATCCTCTACAACCGCTTTGGACGCCGGCAACCATCTATTTTTTTCTCAGCGGATGTTTTCAGCCTCTCCTGGCCCGGGTGCTTTACTACGTCGGCATCACGCGACTGGGGGTGTCGCGGGCGGGTCCCCTTCGGGCGACAACCCCTCTATTCGCGCTCGTCCTGGCCGTGCTCTTCCTCCACGAGCAACCGACCCTTCCCGTTTACGCCGGCACCCTGCTCATCGTGGGCAGTATCTGGCTCATTTCCTCACGAGGGCATGGAGAGGCCAAAGGGAGGCTTTTTGATATTGTCTTTCCGCTGGCGGCGGCGTTTGTGGGGGCTGTGTCGCAAAACCTCCGCAAAGCGGGCCTGCTCATTCTTCCCGATCCCTACGTCGGCGCGGCCATTGCCACGACCACTTCTCTGGCGATCTTTGCGGTTTTCCTGCTTGCCATGGGGAAGATCTCTCTCGTGCGACCCCACAGGGCAAGCCTGCCCTTTTTTGGGAGCGCCGCCTGCGTCTCCGCGGCCGCGCAGCTCCTAAACTTTGTGGCCCTGAGCATGGGAGAGGTTTCCGTCATGGTCCCGCTTATGGACACTACTCCGCTCTTCACGGTGGTATTCAGCGCGATCTTTTTGCGCGATCTGGAAAGGGTAACTTTCCGGATTGTTCTCGGCGCGTTCCTGATGGTCGGCGGGGTCATCATCATTTCTGCTCGCTGAGAGAACGCCTTCGAATGTTCCCAGGGGCTGGACCGAGGAAAAAAAATCTGATAGACAGGGGGCGATTCTCCATCAGCAAAACGTTTCCGAAGGGAGGCACGGTATGGACATCACTACTTCAACCATTCAACTCAACACGCCAGACGGCAAGATGGACGCCTATGAGGCCCGGCCCAAGGACGGGGCTGCCCGGCCGGCCGTCGTCGTCTTGATGGAGGCCTTCGGGGTCAACAGCCACATCAAGGACGTTACCGAGCGGGTCGCGCGCGAAGGCTATGTCGCCATAGCTCCTGATCTGTACCATCGCGAGCCGGAGCGGATCGTTCCTTACAGTGAGCTGCCAAAGGCGATCGGCATTATGAATCGTCTTCAGGACCCCAAGGTCATGGACGACGTGGGCGCGGTCATCTCGCACCTGAAGTCCCAGGGTTACGTCAAGGCCAGCGCCGTCGGCATCACCGGCTTCTGCATGGGCGGCCGGTTCACTTATCTGGCTGCGGCGCACCACAATAAGGAGATCAAAGCGGCAATGCCCTTTTACGGGGGGGGTATCCCAATGGGGAAGCCAAGCCCTCTGGATCGCACTGGAGAGATTGGCTGCCCGATGTATCTTTTCTTCGGGGCCAAGGATCCCCTTATTCCCCAGGAACATGTGGCGCAGATCAACAAGGCGCTCACGGATAATAATAAGAAATTCACATTGAAGGTCTATCCGGAAGCCGGCCATGGCTTTTTCTGCAACGAGCGGGAGAGCTATCATGCGGATTCCGCCAAAGATGCCTGGGAAAAGTTTAAGTCCTTCTTCAGCCAGCACCTGAAGTAGGCTGGCAGGAGAGCTTGCGAAAAGAGGAAAGGGAGGAGCCTTTCCTCTTTTTTTTCTTGCCCGCAGATGTCGAAAAGACAGTTCGTTGGGTTTGTGGTAGATTGCAAAAAGGGGTTATCAAGGTGCTCCGGAAGAAAGCCAAGGAACAGGTTGCCGTCGGGCTTATCCAGATGAGGGCAGGAGAGGATCCTGGGACGAATCTGGCCAAGGCCGTGGCCAGGATCGGCGCGGCCGCTAAGAAAGGGGCCCAGATCGTCTGTCTTCAGGAGCTCTTTCGTTCGCGTTATTTTGCCCAGAGCGAGGATGCGGAAAAGTTTAAACTGGCCGAGCCCATCCCCGGTCCGACCACGGAAACCTTGAGCCGGCTGGCGCTGGCAAAAAAAATCGTCATTATCACCTCGATCTTCGAGAAACGTTCGGCCGGGATCTACCACAACACCGCGGTGGTCATCGATGCGGACGGATCGATCGTGGGAAAATACCGCAAGATGCACATTCCCGACGACCCCTGCTACTATGAAAAATTCTATTTCACTCCGGGAGACCTCGGGTTTCCCGCCTTTCGGACGCGCTACGCGAAAGTCGGCGTGCTTGTCTGCTGGGACCAATGGTTTCCTGAGGCGGCCCGCTTGACCTCTCTTGCCGGTGCCGAGATTCTCTTTTACCCCACGGCGATCGGATGGCTCCCCACGGAGCCCCGAGGCACCGCCCGCGTCCAGCGCAGCGCCTGGGAGTTGATCCAACGGGGACACGCGGTGGCCAACGGGGTATATGTGGCTGTGGTCAATCGGGTGGGACGGGAAGGGAAACTGCGGTTTTGGGGCAGCTCCTTTGTTGCCGGTCCGTTTGGTGAAATCGTCGCCCATGCCGGAGGCGAGAAAGAAGAGATCCTAATAGCGCCCTGTGATCTTAAAAAGATTGATGAGACACGTGAGAACTGGCCATTTCTCAGAGACCGGCGCATCGACGCCTATGGGGCCCTGACCGCCCGTTTTCTGGATAAAGACCAGGTCTCTGCCCCACCAACTTCCCTTGAAGCCTTCGCAAACAAAGAGTAATCCACGAGGAGAACGGGGCTCGCCGCGCCGCCTCGGCTATCGCATGCCAGCGGAATGGGAGCCTCACCGGGCGACTTGGCTCGCCTGGCCGCACAATCTCGAAACCTGGCCCGATCAATTAGAGTCCGTCAAGCAGATCTGGCCTCAAATGATTCGGGCGATCTCGCCCGCCGAAGAAGTCTGTCTTGTGGTCAATGATGAACGGGAACAGGAGGAAATCATTGCTCGCATCAGGGATGGCGGGGCGGCCATGGAGCATGTGTCGGTTTACAAAATTCCTACGGTTGATGTGTGGATCAGAGACTATGGCCCGACCTTCATTACCAGGAGGGGGGAGGAAGATAGGCTTGCCTTCAACGATTGGATATTCAATGCCTGGGGCTGCAAGTATGAGTCCTACACGCAGGATGATAGCGTTGCCAAACAGATAGCCGGCCTTCTCCGCGTGCCAGTTTTCGATCAGGGAGTTGTTCTCGAAGGAGGCTCCATTGATGTCAACGGAAAGGGCTCCTGCCTCACCACAGAGCAGTGTCTTTTGAACCCGAATCGCAATCCGCACCTGGGCCGGAGCGGGACCCAGAAGGTTCTCAGAGAGGGTTTAGGAGTTGATCACTTCATCTGGCTGGGCGAAGGCATTGTGGGCGATGACACGGATGGTCACATTGACGACATCGCTCGTTTTGTCAGCCCGACCACCATCGTGTGCGCTCTCGAGGAAAATCCCAAGGATGAAAACTATGTGCTGTTGCGGGAAAATTACGACCGCCTGCTAGCGGCGAGGGATCAGGATGGAAAGAAACTCGACATTGTGCCGCTTCCTATGCCCGGCCCGGTTGTCTACGAAGGGGCGAGGCTTCCGGCCAGTTACGCCAATTTTTACATCGCCAACGGAGTGGTTCTCGTCCCTACATACAACCACCCCAATGACCGTTCTGCGCTAGGGATACTCCGGGAGATATTTCCCGAACGTAAGGTGATCGGCATCCTCTGCGCGCCTCTCGTAGCCGGGCTAGGCGCCATCCACTGCGTAACCCAGCAGGAACCGGCCACATAGGTATTGTGACTGGTCGATTCTTAAAGGGCCTTCTCCCCGCACCTGTCCTAGGTGTGGGGCTAGTGTAGTGTCTCAGAAATCCGTTTAATAACTGGTGTCATTCTGAGCCGGAGGCGAAGAATCTCTAAAGCTGTGAGATCCTTCACTTTGTTCAGGATGGGAATAATAGACAGAAAGTGTTGCATTTTTACCTCGGGCACAGATGCAAATACCATCGGAAATAAGCTTCATGATGATGCCGTACAAGACCTCGGTGCTGTCGGTATCTTTGCTTCAGTCGAGCGAAGTATCCTTCTA
>JACPSE010000074.1 GCA_016193465.1 Deltaproteobacteria bacterium
GCTTTGCGGTCCTCATCGTCGCCGAAGATGTCTTCTCGCGCGTTGCCGCGCGAGGTCACATGGTATAACGCGCCATCAAATTCTACTCTGAGAGGACGAGCCATGACTTAGAGCAACTAACACAACGGACGGCAAATAACAAGATACAAGACCTGACCCCAATCACGCAATCATTCCGCTTACGATCGGGTTTCCCTGCCCACACTTAAGAAAGTCGCTCGCGCGCTCGGAGCGGAAATTGAGATCAAACTCTCCGCCTAGGAAGTCACTGCGGTTCGCCAAGGAGGCGGAAGATCGGCTTTATCGTCAAAGAAAGGGCTACAAAATACGGCAGATCAGAAATCAGCCCGAGGCGTTAAGAACCTCCATCCACGGAGGACAGGGCGAGATCAAGAAGGATTGTTTAGATTGTCGTGACCTCAATCGTTTCCAATCACTGGCCCACTACTCGTAGCTATCGTCATACTTTTCTAAAGACCAAATCTGTTTCAAAGAACTCGATCTTGTTTCTCTTTGCTTCTTTTCTGCATTTTTCATCTATGTGCGAAGCTATGAGGAAACATCGCGGTGATTCACGTTGCTTTTGGTATTTCTTGCGATACCTGACAAGTTGCGTCACCGCGGTTTCGTCAGCGCGACCTTTGCATTCTATTATTACGGTCCTTCCGGAGGCGTCTTTGGCTAAGAAATCGGGACGTTCACGTTGGCCTGTTGCTTCTTCCTCACTGGTTATCACAAAGCCGGGTTCTAACAAGTCCATGTTCTGTTTGAGATACTTCGAGAGTCCTGCCTTAACAAGCTCTTCGTTAAACTTCCCTCGGTAGCTCAGCTTTATGGTCGTAGTTCTCAGAAAACTCAAGAGTTGGTCATCAGAGTAACCATCTACCTCAGTTACAGTTCTGCCTCGTTTTCCAAGTTGCTCGCTTATCTTTTCCGGAAGTTCGTTTCTCGGGAAATACGTCGGGGTTTCGAACCACTTCACTCTTTTCTGGTTCGGATAGTTGAATTGCCCGCCGTCAGGTTCTCCAGGGCGACCGACTGAATTCTTATCGTTGTATTCGTACTCACCTATGCAAATACCCACTGCTGCAATGGTGTTTTCTTTGCAGTATGCTATTACGATGTCGCCTATCTTTATCTTTAAAAACAGATGCAGCTCTCTAGTTACCCGAGAGTCCTTGACTATTCCCAATACGTCGTCTCTTTCAAATTCGCCCGCCTTAACCAGAGATTGCAATCTTGAAGCAGTTTTTTTGCTGCGCATATAGCCTATAGCGCATCGCTCCGACTGCATCCAGGCGTCTGCCGCAGAGGTGGCAAACTTAGCGTCGTGGTAAGTTACAACTGAATAAATTGCCATGTGCCGAATTTTTCAAAGCAAACGGTGGAAATTTGGTTTTGCGACCCGGCCGCTGAGAGCTTGGAAATCGTGCGCAGGCGTCTCCCCGAACGCAGGCGACGCCTGCAAGTGTGAATCACCAAAGTATTCGCGCTCAGGGCTCAACCCCTTTTTGCTCTCTTATAGCCCTTAAAACATTTTCCGGGCTGAGCGGGAGGCTTGTAAGCCTTACTCCGACGGCGTTGCAGATGGCGTTGGCAATCGCTGCCGGAGGCGGCACGCAGCCGATCTCGCCGGCCCCCTTGGTGCCGTAAGGCCCCGCGCCCGGATAGCCCTTGATAAGCACGGTTTCGATCTTGGGAATCATGTTCCAGGTCGGCATGAGATAATCGACGAACGTGGGATTGAGGGTCTTGCCTTTGTCGTCGAAAAGAACCTGTTCGCAAAGCGCCTGGCCGATGCTCATTGCGGTCGCGCCCTCGATCTGCCCTTCGACCGCCTGGGGGTGAATGACGAAGCCCACGTCGTGAACCGCCACGTACTTGAGAATCTTTACATTCCCGGTATCCGGGTCGACCTCCACGATGGCCGCATGTGAGGTAAAGGGCGGCGAGCTCCCCTTTTCTTTCTCTTCGGCCTCCACCGCCTTGGAGTCGAAATACCCTCTCCCGATCACTTCGCCGATCTCGTTGTGCGCCGCCGTCGCCACCGCGGCGAGCGCAAGCGCCTTGACGGGCGTGCCCTTGACCCGGATTTGTCTATCCTTGATCTCCAGATCGTCGCTGCTCGCCTCGAGCTGTTTCGCGGCCATCCTGAGAAGCTGATTCCTCGCGTCGATGGCGGCGAGCCTGGCCGCGTTTCCGGCAACCAGCGTCGACCGGCTGCCCACGGTTCCGGCGTCCCACGGGCTCGCGTCCGTATCGACATTCAGAACCGTGACATCGTCAGTGGGAATGCCGAGCTCTTCCGCAACGATCATCGGAATGCCGAACCTGGGGGCCGTTCCATAGTCCACTTTGCCGATAAGGACCGCCGCGGTTCCGTCCTCGTTGATCTTGACGACCGCGCCCCCGCCGGGCCCAGACCCTTCGATCCAAGAGCCTGTGGCGATGCCGACGCCCTGGTTCTTTTCGAGCTTCACTTTGCCCCAGCCGATCTTTTCCGCGGCCACCCGGATCGTTTCGCCCAGGGAGACGTCTCTCAGCTTCGGAACTCCGGCGATCCGCTCGCCGGGTTTGGGAATGTTCTTGAGCCGAAACTCCACCGGATCCATGCCCAGCTTGGCGGCGATGGAATCCATGTGAGATTCCACGGGGAAAGCCGCTTGCGGGCCGCCAGGCCCACGCACAGGCCCGCAAACCTGCTTATTCGTATAGACGATGTAGCCGTCGACATGGGCGTTCGGCGTGCGATACCAGCCCGCGAGCATCTGCGTGCACCTCGAGCCCGCCAGCGCGCCGAAGCCCGAATAGGCGCCGGCGTCAAAAATCAATTTCGCCTTGCGCGCTACGATGGTCCCGTCCTTGTTAACTCCGGTCTGGATCCAGACCTTGACCGGCGCCCTGACTGTCGTGGATACAGTCTCTTCCGCTTTGTCCAGAACCATCATGACCGGCTTCTTGGCCTTGATCGCGAGCAAGGCGCAGATCGGCTCCAGACCGGCGCTTGAGTGTGTTCCGGTTGCCTTTCCGCCAAAGCCTCCGCCGATCTCCGTGACCAACACCCGGATCCCGCTTATCGGGATCTTCAGCAGTTTCGACACTTCGCTGCGCACGCCGAAGGGGGCCTGAGCGTTCACCCATACAGTCAGTCTCCCGTCAGCTTCATGCCGGGTCGCCGCGATCCTCGGCTCCAGGTACTGGGGATGGACCATCTTCGTCTCATAGGTCTCTTCGACAACGAGATCGGCCTCGGCCATCGCCCTGTCGGGATCGCCGACGTGGAGCGTCGAGTAACCGCAGACATTTTTGACCCGGGTGTCCTTGGGCAGATTGGCCGGAAGCGGGATCTCCTCGTGGAGCGCCGGCGCGTCCGCTTTCATCGCCGCCTCGGCATCGAGAACCACGGGAAGAGGCTCATACTCTACTTTGATCTTTTTCAGCGCCTTCTTGAGCGTGGCCTCCGAGTCTGCCGCGACCGCGGCTACGGGGTCGCCCATGTAGCGCACTTTGCCCCGGGCGAGCATGTATCTGTCATTGCTGGTGCGCCCGTACTTTACGTCCGGGGCATCCTCCGCCGTGACCACGGCGTAAACCCCGGGGAGCGACTCAGCCTCGCTCGTGTCAATGGACTTGATAGTGGCGTGGGCATACTGGCTGCGCAGAACCCCGCCGCGCACGGCATCGGGAAGGACGAGATCGATGCCGTAGATACCCGCGCCGGCAACCCGTTCCACGCCACCCATTCTTGGAATACTTGTGCCTAGGACGCTGTATTCAGCTTTTGCCATAATTCTCAGCTCCTTGCTTGCAGCCGCTCAGCGGCGATCTGAATAGCGTCGACGATTTTGGTGTAACCCGTGCAGCGGCAGATGTTGCCGGAGACCGCCTCTTCGATCTCCTCCGCAGTGGGATTCTTCGTGCGGTCGAGCAGCGCCTTCACGGAGATGATGAATCCCGGCGTGCAGTAGCCGCATTGAACCGCGCCGGTATCGATAAACGCCTGCTGCACCGGGTGCAGCCTGTCTCCTTCCGCCAATCCTTCCACTGTGACGATTTCGGCGCCGGCGGCGTCCGCGGCGAGCACGACGCAAGAATTCACCGGCTTGCCGTTGAATAGAATAGTGCACGCGCCGCATTCACCCGTGTTGCAGCAGATCTTGACTCCCTTGTAGCCGAGCGTGTCACGGAGAAAGTCGAGCAGCGAGGTGGCGGGATTGATCTTTGCTGTGTGCCGCCTCCCGTTCACCACCAAGCGAATATTCAGACTCATCTGTCGACCTCCTTGCCTGTGGCCGCCTTCCACGCTTGAGCCAGCCCTTTCCTGGTCAGGGCCTCGACGATCCACCTTCTGTATTCAGCGCTGGCGCGGTGATCCGTGATCGGTTTTGCATCGGCGGCTGCCCGACGGGCGGCCTCTTCGACCACGGCGCGCGCCATTGCCTTGCCTCGTAACGCCTTCTCGGCGCTCTTGGCTCTGATCGGGGTCGGCGCTACGGCCCCCAGTCCTATCCGCACATCCTTGGCCTTTTTACCCCCGGCATCAGGCGTCAGCAGCACGGCCACGCCTACCATGGCGATGTCCATGGCCCCTCTCACTGCGTGCTTGAGATAGACGCTGCCGCTTCGCTCAGGCGGCAGAGCTATCTCGATCTCCGTAAGCAAGCCTTTCGAGCCCAGCAAGGTCTGGCCCGGACCGAGAAACAACTCGCCAAACGGCAGCTTCTTTTCTCCCCGTGAAAATCTCGCAACGGCGCTCGCCTCGAGGACAAGCAGCGGCGCCAGCATCTCTCCGGACGGCGAGGCCCGGCAGACGTTGCCTCCTATGGTGGCGGTATTGCGGATCTGGAGCGAGGCAAACTGGTGCGCGGCTTCCCACAGCAGCGGCAATTTCTGCCGCACGAGCGAACTCGTCTCGATCTCGCGAATCGGCGTAAGCGTGCCGACGCGCAAAAAACCATCATCTTCGCGGATGTAGCTCAAAGCCGGGATACGCTTAATATTCACCAGGCAGGAAGGCTCCTCCTTGAACTTCATGTCCACGAGCACGTCCGTGCCGCCGGCTATAACTTTGGCCTTCTCGCCGTAGCGCGCAAGCAAGGAAACCGCCTCCCTGATAGTTTTGGGCTCGAAATAATCCATATTAATCCACCGTAAAAAAACGCGTCGTCATTAAAACCCTCTGTATCGGTAGCATTGCCGGGACCAGCGGTCAATGGAAATCAAGCACCGCTTTTGCTTGACAACAAATACCTTTTCCCATAGCATCCCTTCTATCTAGTCTTTGAGAATATTGCAAAAGGTAGTAATAGATCCTCTCACAAACTCACCCTTGACCGTCACTCGATCTCCGTGAAAGAAACTATCAAGGTAACTGTAAACGGACGCACTTACGTCGAAGATGTGGAGCCCCGTTTGCTCCTGTCCCATTTTTTGCGCGAGACCGTGGGGCTGACCGGAACACACGTCGGCTGCGTCATCGGAGAATGCGGCGCGTGCACCGTTATTCTCAACGGCAAGCTGGTAAAATCCTGCTTGCTCTTTGCAGTCCAGGCGGACGGCAAAGAGATTTTAACTGTTGAGGGATTGGCGGCGAACGGCACTCTCCACCCTATTCAGAAGGCTTTCGTCGAAGGCTACGGCCTCCAATGTGGCTACTGCACACCTGGCATGATCCTGGCAGCCTACTACCTGCTCGGCAAAAATCCCGATCCGACCGAGGAGGACATCCGCAAGGGGCTGGCCGGTAACCTTTGCATGTGCACCGGCTACATGCAGATCGTAGAGGCGGTAAAAGAAGCGGCGAAACAACTGAAGAAGGCGTGAGGCAACAGGCAATAGGCAACAGTTGGAAATTAAAGTCATCTTCTAATGCCTCGCGCCTAATGCCTATCGCCTACCCGTGAAAATGGCTGAGACGAAATACATTGGGAAAACCATCCCGAGCAAAGAGGGAGCGCGCCATGCAACCGGCAGGGGTCTCTATACGGATGACTTCACCCTCCCGGGGATGTTGCATGCTGTGATTTTGCGCAGCCCCCATGCGCACGCCCGGATTCTCAAAGTCGACCCACAAGCAGCGCGGGAACCCCCGGGGGTTTTTACTGTTGTCACACCCGAGGAGATCGAGAAAAAGACCCATCCCTTCAAGCCAGGCCGGTATGCGGCAGGGCTGAAAAAAGCGATCCCCGAGTACGCGGGCGCTATCGGCAAGGTGCGCTATGTCGGCGAGCCGGTTGCGGCTCTGGCGGCCCGAACCAGAGGCGCCGCGGAGGACGCCCTGGAACTGATCTCCGTCGAATACGAGCCGCTGCCCGCGGTCGTGGATACCGCGGAAGCGATGCGCCCTACAGCGCCGCTCTTGTTCGAGGAACTCGGCTCCAATTTAGCATGGAAGGGCTCTCTCCACTACGGAGATGTCGCGGCGGCCTTCAACCAAGCCGACAAAGTGGTTAGGGAACATCTAAAAATCCACCGCTACAGCTCCACCCCCCTGGAGCCGTTCGCATGCATTGCCTCATTCGATGCCGCCAGCAAGAAGTTAACCGTCTGGGTGAATGCCCAGGTGCCCGAGGTGATCTACGATGCTCTCAGGGAGGCGCTGGGGTTGGAGGACGTGAGGGTCATCATCCCCGATATCGGCGGCGGCTTCGGCCAGAAAATCCATCTTATACGCAAGTACGTCGTTTTGATCAGTCTCTTGGCCATCGAAAGCGGGCGACCGGTAAAGTGGACCGAAGATCGCAGCGAGCACATGATGGCGGCGGGCCATTCTTGCGCGCAGGAGTTTGACGTCGAAGCCGCGGTCAAGAATGACGGCACGGTCCTGGGGCTGAAATTTAAAGAGATCGACGACGTAGGCGGATCTATCAGCACGCTAACGATCCACTTCACCAACAAGCTCAACAACCTTTCCAATACTTACCGCACAAAAAACATCTTCTTGGAAGGTTGCTCCGTCGTGACCAATAAGTGTCCGGTCATACCCAACCGCGGCATCGGCAAGCCGGGCATGTGCTTTATCTGGGAGCGGATGATGGACCGGATCGCCCAGGAACTCGATCTGAGCCCCATCGAGGTCCGCTCCATCAATCTGGTCCAGCCCGAGGAGATGCCCTATACCACACCCAGCGGAAACATCTACGACAGCGGAGATTATCCGGCGCTGCTAAAACGTGCTTTGGAAAAAATAGGTTACGAAAAGCTCAAAGCAGAGCAGAGGCGTGAGCGCGAGCAGGGCCGCCTCCTGGGGATCGGAGTCGTCATCGGCGTGGAGCCCGGCGGAAGAAACGCCGCCAGGGACATGGCGATCTTTCCAGAGATGAAGGAGAGCCCGGGCTCAGGCGGCGTTAATGGCGCTACCATCAAGATCGAGAAGAACGGCACTGTAACTCTATTTCTCGGCTCGCCCAACTGCGGGCAGTCGCACGAGACCACAACGGCCCAGGTGGCCGCTGATATTCTCGGAGTCGATCCGGAACATATCAGCACCAGCACTCCTTTCGACAGCGACCTGGCCCCCTGGGGGGTGGCCGCTGCGAACAGCGGAAATAACTTTCACCTCTACGACATCGGCGCAGTGCACGGCGCTGCTTCGAGGCTGAGAGAGAAGATCCTCACCCTTGCTGCCCACGTTCTTAATGCCAAGTCCGAGGAGCTTGCGATCAACGCAGGCGTTGTGCAGGCAACCGGCTCGCCGCTAAAGAAAATCAGCTTTGCTGAGCTGGGAAAAATCGCCTACGGCAATCAGGCACTGATGCCAAAGGGCTTTGAGGCGGGCCTTCAGGCCACCTTCTACTATACGTTTCCTCACGGGGAACCGAACCTGGTCCCTGGTCCTGAGGGACTTGTGCGTGCCCAATTTACCTTTTCTGCCGGCGCGCACGTCGCTGTGGTCGAGGTAGATAAGGAGACGGGGAAGGTCCACGTGCTCAGGTATCTCATCGTCGGCGACAACGGGGCGGTGATCAACCCCCAAGTTGTCAACGGACAGATCTACGGCTCTGCGGCCCATGGTATCTCCGTAGCCCTGGGTGAGGGATTCGTCTACAATTCCGATGGCCAGCTCCTCACGCTTACGCTCACAGATTACGGCAAGTCCTCGACGATGGAGACCCCAAGAATCGAAGTGGAGCACCGTCCCTCACCTTCGCCGTTCACAACGCTGGGGCAGAAGGCGGCCGGAGAGGGAGCCGCGATCCCCTCCCCTGCTGCCATAGCCAGCGCCGTAGAGGACGCGTTGAGACCTCTGGGGGTTAGAGTAAGAGAGCTGCCGTTATCACCTGAGGCTGTCTGGAAGCTGATGCAAGAGGCCGTTCGATGATACCGGCATCTTTTGAATACTATTCGCCCACCACTCTCAAAGAGGCGCTGGATTTTCTCTCTTCGCGGGAGGATGTCAAGATTCTTGCCGGCGGGCAGAGCCTGGTGCCGCTGATGAAGCTCAGACTCGCCAAGCCCCGAACCATCGTTGACCTGAGCCGTATTCCAGATCTCAACTACATTCGCGAACAGGGAAGCCGCATTGTCCTTGGCTCTATGACCACCTACGAGCAGATAGAAACGTCCGCGTTGCTCCAGGCAAAGTGCCCGCTTCTACCTCAAACCGCTGCCGTGGTCGGAGATGTCCAGGTGCGCAATCAAGGCACTATTGGAGGAAGTCTGGCCCACGCGGATCCCGCGGGGGATATGCCGGCTGCTATCCTGACCCTGGCCGCAGAGATGAAAGCTATCGGCCCGAACGGCGAGAGATGGATCAGGGCAGAGGATTTTTTTGTCGGCCTCCTTACCAGCGCCCTGGAACCGGACGAGATCTTAACCGAGGTCAGGGTCCCCGCGCTGAACGGGGCAAAAACCGCCTATCTCAAGGCGGCGCAGCGGGCCGCCGGATTTGCCGTCGTCGGCGTCGCGGTTTGTCTCAGGCTGGACCAAAACGGCTCTTGTAACAATCTCGCTATCGGGGTGACCGGGGTAGGCGATAAAGTCTACCGCGCTGAAGCTGTCGAAAAAATACTGCTGGGCAAGAGACTCGATGCCAACTTTATCGAGCAAGCAGCGCGTGAAGTTACTCGCGGCGTGGATGTTATCGAGGACATCAACGGCTCCAAAGAATACCGCTCCCATCTCGCCGGCGTCTACACCGTCCGCGCCGTCAAGGCGGCAATGCAGGCCTAACCCGCTCCATGTGACCCTGCCTCGCGCAATGTCTTTTCGCGGGGGTCACGGTTAAATTTTCGCTCAGGCCAAGTGGGGACTCATATCAGGGCTTTCGCGCTACCACGGTTGCGAACGCCTTGACGCTTGGGCCTGGCGCTTCGAAGCTGTCGTACCGTGATTCGACAAGCTCCCACCCCGAGAATCGATCCTGCAATTCGCTGCGACCAAATAGATAGTAGCGCCCCGGTTCAAACATATCTAAGTAAGTTGTACCTTCAATCAGCACGTTTATAACTGCTGAGCCACCTGACCTCACATGAGACTGAACGGTGTCAAGTATGCTGTGGGCCTGAAAGCTTTCCAAGAACATCAGTAGCCCGACCGACACAATTACATCGAAGTCTTCGGTGATCTGGTAGGTTGTGAGATCGGTTATTTCGGCCTCGATCGCTAAGCCCTCTGCAACGGCGACGTTGCGAATGCGCTCAATAGCGGTGACGCTGGCATCGAGCGCAAGCACTGAGCAGCCGCGCCGCGCAGCCTCAATTGTGAGATTGCCCAGGCCGCAGCCCAGATCAAGGACCCGACCGCGCAGAAAGGGCAGCGCTAACTTCTCAAAGGGATTGAGCGCGAAATCCCCCTGGCTTACCTGACGCTGAAACTGCGTATCGAAGAATTCAACGCTACGGTTTATCATCATTAGTCGCCTCCGCGGCACCCCCTGGTTAGATTAGCGTGGCCTACTTTGCGGGGATTCTATAATCCTGTCCAGCACTTGGCAAGAATTCCTCATAAGCGGATCAGGACGGCAAAGGCGGGGTCGAAAACCGTCCCGCCCCGCGCTATGATCGCCGCTATGGGGCACGCATTTCCTGTGGCTCTCTTCTGGTTCGTTTATATGGGTGCCCTTGGCATTTTCTTTCCCTACTACAGCTTGTACCTGTATGAGAACACAGGTCTCACCGGGACACAGGTAGGGCTGGTTCTTTCCATGCTGCCTCTAGTGGGAATAGTGGCTCAACCCTTCTGGGGTCACATAGCGGACAGGACGGGCGCGCGCAGCCGCATTCTCGTCTTTCTCACCTTCGCTTCGGCCTTCGGGTATGCCGCGCTGGCTGCCGTAAGCGGCTTCCTGGCCCTGGCAATAACCACAGCAATCCTCGCAGTGTTCACCACGGCTACCCTACCAATGACCGTATCTGTGAGTCTTGCAGTGCTGCGCGATGCGGGACCGCATGCCTTCGGTCTGGTGCGGGTCTGGGGCACTCTTGGATTTCTACTCCTTGTCGTCAGCTTTCCATGGTTGCTTCAGTATCTCCAGGCGCTGCGGGGACTTACGACCGAGCTCGGAGGACCGTCACAGCCGGGACTTGAGTTTATGTTTATCGGCATCGCCGCTCTCACCTTCGTGGCTGCCGTGGTCGGGATCGCCTTACCGCAGGAGGGAATCGTGGGACTTCGCGCCTCCCGGGGCGATTGGCGAGTTCTCGTTCGAAATAAAGCCGTCTTGCGCTTTTTCCTCTTTACCCTTGGCGCTTATTTCCTTCTCCAAGGCCCGATGTGGCTTTTTCCCGTTTACATCCGGGCACACGGTGGCGACATGGATACAATCCGTCGCATGTGGATTTTGATGCTGGTCGTCGAGATCCCGTTCGTTGTCGCTTCAGGCGCCGGCCTCAAGCGTTTTGGGGCTGGCGGTCTTCTCGCGCTGGGCGTGCTGGCGGGCGGTGTGCGCTGGACCCTGTGCGGCCTGACTGACAGCTTTTACATTATCTACCCGGCGCAGATGCTTCACGGCGTGATGGTTGCCGGCCTCATACTCGGCGGCTCGTTATACCTTGATGCCGTGGTGCCCGAGGGCCTGCGCTCCACGGGACAGGCGCTCCTTTCCATGATCGGAGTAGGAATCGCCGGCATCGCTTCGAACACCGCGGCAGGCTGGCTCCTCGATCACGCAGGAGCAAATGCTCCTTACTTTCTCGGAGGGATCGGCGCTCTGGCTCTCGGTTCCCTTGTCCCCTGGATTCTACCCGCCCCTAAATCACCTTCCTCCTCAGATATGCGCTAATGTGAATTTTTGCCCTAGGCCGCCCGCGTTTATACTGTCCGCGCCATCCCCAACAGTTCCAACACCCCCGTCGTCATGAATGGCAGATAAGTGACCAAGAGCACTCCAATCAGCAGAACAAGAAAAAAGGGCATGGCGGCGCGAAATACTTGAGCCATCGGCTTCTCAAAGCGGTAGGAGGCCAAAAATAGATTCATCCCGACAGGAGGAGTCAGGTAGCCCAACTGCATGTTCGCCAGAAAGATAATCCCCAGGTGAACTGGATCCAGCCGGAACGCCTCGCCCAAGGGCATAATCAGAGGAACGACCACGACAATGGCAGAAAAGATATCCATAAGGCATCCCACAACAATGAGAAAGCCATTCAGGGCGAGGAGAAACAACCACTGGGAATGGATACTGGCCTGGACCCAACGCGCCATCCGGGCTGGCACCTCCGCGTCCACAAGGTAATTGGTGATCCCCATGGCCGCGGATAAAATGATCAAAATACCCCCGACCATGACGGCGCAGTCGCCCATGACCTGAGGCATCTCTCTCAGCGGGCGCATATCCTTATAAATGTAGCTTTCTATAAGGAAGGCATAGAGCGCCGCCAGAGCGGCCGCCTCGACCAGAGTGGCCACCCCCGAGAACATGCTCCCCAATATTAAGACCGGGACGAATAGCTCCCACTTGGCCACCCACAGGGCCGAAACCGCCTCAGGCCAACTAAAGGGAGAACGGATGACACCTTGAGTCAGTCCTGTCCTTATGCCGTAGAGCGCAGCCACAGCAGCCAGCAACAAACCGGGCAGCAACCCCGCCACAAAGAGGCGATCGATCGCGGTGTGCGAGACCACTCCGTAGAGGATGATCGCGAGGCTGGGAGGAAACAGAACTCCTAAGCTCGATGAAGCCGTTAGGATCCCTATCGAAAATCGCTCTCCGTAACTCTCACGGATAAGCACGGGCAGCAGCAGTCCCCCGAGGGCCAGAATGGTGACTCCAGAGGCACCGGTAAAGGCTGTGAAAAAGGTGCATACACCCACGGTGACGACCGCCGTTCCACCCGGCATCCATCCGAAGAGGGCGCGAAATAGGGCGACCAGCCGGACCGAGGCCCCTCCATGGGATAAAATCGATCCTGCCAGAGTAAATAACGGCACCGTGGGGAGAATCGGAGAGGAGGTCAGACGATAGATCTCCACGGGGATAGCAGCGATGGGGACATCAGCCACGAAAAAAAAGAGCAACGCAACCCCGCCAAGGACGGAGAACAAAGGGGCTCCTAAGGCCATGCCGAGCAAGAGCATCATCAGCACCGGCCAGAGAAGGATAGCTCGCGTCGCCTCCGGCCACAGGCCCAGGAATCCTACGGCCAAGGTCATTATGGCGGCTGTCCCAACACCTCGCCAGTCCCCCGGAGCGCGTAGAAGCAGTCTCAGACCCGTGAGGGCAAATCCGGCTGGAAGGACCAACTGCGCTACCCAGACCGGAATTCCTCCTACCAGTTGGCTGGAGCCGGCGCGTTCCGCCCACACCATCTCCGCAGACGCCCAGGCAAGCAGAAACGAGACGGCCGCTCCCACAGTGGAGGCCAGGACGCCGGCCAGGAGCCTGAGCTTCCCCTGAAAGAAAGACGCGGCAAAGGAAAGCATGAGGTGCCTGTTCTCTCGCGCAGCTAAAGCCGCGCCGAGAAACCCCACCCATAACGTCATGTGTTGCACATAATCGGTCGCGCCCGGGATGCCTTGGCCGGCCGCCACTCTCCCGAAAATCTCCATGATAGGGAGCAAGGCCATGGCGCCCAATAAAACGATGGAAAGGGCATCTTCCGCTGACCGAAGCGAGAAGGTCATGATCGGCAAACGAACCTCCTCCGCGTCACCGAGAAATTCCCTGCGAAACAGCTAGCGGTTGACCGGGGGCGGGAGAGCCTTTTTGGAGCGGTACTCATCACGTAAACGGAAAACCTCCTTGAAATACTCGGGAGGGACTAGCTCCTTCTGCAGCCGGGGATAGGCGGCTTCTCCCACCTGGCGCCACTCCGCCATGAACTGGTCGGGAATATGGACGATTTCAAGTCCGCGCTTGACCATCGCGCGGATCGCCTCTTGCTCAAGGTTGCGAATCTCATTGCGGACCTGCCGCCCTGCCTCACGGGATATTCCATGCAATACAGGACGGACATCAGCGGGAATTTTATCCCATGCCTGCCGGCTGACGATGGTGGCGCCGATAAGCGGCGCCCACCTGAGATCAATCATGTAAGGAGCAAGCGTGAACCACTGAAACGAAACCGCCGCCAGGGCGGTGGCATTGAAGGCATGGATCAGGCCGGTCTGCAGCGACAGCATGATATCCGTGGAGGCCAGAGGGACAACCTGGAATCCAGCATCCCTCCACATCGCAATGACCCCCGGGTCGCCGGCCCAGGCAAACAGCTTCATTGATTTCATCTCCGCAACCCGCGTGACCGGTTTCTGGGCAAAGAAGGTCACCCACCCCGCGTCTCCCCAATTGAGAACCACAAAACCCCTTTTCTCCAGAAGAGTCTCCAACCGTCCCGACAACCGCTCGCGGACATAATCCAACTCCTCATACGAGGAGAAGGCGAGCGGGATCTGAAGCGCGTGCACGGCCGGCTCGATGCTGCCCAGCCAGGCCCCCGAAAGCGCCGCGGCGTGGAGCTGCCCCACCCGCAGTTTGCGCAGCATGTCCGGCTCATCTCCGGCAACTCCTCCCGGGAAGATCGTCAGCTGCACCCTGCCGTTGGAAGCCTCTCTCCATCTCTCCCCCATTACTTTCAACACGTCGTGCCACGGGGAGCCCGACGGCGCAAGCGTTCCTAGCTTGATCGCAACCTGCTGCGATGGAGCCTCTGACGCGGAGAAGAAGACAGCCAACAAAATCAAGAGCCGTAGTAGGATGTTTTGCATGTGGACCCCTAGAGAAAAAGCTCATCCACGCGTGCCAGGAGTTGGCGCGCGCGTCTCTTGGCGATAGCGTTAGCAAAGCGGTGCTCTGGAGCGAGATCCAGCGAGAATGTCAGAACTTTATCCAACAATTGCGAGAACTCTTTTTTGTTTTGCAAGCCAATGCAAACAGCCTCTGCCAGAGAGACCAGAGGAGATAACTTTTTCCCTTGGGAGAGCTCCATCGCACGCTGGAAGTGGGCCCGCGCCTTGGCCACGCTTAGAGTCGACCGGTCGGGTCGGCTGGCCTCATAGATAAGGAAAAATTCATGAATCGCCCCCTCCTCAAAGCCCTCATCGAAC
>JACPSE010000075.1 GCA_016193465.1 Deltaproteobacteria bacterium
ACTTATGAGGAGAGAGCAACCATCAGGAGACAACTCCTGGACGGCACGCGCGATGAGAGCTCGGCCAAGGACGCCATGCGCATCGGCGGCTCACAAGAATACCGGATTTTCCGTCAGGGAGAGGGGCGGAGGCCTTGGGTTCCCAATGATCTGGGCGTGCTGATTGTGTCCTGTGAAAGAGGAGACATCCGCCAGTCTCAGTACGGGCTTTACGTCTACAGCGACGACGGCATCCAAGATGTTCCCCTGCCGGAAGAAGGCTCGTCGCGGCGTGCCGAGCTGGAAGAGCTTTACGGTGCGGTGGTGCTCAATAAGCCGATTCGCCACACGGGCCCCTGGGGTATGGCTACGCTCGAAGTCTGCTTGGCCATGCTCCAGTCATCAAGAGAAAGACGCGAGATCTTTTTGTCCCACCAGGTTCCTTGCCCCCTGTGACGTCGCCTCAGTTTTCGTTTACACGTTCAACGTCTAAATATTTCATATAAAAACTATAAACCATTGATTTATCAGCATTTTTTTCCATAAAGGTCTTGCAATCTTCCTCGAAGCAGACTATTTAAATATCTTCCCCAAGCAACAAATTCCGGGAATTCATCGGGCTTATGATTTAGGAGGAGAGGTCCGGACGGATTCGTTTTTGCGAAGCCTCGGGCTGATCGCTGATAACTAATGTACTGAATCGCCGAGCGAGGAGAGCAGCATTATGGCTGAGAAAAAAATTCGAGTTTTTTACCGGGCGGCAGGCCATGTGCCTCTATGGAAGGTGATGGAGGAGGGTGGGTTTCTCGAGAAACACGGAGTGAAGGTAGAGCTTGGCTCCAGGGAGGATCTACGAGAGAAAGCGTTGGAAGAGTTAAGAGCAGGGGAACTAGACATCATCTCTGGAAATCACCATAACCTCTACGCCCCGTGCGCTCTTAGAGGAGAGCCGTTCGTTTACCTTGCCCAGACCAACAACGTGTGGAAAGAAAACTGGTTAGTGGCGCGCGACGGGATTTCGGGCATCAGGGACTTGAAGGGAAAGCGCGTCGCCATGGATGACTTCCATAGCCATACGGGGTTGAACGTCTGGCTCTACCTCAGGCTTCACGGATTGGAGGAGGGGCGGGATGTGGAGTTGGTCAACGGGGAGAAAAAGGGCCTGGACCGGGCTCGTAAGGTAATGGCAGGGGAGCATGATGCGACGTTTGTGCGGCCGGTAGAGCGCCTGCGCGCGCAAGCGATCGGCGCCAATGTGATTGAGGTCTCTTCCATGCCGATGATCGAGGGGGTGACGATCACCACGACCACGACCTACGTAAATCGTCACGAGGACGAGGTCCGGCGCTTGCTCCTTGCTCTGGTGGACGCGATTCACTTTTTTAAGACCCGACGCAGAGATACCCTGGATATTCTCAACAGAAGTTGCCGGGATGTCCTGAAGTTTCAGTCGGCCCAAGAAGAGGCCGTTTTTTACGATCATGAGGTGGTTTCCTTGGAGCGAAAACCTTATCCCACCATGGAGGCGATCCAAAATGTTTTCGCCTTGGCGGCAAGGGAAAACCCGGAGATGCAAGCTTTTAATCCGCTGGTTCTTTGGGATCTCCACTACATTCGTGAGATCGACGACACCGGTTATATTGACCGCTTATATGCGCAATCGCAGACGAGCTCGGAAAGGTCCTACGGTAACGAGAAACTAAGGAAAACGCAGTGAAAGTATTTTGAGACTATCGGGGGGACTTTATGTTATCTCAAGAGACCAATGAGCTGTTGACCCGCGTGGGTCCTGGCACTCCGTGCGGCGAACTTTTGCGGCGTTACTGGCATCCCGTGGCTGTGGCCGCGGAGCTTACGGCAGAGAAACCTAAGAAGCGCATTAAGATCATGGGAGAGGATATGGTTCTTTTTCGCGACGGGCAAGGGAGGTACGGACTGGTAGGCGAGCACTGCTGCCACCGTGCCGCCTCTCTGTACTACGGGACCATTGAGGAAGATGGCATCCGTTGCTCCTATCATGGCTGGAAATTCGATCTGAGCGGTAAATGTTTGGAACAGCCTTTTGAGCCCAAGGAGAGCATGTTCAAGGATAAGATCCGTCAACCGGCGTATCCGGTAGAGAAGTTAGCCGGTCTGCTGTTTGCTTACCTGGGTCCAAAACCAGCGCCGCTTCTCCCGCGCTGGGACCTGTTATTGCGCGAAGACGGGACGCGGAAGATTGTGGTGCTGCCGGTGCATCAGTGTAACTGGCTTCAGATTATGGAGAACTCGGTGGATCCGGCCCATACCTATTATCTCCATGCTCACCAGTTTAAGGCGCGAGGTTTCCCGGTAGGGGGATATTATTACCGGCCGATCGGCAGGCTGGAGTTTGAAGAGATAAGGGGACCCGTGTGGGCCGGGATTGTGAAGAAAAGAACCTATGGGGAGGGAGGCGACACCGAAGCGGAAGTCGGCCACCCGCTTATTTTTCCCAATATGCTCTATGCCCCTCAGGGACCGGATCTGGTAATACACTGGAGGGTTCCTATCGATGACACGCATACGTCTATCTTTTGGCTCAGGTTTAAGCCGTCCGAGGGGGGGCGAAAGGTGGAGCAACCCGAAGATCCGCCGGCCGAATATCTCCCCTCCTTGAAGACTCCGGAAGGAGAGTACGGGATGACCTCGTTCCCCGGGCAAGACATGATGGCGTGGGAGACTCAGGGTTTGATCTTCGATCGGGCCAAGGAGAATCTCGGCGCCTCCGATAGGGGAATCACTATGTACCGGAGACTTCTACAGGAGCAGATCGCGGTAGTCCAGAGTGGCGGGGAGCCCCTGGGACTGATCCGCGATCCCAAGAAGAACGAAATCATCAGATTTGCCATTTCCAGAGGGCAAGCGCGGAAGGAGTACCTTGAAGGCCGGCCGGGAATCGATGTCAGCCGGTCTACCGGGTCATAGACATGGCACGGCACAGCCTGCAACAATGGCAGGTTGACTGCGAAGGGCGGCACCGGTAAAGAAGACGAGAGGACATTGAGCCCGTGTTGGTAAGAGACAACCACTCAGGAGACAAGCATTTAGAATTCACAGCTTAGAAGGAGGAAGAGGATTTTTATGGCCGATAAATCCGATCAAATTGAGAAGCTGGACGAGAGCTTGCTACCCAAAGTGGACACCTACAGGGGCTGGCAAGAGGCGCAGAAGATCCCGGTCATCAAAGGCTTTTTTGTCGAGGATATCAGGACCGTGGAGCTAGCTCCGTGGGATCTCAAAGGAGGCCTCGGCGCTTTCGTCGTTCTCGACGGCACCGGCGGGGTTAACGACGCCTATATCTGCGAGATCCCTCCCGGAGGGAAGCTCAAGCCCCAGAGACATCTCTATGAAGAGATGGTTTATATCGCCACGGGACATGGGGCGACAACCGTCTGGCAGAAGGGGAGCAAGAAGCAGACATTTGAATGGGGGCCGGGGAGTCTCTTCGCCATTCCGCTCAACGCCTCCTACCAGCATTTTAACGGCAGCGGCAGCGAGCCGGCCAGGTATTTCGCCGTCACTAACTCCTGCTTCATGATCAATCTCTTCCACAATCTGGATTTCATCTTTGGCGATGACTTTGTTTTCTCGGACCGCTTTGATGCCGTGGAGGAGGATTACTTCAGCGGCAAAGGGAAGATCTACGGCCGATTCTTCATGTCAACGAACTTTGTCTCCGATACCCACACCGTTAATTTAAAAGACTACAGCGAGCGGGGAAAGGGCAGCAGCAACATGAAGTTTGATCTCGCCGGCCAGACGATGGGGTGCCACATCTCGGAGTTTCCGGTGGGCACCTATAAAAAGGCCCATCGCCACGGACCGGGCGCCCATGTAATCATCCTGAGCGGGCAGGGTTATTCGCTGCTCTGGAAAGAAAGGGAGGAGTGGAAGCAAGTAGACTGGAAACCTGGAAGCGTGGTCGTGCCTCCCAACCAGTGGTTTCATCAGCATTTCAATTCGGGAGCCCAACCGGCGCGTTACCTGGCGCTGCGCTGGAACAACTGGCGCTTTCGCTTCGCGAGGATGACGGATGGTGAGGGGTCAACCTACACGGATGTCAAAAAAGGCGGGGGCCAGATTGAATTCGACGACGAGGCCCCGGAGATTCACCGGCAGTTCGAAGCGGCCTTGGTAAAGGTGGGAGCCAAATGTAAAATGGGGGATTACCATTCCCGCTGCACTCGGAAGGCGGCATGAACTGTAAGATCGGGGCCGACAGAAGGCAGCCGTTTCTGGCTGCGCACCGCTAAAACTCTTCAAACTCAATCGGGCTGGTTCTGGATGGAGTCCGTTTCCGAGGCGACGAAGCCCGTGGCACATCCGATCTTCAATCCTCTAAGAAAAAGAGGCCGATTACCCCAATTGCATCGAGTTTCCTCTTGGGTCTGATTGCAGCGAGAATCTCTCGGCGGCAGCGCCAGCCAATCGGTCTAAGAGTCTAAGGAGGACTCATGGCTAAGGGACAGATAGTAAAGGAGCTGAGAAAAAAGGTTGCTCTATCGTGCAGGATCTTGGGGAATCAGGGGGTGACCCGGGGATCATTCGGTCATGTCAGCGCGAGGATTTCAGGGACAGACAAGATCCTCATAAAATCCAAAGGCCCCGAAGAGGCTGCCCTGGAATTTGCTACGGAGAGAGACATCATCACGATTGACCTAACGGGAAAGGTTTTGGAAGCCTCGAAAGGACTAGAATCTCCCCAGGAAACGGAAATGCACCTTGCGGTCTACCGGGCGAGGCCGGAGGTTATGAGCGTGATCCATGTCCATCCGGATTGGGTGGTTCTCTTGACGGCTTGCGGCAAGCCTCTGGTGCCGATCTATGCGGCCTATAATCCTCCGAGCGTGCGGCTGCTTCTCGAGGGCATTCCTCTCTATCCGCGAAGCGTCACTATCATCAACGAGGAGCTCGGTTTGGACTTTATGAAAGTGATGGGCGACAAAAGGGCCTGTCTGCTTCGGGGTCACGGGATGACGACCGCGGGAAAGAGCGTGGAGGAAGCTACGTTAACATGCCTGAATGTTTTTGAGCTGGCGCGGATGAACTACCTTGCCTATGCCATAGGGGATCCGCAGCCGGTCCCTGAAAGGGATATGCAAGAGTATCGGCGAAGATGGGGATCGGGATTTCGCAAGAGGCTGGAGGGGGCGAGCTCTAGTGGGGAGCATCCGGACTGGCGCTACCAGAAAGAGCTTCTCAAAAAACCGCGACTGATAAGATAAGCGCTGAAAAAGGGTGTCAAAAAAAGACGCGATTGGTTTAGGCAAAAGCTTCTCTTCCGGCTCGATAAGAATCGCCGCAGAACAGTTCTCTCGCATAATTCTTCTAAAATAGCCCCTGCCACACCTTGAGGGCTAAGAAAATCCCGCTGCCGATGAGGAGAACGCCTGAGAATCGGTGAAGGTGAGGCTCCAGGCGAGGGGGTAGGATTTTCTTTCCCCGCGCTGCGACATAAATGACCAGCAAGGTAAAAGTGCTGGCGCCAAGCCAAAAGCCGACAGGAAATAGTGCCGCCGCCCAGGCGCCGCCGTTTTCATACCCTTGCCGGACAAAAGAGGAGCCGACGGTTCCCCAATAGAGATAGGGGTAAGGACTTGTCAGATGGGTAAGGAGCCCCTTTAGAAAAGAAGGAAGCTCCTTGCCTTCTGTAAATATGGGTGACGAAGGGTGAGGGCTGGTGGTGCCTGCACACATGGATTGGAAACCCAACCAGATAAGAAGAGCCGCGCCGGCCAGTCCGAGAACAAGCGCCCCTCTTCCGTAGAACAGGGAAGCTTGGAGCAGAAGCCCCAGAGGGAGCATGAGCAGGGCGTCTAACAGGATCGGAGCCGTCATGGTCAGCAGGCCGGACCTGGCTCCTTTTCTCAGCGTTTCGGTGGTGATGAGAACGATCGTCGGTCCTGGTATCGAGGCAACGGAGAACCCAATCGCAAAGGCAAGAGGAAAAGTCACTAGGAATTATCCCCGCATGGTTTACCTGGGACAGCCGGTGAAGCACGCCCTGTGCCGCTTCTTAGCTGCAACTTCTTGGTATCAATTCTTGCCGGGAGATGCTACACTTTACAGCAAGATTATTTACGGGACTTTCGCTCAAAGGAAGGGCCGGCGCTTTATGAAATCCAGGAAAGTAATTTGCCTGATTTTCGCCCTGAGTCTTTCGCTTCTCTGGCCCCGGAGGCTGCCCGCGCAGTCTCAGGAAGAGCAGCCTGCGGCCGAGGCGCCGACTCAGACCACTGAGGTTGAGATCCATCCGCTCGCCTCGGTCCTTACGGTCATGAACATCCCAGCGCGCGCAGCCCTTTGTGGATTGAATAGCTGGCTGGCCTCCATCGTGATGGTCTTCAGTGCCGGTATGAGGTATGCCGACGCCGCCAAAATGATGGAAGAAGGTTGCTCAGGCCCCTGGGTCATTACCCCGGAGATGCTCGAAGAGAGCCGTCCTGTGCCTCCCCTTAATTGACAACTCCCCGGATAGTGGGTATCTTTACAGGAAAATTAACGTTTTTTGGGGATAATCAATGCCGATCTACGAATACAAATGCCAGCGGTGCGGCGATTTTGAAGTCACGCAGAAGATTACGGATAAACCCCTGACTCGCTGTCTCACCTGCAAAGGAAAAGTAAAAAAACTCATCTCCAATACCTCGTTTCAACTTAAGGGAACCGGCTGGTATGTTACCGACTACCCCCGCAAGGAGAAGGCCCCCAAGGAAGAAAAGAAAGAAAAAGCGCCTGCGGCCGAGGCCAAGGGAGACGGCAAAGCCGCGTCCGGTTCGGATGGCGCAGAAAAATCTTCGGCGGAGAAGAAACCAGCCAAGTCAGCGACCTCGGAATCCACCGCGCCATAGATAGAGAGCAGCGAGCAAAAGGCAGTAGGCAGAAAAGAAAAGCGAGTCGCACACCTGCCGTATCCGAGTTCCCGCATAGAGATGAAAATCCCGACTCTCTTACCGGCTATCTACAGGTCTGGATTTGTCCGTTATTTTCCGCTATACCAAACACACATTTAGTTATAGAAGGAGGAGGTTACCATGGCAGAAGCGATACCTGTTATTGTGGCAGCCAACGACCCGGGCCTGACCTCGGAGATGGTCCAGTTTCCGGGAAAGGCGGGGAGTGTAAACGCTTATCTTTCCCGTCCCAAGAATGGCAGTAAACTGGGGACAGTAATTGTCATTCATGAAAACCGGGGCCTCGTTGACCATATTAAAGATGTGGCGCGCAGGTTTGCCAAGGACGGCTTCGCCACTCTGGCGGTGGATCTGCTCTCGCGCTCGGGAGGGACCGACCAGTACAAAACAGCCGAGGAAGGCGTTGCCGCTATCGGCAAGCTGACCAAAGATGGGGTGGAGGAGGATCTCCATGCCGCTGTGGCCTTTCTGAAAAAGCAGAGTTTTTCCAATGGCAAGGTCGGTGTCGTAGGCTACTGCTGGGGTGGGGGACAGTCGCTCAACTTTGCCACCAAGTGCAGAGATCTCAACGCCGCGGTTGTTTATTACGGGCGCAACCCTGACCCGCTCGATGCGGTGCAGAATATTCCTTGTCCGGTGCTCGGCAATTACGGGCAAGAGGACCCTAACATCATGCCAGGTGTGGAACCGCTGAAGGCGGCTTTGACGAAGCACGGGAAGAGCTTCGACATCAAGGTCTATCCCGGAGCCAAGCACGCGTTCAATAACAACACGAACGCGGACCGTTATCATCCGGAAGCGGCCAAGGATGCCTGGGGGAGAACCGTAAACTTTTTTAGGACAAACTTAGCCTCTTAGGCTGAAGCAAGTAGGCAGCTGGCGGTGAGCAGTAGGCAGAGAGACTGGAGGGCCAGTTGGCAAGGGCGAAGGTGAAGCTTTTACCGCTTACTGCCTCCTGCCTACTGTTTTTTGAGCTCGGGTCTTTCCCCAATCGCTTTTCGCGCCACCTCCGGGGTGATGAGGTAGGGGCCTTCGGTGGTATCGCGCCAAATCTGCTGGGTCAGCTCAGCGTTTCCCCCTGAAAAGACAAACGAGACCGCCCCCGCGGTCGCTCCCATCACGACGGAGATGGCCTTTATGGGCACAAACCACATGTTTCCTGCGGCGACGCCAATGGCCATACCGGCGATTTCATCGGGCTCCTCCGCGGATGCGGGAGGGGGAGATAGCAAGCCTAAGATTAGCGCTGCAATTGCGAGAGACCTGACTATTCTTTGTTTCGACACTTTTCGCTATCCTTTCAATGAGAAAAATTTAGAGCGGAGCATATTGACTCCATGGGAAGGATTCCAATAGCGCCGCACACCAAAGTAGTAACAGCACCGCTCGCTGTCCATGTCGTTATCGAAGATGCGTAGCTGTCCGTCCTGGAAGCGGATGCGCGCCAGGCAAGTCCCACCGGGAACCGTGGAGGTCATCACTTCCACCACGACGCCGATGCCCCACTGCTCATAGCCATTGTGGGAAACCTCGTCGCCTACGCGTAAAAAGAGTCTTTTTCTTTCGACCTCTCCCATCAGGGGCTTCACCTTTTGGCCCAACCATAACAATCTTCGCTTTTTCGGTCAATGGTGCTATGGCTCCCTGCCAAAAAGTGTGGTGTAAGCACATGAGAAGAGGCGGTAGGAAGCCTACCGGTGCTCGATAAAAACAGCGCAACTGCTCTTAACTTCTTTATCGTTTTATGATTCGGGTGTCGTGGCCTTGTTTATTGGTGTGTCCAGATGAATTACTGTCGTGATCCATAGGGTGACTCTCAAGAAATGTTGAGGGAAGTCCCGCGGCGGCAAAAGCCAGGAGCCGCCTAGCTTGGGCAGCAGCATGAAGAGTAATCGACATGCTGGAGCCTGCCGACAAAGTCAGCCTTGGGCTGGCGAGCGAGTTACCGGGTTGCAACGTGAGTGAACGCTGAGCAAGCCTCGTAAAAGCCAAGAGTCCGGTGGTCGAGCCGCTCAATATTCGGCGAAGACAGCATAGGCTATTTCAGACTGGCTGAAGGGATGGTCCACACCGGCGGGGTATTGGCGGCGACACGGTAACAGGGACACGATGGAAACTGGAGAAGTCC
>JACPSE010000076.1 GCA_016193465.1 Deltaproteobacteria bacterium
GCTGCGCCGAGTGCCCAAAAGGCGCTGTCGATAGTGCGAAAGAGCCGCACGTGTCCGCATGAGGTCCTCTTCCGCACCCCAAAGATAGACCTTCTCCCGCAAAATCGGACCTGTCCAGCCAATGTTGCCCCACTCGCTCGGCCAGCGCCATTCGATGGCGCGGTTGCCGTCGCCCCAACCCTGGCCACTCCGCACCAGGCCGATGATCCTGAGCAGTTCGCTTTCTCGGAACTCCAGCACGGAAACGAATTCGTCAAGCGACAGAACGTCAATGGCGTGAGCCTTCGGACCTTCACGAGTAACCCTCGCGTTGTGGCGCTCAAGGGCCTCGCGATAAACATCGTAGTCGTAATCGAACGTCGGCAGGCTCGCAGCGACGGCGGACCAGAGGTAGTACCTATTTTCACGCTCCTTCAAGTCGCGACGCATATGCCATAGGCCGTGGCCCCAGAAATCGTATTCCGTTTCAAGCACGAGCCGCTTGCGCCGGAGTGTGGCGACCAGGGAACTTCCCACCGCAGACGCGCGTTGAACAGCTGCCTCGGGAACATCTGCCTTGTGGACGATCATATTGGCGAGGGCAATAAAGTCCCGAAGACTGTCTGCCAAACGAGGGTCCAATACCTGAGCCTTCTCCAATTCCTCAAGGTACCGCTCGACCGGCCAGCCGGTAATCTCGCTACGACTAAGAGCATGGCGTGACACCAAGAATAGTTCTCTCTCCACGTCGAGGCGCATCTGAGCGATAGCGAGTCGTGAGTCGCTGTGCGGGGCGATTAGCGAGGAGGTGCCGGGGCCGGGCGGAAGTTGGCGTGTAGAAGAGGTGGCGGTAACATCTTCAACTTTCGCCTCAAGGCGCTCTACCTCTCGCATGATGATCGCACCGCCCGGGTACTTCACCTCGGTCACGGCTGCAAGACGCTGTCGGATCTCGCGCCGAAACATGATGACGAGAGTGATCAACGCAGCAGGCCAGGCAATGTGGCCTAGCAATTGGCTAATGGCCGTAAACCATTCCATCGGCGTCTCATGGGTACTAGCCCCAGTAATTCTAACCCCCAAGCTTGACGCTATCTATTATTTGTTCTGCTAAGCTGTTCAAAATCGGCCAAAACATTTTTGCGTCGTGTTCATTAATGGAGATCCCCTGCCTGAGTTCTTTTTCTGGGTGAATGAAATTCCGATAGTCACGCAAGACATTTCCGACGTCGCGGGCTGCCTGCCTAATCCACTTTAGTTCATGCCCAGCATCAATGAAGCTTTTGAGGGTCCACTCTGCTAATGGAATCGGTTTGCCTGTTCGATCCTTTGGAGTGCAAGACAGCTTGAACAGGGGTGACTTGTCCTTCAGTCGATTAACGCGTGCCAAAAAAAGCGCCTCAAGAAGAGCACCTGTCATTACAACGGCTGCGAGATAGGCCCCGGCGTTGAGGCATAGCTCAGTTTCCTTCCATCTGTTTCGCAAGATCTCCTGCATGGCCGGGTCGGGCACCAATACGGAAACGTTAGCGGGAAGACCCTGTAATGTTTTCGACGTCGTCGGAGACACCGTCGCCGAGAGGGAATCGGAGCGCAGCGCAATCAAGTCTTTTCTAAGATCTTTTGTCAGGCCCATTAATTTTGACCGGGAGCTTGACCTCTCGGCACCCTCCAAAAGCCTCCGAAACTGATCGTCAATCCCCTTCAGGACGGAGTTGCCTTCGACGGCCTGCAACAACGGACGATGCGATTTGAACCAGGCTAAAGCGGTTGATCTGAGACTGGTTCGCTCCTCAGACGCTGAAACCTGCTTGGTTGTCCCACGCTTAAGGTTTTTAATGACTCTATTTATCGAGATGACTGCTTGGTCAAGAACATCCGAGGCGCTAGACATAGTCACCGCCCGGCTATGAACGGCGTGGTTTCCGTTTTGGAGCCTTCTTCCCGCGGTTCTTTGGTTTAAGCGTTCGCGAGATCTTCGCCGAGCCTTCGCTTGACGGAAGAACCATAGCAACTAGATTCTCTCCCACGGTATTGATGCGATACTTCCCTCGGTCTGCCTTATCGAGATATCCGTCGTTCAAGGCATTGTTCAGTGTCTGGGCGGGGTAACGGATTCTCTTTCTACCGGCAAGCCGACATGCGTCTTCAAGATCCTTTTTACTTATCGATTCTTTCCTGTCTGAAGCGGGAGCCTCGAACCGATAGTAATAAGCCACTATAGCGGCGAGTTGTCGGTCGCTTTGAGGTGCCTTAACATCTACGAACGACTTGATATCCACGTTTTGTCCAGAAGCCGACCCTACCCCCTTAGTTTGGGTTGTATCACTGGAGCCTGCCGGATTTGTGGCGCCGGAAGTTGCGGCGCCCGGCATTCCGAGTTTTTCGCGAGCCCACCGAATGATTCGTTCGCGCTCTTCATTTGAAAAAGCCTGAAGCAATTCGACTAGACCACGTACGGCTTCGAGATCGTCAGTTGGTTTCGCTGTCATCGTAGCTCCTCATTGGTTGTAGACGGATAACCATTAAGTGAGCCGCTTTAGGCGGCGACAAACGCTGGCGGCCTATCTCCCAAGACGGCTCCACCAATCAAACCGGAATCGGTTGGAATATCCACCACCTAGCCTAACCTGTCAAGACTTTTCTGGCCGTCAAACACTGCCGGGTTTGGCGGCCTATCACACTATCAGCCCGCAGCCTATTTCTGTCCAAGCTGCTCGCAGAAGGGGAGAAGAGGCCGCAGAGGGATTGTTAAGGTCGGCCTGGAGATAGTAGGACTGCAATCCTATCGAGTACTTCCAGAATGATGACCTGTGGGAGCTTACAAATGAATTCGGCTCCTCGGGCCCGCCAGTCAAGGCTCTTCACCTGATCAGATAGAACAACGCCGTCGATCTGGGACCCAGGGGGGACGTTTACTTCAAAAGGGTACCCCTTCACCTGGCTGGTGACTGGACAAAAAATCGCCAGGCCCACCTTTCCGTTGTACGAGGCTGGAGAGACCACAAGGGCGGGACGTCTTCCGGCTTGTTCGTGACCCGCTTGGGGATTAAACGAGACCCAGACCACGTCACCCCGATTCGGGATGTACCTGCGGGCCATTACCAGACCTCACGCCCGACCGGGGGCCCTGAATCCACTTCACCATGCAGATTGAGTTTGTTCACTCTGGAGAGAAGCTGCCTGAGGGAAAGTTTCCTTCTTTTCGCAGGAATGGCAACAAGTTTGCCTTTCGAGATAGAAAGGTCGACAGCGGTCCCTTCCTCTACCCCAGTGTCTTCCGCGAATGCCTTTGGAATGCGAAGGGCAAGACTGTTGCCCCATTTTTGGATCTGGATACGCATAACTCCCACCTCCTCTGTAGATACAAAGAAGATACTGCCTTAAGGGCTTGAAGTCAAGGCGTTGAATCTTAGGCGTCCAGACCCGGACCAGCACGAGCGTGCAGTGCTTCTTGTCCCGCGCGGTCAAAGGTTAAAGCTCACCGGAGGGGAGAACAAGTTGCCTTCAGGCTTGAGTTTGCGAACCCTATCTTCACCCAGCTCTGCCAGATAACCGGCATGGTTTTTAACGTCCAGCACCCATTTCTGAAGCCAGCGCTGAAAACCCTCGCGGGTGCGCGACTTCTCGTGGTAATCAAAATAGAAGTCATTGTCCCGACGGGCATAACCCTGGGTTGGCGAAGGGTGGGAGCCAAAAGGCAAGTGGACCACGCTGGAGACGAGAAATCCCTGGATGAGAGTCCGATTGGGATCGCTTAAGATGACATCGTGGTCCACGAGTTCCTCACAGGTCACGATAACCGTTTTCGCCGCCCGTGCAGCCTCAACCACCACGCCTAGGTTGCCCCAAACATGGGCGTTCCCTTCGCTATCAGCTCGCTGCACATGAAGAATCGCAACGTCGGGAACGATGGCGCGCACCGCCAAAAGCTCGTCGTCAGTAAAGGGACAACGAACGGCGCGAAACTGCTTGCTCGCGCTAAAGTCGCTTCCCCGCACGGTCTTGGTGGGGAGGAATGAAACTCCCATGGCAGCGGCCTTAAGACCGAGTCCGATGGTGAAATTGGAATGCTCTTCTATCTCAAGTGGATTGGGAACTCCCTCCTCCATAGCGCGGCGAAAATTATGTCCCAGGCCTGCGGCTACATTTCCCACCCATGCGGCGATGACCTTCTTCACGCAACCCGCCCCGATGAGAATGTCAAACTGCATGTCGGAAATTGGACAGATGAGCGTGAGGTTTTTTTTCCTCTGCCGGATCATTTCGTACCCTGCGGCAAAGGGAATCAAAGACTCCAACCCGCATCCCATTACCACGGCCGAGCCATCCTGGACATGCTTGGAGATCGCTTCTGGAAGGCTACACACCTTCTGCATGGCCTTTTTCTCTATCTGTTCGCGGCGCTTTCTTCAAGCAGCGCGCGCTCCTGGAGCTTGCAAGCCGGATAGAAATTACGTTAGAGATGATCTTGGACTTTTAAAATTTTACGTCCGAAGAGGGAGGCGCCTATGACCCTTATCCTTAACAACGAAGATGTCAAGAGTGTTCTCACAATGGAGATAGCGATGAAGGCCCTGGAAGAGGCCTACCTGCAGGTCGCAAAGGGTGAGGCCGTGTGCCGGCCCCGCATTGATATTCAAATTCCCACCCGCGACCCAGACAAGATCTATCAGTGGGGAACGATGGAAGGCGGATCGATTTCCGGCTACTTCGCCATCAGGATGAAGTCCGATGTGACTTACGAGCAGGAATACGCGGGCGCCCACACTCACGAGAAATACTGCCTGGAGCCGGGGAAGTTCTGCGGCCTGATCCTTCTCATCAATACCCAGAACGGCGAGCCGCTGGCGTTCATCAACGACGGTTACCTCCAGCACATGAGGGTCGGCGCGGACTCCGCCATTGGCGTCAAATACATGGCGCGGGAGGATGCCGAGGTGGTCGGCATGCTTGGCTCCGGCGGCATGGCGAGGTCGCACGCGGAATCCTTCTGTCTAGCCCGAAAAATAAAAAAAATCCAGCTCTATAGTCCCACCAAGGCCCATCGGGAAGAATATGCGAGGGAAATCTGCGACCGGCTCGGCATCGAGGTGACGCCTTTGGACAACCCGCGGGATGTCTATAAGGGAGCGGATATTATCGCCGGCTGCACCGATTCCGCCGTTCCGATCATCATCGGAAAATGGCTGGAAGAGGGGACGCATATCACCTCCATTGGCGGGAGGCCCGATGAAGAGACGTTGAAAAGGATCGACGTTTCTCTGAGACTCGGGAACGCTCCGGCGCCTTGGGGGCTGCCGGAATTGGCTCTGGCTGACGAGCATATTACCTACGCGGCCTTGCCCCGAGAAGGTGCCGGCTTGAAGATGAGACGGAAAGATAAAAGGGCCCACGGCGTCGTGGCCGAGGATCGAGCGGTGCTTTTAGCTGATCTCCTGAGCGGTAAGAAAAAGGGGCGGACGTCACCGAAGCAGATCACCTACTCCGAAAGGGGAAACATCCAGGGCGCCCAGTTTTTCGCCGTGGCCGGCAGGGTGTATGAGTTGGCCAAAGAAAAGGGATTGGGGAGAGAGATTCCTACCGAGTGGTTGTTGCAGGATATTAGGGACTGAAGATGGAGGATGGAGGATAGGGGATGGCGCTCAGAGCAGAGGGGCTCCATGATACAGCCTAGATTGATTCGGCCAAGCGAGGTCAGAGGCATCGTGAGCATGGCGGAGGCGATCGAGGCTGTGAGAAGAGGAATTCTATGAGAGGTAGAGCTTGTCCTATCGAACTATAGGAAAACCCGTACCGCGGATCGAGGGGCAAGAGAAGGTAACCGGGGGTACTCAATTCACGGCTGACGTGCCGATTGCCGGGGCTCTGTGGGGCAAGGTTTTGCGGAGCCCTGTGTCCCACGCAAAAATAGTCAAAGTCGATACCTCAAAGGCAAAAGCGCTTCCTGGCGTGCACGCGGCTATCGCTGGCGCCGATCTGGCGCCGGTTTTTGTTGGCATACGCATGAAGGATATGCCGGTGCTGGCCCGCGACCGGGTACGTTTTGTTGGCGATCCTGTCGCGGCCGTGGCTGCTGAGAGCCGCGATATAGCCGAAGAAGCCCTGGGGCTGATCGAGATCGAATACGAAGAGGTCCCGGCGGTCTTTGATCCTACCGAGGCTATGCGGCCCGGAGCGCCGCTCATCCACGAAAATCGGTTACACTACAAGAATGCGCCCTCTGTGCCGGAGGAGATCCCCAACCTTCAATCGGTGAGCATAAAAAAGAACGGCAATCTGCAGGATGGGTTCAAGCGCGCCGCGCGTGTTTTCGAGCATACCTTCCGTACTCAGCTCACCCACCATGGCTACCTCGAGCCCCACGCCTGCGTGGTGCGCATCGATCCAGACGGCAAGGTCGAGGTCTGGGCTTCCAACAAGTCCCCCTATGCGTTGCGTGACCTGCTAGCTGACGATCTGGGGATTCCGAAAAATCACATCAAGGTGCACATCATGTCCGTAGGGGGGGACTTCGGGGGAAAGGCGTCGCTGATTGATGTGCCGATCTGTTATTTTCTGGCGCAGCGATCGGGCCGCCCGGTAAAAATGGCGCTCGACTATTCCGAGGAGCTTATGGCCGCGGCGCACAGACACCCGGCAGTAATCACTTTGCGCACAGGCGTGGAGGCCGATGGAACCCTCTGTGCCGTGCAGGCAACGATCATCTTCAGTGGCGGCGCCTATGCCGCCTTCAAAATCAGTCCAGAGGTGACAGTGCTGGGCGGGCGGCGGCTGGGAAGTTATTACCGCATCCCTGCGGTCCAGGCGACAACCTATTGCGTTTACACCAACCACGTTCCCTGCACCCAGACGCGCACGCCTGGCAGTCCACAGGTCGTGTTCGCTATGGAATCGCAGATGGATATCGTTGCGCGCGAGCTCGGCCTGGATCCGATAGAAATCAGGACGAAGAACCTTCTCAAAGAGGGCGATGCCTCCCCCATGGGAGAGCGCTGGCAGAACATCGCCGTGCGCGAGACGCTGAAAAAGGCTGTGCAAGCCTCCGGATGGCGGCGAGTGAAGCCGGGAAAACACCGTGGGAGAGGAATCGCGCTTTACGAGCGTGGCACGCCGAGCGGCAAGGCGAGCGCGGCCATTACCATCGAAGCGGACGGCGCGATTACGCTCCTGACCGGAGTGCCGGACGTCGGGCCGGGATTCTACACTGTCGTTCAGCAAATCGTGAGCGAAACGCTTGGTGTTGCCCCGGAGAACGTCCGGGTGCGCTTCGAAGATACCGATAGTCTGCCTTACGATCCCGGGACCGGCGGCAGCAGGTCAACGAACACTTCGGGCCACGCGGCTTACAAGGCTGCACGGGAACTGCGCGCGAAGCTGACAGAGGTCGCTGCACGCAGGCTCGGTTGTGGGATTCAAGAGATTCGGCTCGTAAACGGGCGATGGAAAGCCCCGAAAGGCAAGGGCATCTCCTTCGACGAGATCGCCCGGATCGCGGTCGAGGAAAATGGCGGGCCAATCTCCCACCTGACCCTGTACGAGCCCACAGATGGACCGCCTGTGACCTCTTTCGCGGCGCAGGTAGCAGAGGTGGAAGTGGATCCAGAGACCGGCCAGATTGCCGTAAGAAAGATCACCACAGCGCACGACGCGGGGGTGGTGTTGAACACTCTCACCTTCCAGGGGCAGGTGGATGGCGGAGTCATCAACGGCCTGGGCTTCGCCCTGATGGAGGAGAATCCGATAGTAGAAGGCCGCATCACGACTCTCAATCTCGGCGATTTCAAGATTCCCTGTATCAAGGATATCCCCAAGCTGACTAGCGTCGTGTTGCAAAGTCCCACCGGGCCGGCCCCTTTTCAAGGGAAGTCTATAGGAGAGATGCCCAATGTCCCAACCGCCGCCGCCATCGCCAATGCTATCGCCGATGCTATGGGCGTGCGCCTCTTCGAGCTTCCGCTTAACGCCGAGAAGGTATATTGGGATCTAAAACGGGAAAAACCAGCACGATCATTGTAGGGGGTAGATGTGGATGCTCGGACACAACAGATGAAAGAGAGCGCGTCGGTTATTCACCAGGCAAAGTTTGTCGACGTGGATGGCTTCAGAACACGCTACTACGAAAAAGGCGAAGGGGAGGCGATGGTGCTTATCCACGGCTCCCGCTTCTTCCCCTGGGGAAGCGCCAACACCTGGACCCTGAACATCGAGGGTCTCTCCAAAAGGTTCCGTAGTGAGATGAGCTACCTGTAAACCGTATTGCGGACAAGAGTGTCTGCGTCCCCTTTTTCTCTCAGCCGAAGTTGCCCCGCCGATAACGCCGCGTTCATTTACGGACGCACGCCCGAGGAGCTGTTGATCGTCGCGTGTAAATTCCGGGCGAAATCGTTCGCAGCCCGGGTATCCATCCCATAAGCGGACCTTGCGTACTCCTTGACCGCCATAAGGGCCGGTAGGGGATACTTGTTCATCGCCTCGATAAGATGATTAACGGCAGGATCGAGCTTATCCACAGGGACGACGTTGCTGACCAGGCCGAAAGAAAGCGCCTTATGCGCGTCGATCTCGTCGGTGGAATAGACAAGATACATGAGCGCCTTGCGCGGCACACGATCAACCAGCGCCGACATGGCGATGGTCGGCATGATGTTGTGCGCCATTTCCGGCAGTTGGAAGCGGGCCTTGTCGCTCGCGATGGTAATGTCGCAGAGCGCCGCCAGCGCGCAGCCGAATCCAACAGCGCTCCCCTGGATAACGCCGATGACCGGCACTTTGGATCGGCGAAAGGCGTCATAGCAATTAAAAAGAACTTCTGTTTGTCCACGCAGCGCGTAGGCCTCGAGGGAAGGTTGCCGTTGTCCCATCGCCTCGCGTCCAAGGCAAAAATTCTTTCCCGCCCCTTTGAGCAGGATAAGCCGAGATTCCTTCGCGTCGTCGTCGATCATGTCTGCTAACTGACCGGCCATCGCATCGCTCACTCGGTTGCCGATCTCAGGCCGGTTCAGCGTGATCGTGGTGACATCGCCGTCTCGCTCCCGCAGGATTAGATCCGCCATATTACCTCCTTTGTCGCCGGTTGTTCGCGCCAGGAATACGCTGCTAAGGAAAAGTTGTCAATCCACCCTCGCTACGCTCGGGATCTCAGATTGCAGATCTCACATTTCAGATTTGAGATTTGGAAATTGCCATTTGAAATCCCGAAAGGCTCGTCCGCAGCCTCGCTCGCTCTCGCCAGGGACCTTCCTGTCCCCCGAGCGAAGACTGACTCCGAGTCGCCGGAAGTCTCTGTCCCTTTTGCCGGAGCGTCGGTAGTGATAAATTAGCGGATCGCGGATTGAGGGTCAGGTCTGTTGATTCTTAATTTCCAAATTCCTGAAAAGCTCGGGGCCTGGTCTGAAGGCACAGCTCAAGGGTGCAGGCCTTGGGGTCGAATCTTTACCTTTGGTGTGTCCAGATGAATCGCTGTCGTGATCCATAGGGTGACTCTCACTGAGGTGAGGGAAGTCCTGAGGCGGTAACAGCCAGAAGCCGCCTAGCTTGGGTAGCAGCATGAAGGGCAATCGACATGCTGGAGCCTACTGACAAAGTCGGCCTTGGGCCGATGAGCGAGTTGTCGGGTTGCAACGCGAGTAAACGCTGAGCAAGCCTCGTAAAAGATGGTTCGAACTCCGGTGGTCGAGCCGCTCAAATATCGGTGAAGACAGCATGGGCTGGCTCAAATATCGGTGAAGACAGCATGGGCTGTTTCAGACTGGCTGAGGAGATGGTCCACACCGGCGGGGTATTGGCGGCGACACGGCAACAGGGACGCGATGGAAACTGGAGAAGTCCTGTTTGCCCCGGGAAGAAATTTCTGGAAAGAGGTAGGCCCTATAACTTGGGACACCTGTCTGCGTGCGAACACGCACAGGCAGGCGGGAAAGGGGCCGAACGGCAACAGGATGGCGGAGTGGCCCGTAGTAGCGATGAAGTCCGGTAACGCGGACGGAGCGAAGGGGCCATGCTGAGTCGAATTCCTTTGACCGTGAGGTAAGGCAGGGAAGGATGATAAAACCTTCCGTCGATCTGCAAGAACTGAGGCGAAGGATATACCGTAAGGCGAAAGCTGAGATGGCTGGAAGAGGCGGAGTAGCAGGCTGCGGGTCTGTGAAAGTACTCCCGGTACATAGGCAGATAGCGCCTTGAGATGAAGGGCTCAGGAAAGCCGGATGACCGAAAGGGTC
>JACPSE010000077.1 GCA_016193465.1 Deltaproteobacteria bacterium
AGCCGTGATGAGATCATCGCGAAGGCAAAAAAAGAGGGCAAGCTCCGTGTCCTTTCCTCTCTGGACCAGGATACCTTTAAGCCCATGATGGAGTCTTTCAGAAAGAAGTACCCCTTTATAGATGTCAAGATGGAGGAGATTACCGGAACCGAAGCTGCCCAGCGCCATCTATTGGAGGTAAAGGCAGGAACGGTGAGGGATTGGGATATAAACCATGCCACAGAAGACTTCTACAATGACTTTGCCGACCATGCAAAAAAATTCGACATCTTAGGCATGGCCGAGCAGGGGGTGCTGGCTATTCAACCTAAGATGGTTGACCCCCAACGTCGCACCTTGGTCTCAATGGCTAGTTCGGTCTGCACCGTTGCCTACAACAAGAACCGTATTCCGGCGGACAAGGTTCCCAACAACCTGGAGGATATCTTGAAGCCCGAATTCAAGGGCAAGAAGTTTTTCGCGGAGATTCGTCCCCACTGCATGGCCGCTCTAATGCCCGGCCTGGGTGAGGAGTGGGTGCTGAACTACGCGCGCAAGCTAAAGGAGCAGCAACCTATCTGGGTCAGGGGCAATACCAGGGCGCTCACTGGCATCGCAACCGGAGAATACATGCTGCACCAGCTTACTAACTATCATTCCTGCGTGCGCGCAACATGGAAAGACGTCACCAAGTCCCTAGTGTGCAAGGTTATCGAGCCGCTGTCAGTGAGACTTCAGGAGCATAATCTGGTGATCGAGACGGCCCCTAACCCCTATGCCGCGCTCCTTTTCCTAGAGCACGAGGCTAGTCCGGAGGGGCAAAAAATCATTGATGACTATGAACCTGTCAAGTCCAACTTGTATTCGGGAGGAGAGATCAGTAGGATCATTCAAGGGAAGAAGATATCCGTCAATGACTACAAAACCTACCATAACACTCCGAAATGGATGAAGCTGGTTCTTGAAGCCTACGGATTTCCCAAGGCGGAAGTCAGGTAGAAACGCAGACCTACCACCATACCGGGCAGTTCCAGATCCTCGGCATAAAGCGCCTGCCCGATCACCTTAGCCTTGGCACCTTGAAGTTTTCCGGAAGTCATCTCTTTAAAGCCATCCAATCACGAGGTGCTGAGAGGGCAAGAACTCCTTATGGCAGAAAGGACAGTGACAGTTCATATCCCGGTGTTGAGCAAAGTCTTCGGCCATGATGTGAAACTCCTCCCCACACTTGGGACACCTCACATAGGCAATCTTTGTTCGCTCGGTCATTTGACAACTCCGATCTCGCGTAGCAGGTTTTCGGGCAACTGATTGAAAAGCCTCTTCATTTCCCTTTGAACTGGGCTTTCCTTTTCTGCAAAAAGGCGGAGGTGCCCTCTTTCATATCCTCCGTAGCGAAGCATAAGGCGAACAGATTTGCTTCGCGGGAAAGCCCTTGCTCAAGTGGAGCGTCTGTGTTGACTGCCTCAAGTGTGTATTTCAACGCAAGCGGTGAGAACGAGGCCAGCTTTTGAGCCAAGGAGCAGGCCTCGTCCATTAATCGTGATTGGGCAACAACCTTATTAACCAGCCCCCACTCGCACGCCGTCTTCGCATCGATGGGCTCACCAAACAGACACAGCTCCAGGGCTCTCGCCTTTCCTGCTACGCGAAGAAGCCGCTGGCTGCCTCCAAAGCCGGTTATGATCCCCAGCTTCACCTCGGGCTGTCCGAGCCGGGCATTTTCCGACGCGATCCGTATAGAACAGGCCAGCGCAAGCTCGCAACCACCGCCGAGGGCAAACCCGTTAACCGCCGCTATAAACGGTTTGCCCCCATTTTCGATCATGTTGAAGATGCCCTGGCCTAGCAGTGAAAATGACTTCGCCTCAGGCGGGTTTAATCTCGCCAGCTCAGAGACATCGGCTCCTGCAACAAAGGCCTTTTCGCCTGCCCCGGTAATAACGGCGACTCGGATCTCCTCCTGCTCGAGAATGCTCTCTACTGCCTGTCTTAATTCATAAAGTGTTTCAACTGAAAGGGTGTTTAGCTTTTCTGGTCTGTTGATAGTTACAGTCGCGATCGCGTCATGAACCGCGAAGAGGATATTTTTGAACGCATCCGCCATTTCTTTCCTCCTACTCTGTCGCGCCCGCCACATCAAGGATCGCTTGCTCGACGGCGACATACGTGCCGCAGCGACAGATGGAACCGTTTAACCAATTTCGGATCTCCTCCCTGGAGGGATGAGGATTCTCCATGAGCAACGCCTTGACCATCATAATCATCCCGGGAGTACAATAACCGCATTGAACAGCGCTGTGTTTGACAAACGCCTCTTGGACCGGGTCCAGCTTCCCCCCGCACGCCAGACCCTCAATGGTTTGCACCTGCTTGTCCCTCGCTTCCCACGCCAGGTAAGAGCAGGAGCTAACGGCCAGACCATCCACCAACACCGTACAGGCGCCGCACACCTGCGACTCACAGGAGCGTTTTGTCCCTTTAAGACCCAAGCGATCTCTTAGGAAACCTAGCAGGGTCTCCTCACATCTGACCTCCCCTTCCCAGGGTTCTCCGTTTACCGTCACCTTAACGGGCACGGTTCGAGCTGCCTTTGACACTTTATCCATGATCGTCCCCCTCCACGGCCTGTCGTAGCGCCCTTTGCAACAGGGTCTTCACCATGTACACTTTGTAGTCGTCAGATCCGAAGATATCGCTTACCGGCGCCAACCACTGCCGGACAGCCGTTCCCGAGCTGCCTATGTGCTGATAGGCGGCCGATAGCTCCATTCCACGGAGCGACTCTTCGAGCTGCTGCAAGCGGATGGGTATCGGCCCCACGCATCCAACGGCAACTCTCACCGCCTCAAGCAATCTGTCTTCCGCCAACCGGGCCCCAACCGCCACGTTCAGTGCGGGGCGCTCCAGAACGCCCCATCTGATATAAGCCCCTTTCATCCCTTGTGGGAAAGAGGGTATACGGATTTCCACCAAGATCTCGGCCGGCTCCATAACCGTCTCATAAGGGCCGACAAAGAACTCCGACAACGGTATGCGCCTTTGTCCCCGGCTTGACTGCAATACAACTTCCGCCCCATAGACCAGAAAAAGCGTTGCCGGGTCTGAGTGGGGCTCAGCGAAAGCCAGGTTCCCGCCCAGCGTGCCAACATTCCTTACCCTAACGTTAGCAACTTTGCTTTCCATCCGAGCAATCAAGGGAAACCTCTCCCTGACCAGCGCCGAAGTCTCTACCCTCCGGTGAGTCACCAGGGAGCCAACCCTGAGGCTGCCGTTTTCTAATTCCAGTTGATCCATGCCAGGGACATGCTTGATATTGACGAGCATCTTAGAGTGAAGTAACCCAAGCCTCATGGCAACCAGGAGCTCGCTGCCTCCGGCATAGACCTTCGCTTCTTCCCCATGGTGCTCCAGACACCCAAAGGTCTCCGACAGCGAAGTCGGCTCAACCAATTCAAATGGCCGCAACATGGCTCCTCCTTTGAACCTCGATCATCTTCCACAGCTTAGACATTCGGTGCTCCGCTCAGGTGGTCAGCACCACATCAAGCGCCCGCACCCCACGCCCGGCAGGCAAAACAACGATAGGGTTGAACTCCAGTTCCTTCATCCACGGATTGGCGAGAAAGAGAGCCGAGGCCTCGGTCATCAGATCCAACAGGCCTTCTACATCCCCTGCAGGCTGGTTACGAAATCCCCGGAGCAGCTTGTAACTAAGGGTCTCGCGCACCATTCCCGCTAAATCCTCGCGGCCCGCCGGCAGAGATCGATAGCTCACATCCCGGATCAGCTCTACCAAAATACCCCCTGATCCAAACATAACTAACGGCCCCAGCTCCGGTTTGCGCAGAAACCCCAGAATCACCTCTGTTCCTCTCTCCACTTGTTCTTCTACAAGCACGCCATGGAGCTGCCCGGCCACCGCAGGCGCCCTTTCCATCAGCTCAGCGAAACTTTTAGCCAGGCTGTCTGGAGAGTCTATGTGGAGTTTCACAGCTCCCGACTCGGTCTTATGGAGCAGTCCTGGAGCCACCAGCTTCAATACCACCGGATAGCCGAACTCATCTGCGATCCCCACCGCCTCTCCTATAGAAGAAGCCAGTTTCCCTCTGGGCATCTGAAGATAAGGGGCCAAAAGTCTCTTGGCTTGATGCTCGGTCAAAACGCCTCCTGCTGGCGCCGGAAGCGCATGGTGATCATGCTTACCGCACCGAACGCTTGGAGCGAGCCACTCAGTTTTGTGATTCAGTCCCTGACGTTTTACGACGAAGGCTACCTTCTGCAGCGCATCCCACACGTCCTCCCCGACAATGGCTCTACCGCTTTTTGCCAGTTCGCGCCGGGTAGGCCCTGACAACCCCCCTGAACTGCCCACAGCCAGCAACCTTCCGGAAGCGCCTACAATCTCCAGCACCTCGCGCCAGCATCGCTCCAAATGGAGGTTGGCAATGCTCAGCATTATGACACCTACGCCTTCTTCCTTGCAGACGAGATCTATAATGGAGGGGAGCTTCTGTATCTCGTTGTGTGGCACTTGGGCTGTGATGTCAACTGGGTTGGCGCAGGAACCTGCCTCAGGAACTAAGGATGAGAGGGCGCTCTGGGTCTTTTGAGAAAGCTCAGGAAAGCTTAGGCCCAGGACCTCGCAGTAGTCGCTGGCCAATATCCCGCTTCCCCCCGAGGCTACGACTGCAGCTACGGCGTAACAGGGAGGGGCGAAATTCACCTGGGACAAAGTTTCGAGGGCGGCGCTCAATTCCCGCGCGCTAGCCACTTCGATCATTCCAGCCTGAGCGAAAATTCCACGGTACACGTCCGCCGATCCGGCTATCCGTCCGGTATGGGAACCCACTGCCTGCGCGCCTCGAGCAGACTTGCCTCCTTTGAGGACCACAATTACCTTGCCGGACAGCCTCGCCTTCCGGCCCACTGCAACGAGACGGGAAGCATCCTTGATGCCTTCAATAAATGCCCCGATCACCCGGGTGTCTGGATCTTCTATGTAGTACTCCATAAAGTCGAGCGCATCGAGATCCGCTTCATTTCCTGTGCTCACATGGTAGGTAAAGCCGATACCTTCCTTTAAGCAGCGCCTGACCATGCCGCCGCCAAAGGCGCCACTCTGGCTCACAAAGGCCACATTGCCTCCGGCCAGATTTTCGACATCGGCTAGAAAGCCGCCAAAGCTCAAAGCCACTCTTTCCTTAAAGTTAATAAAACCCATACAGTTGGGACCGACGAGCCGCATATGGCTCGTCCGGGCGATAGCCATTAGCTCTTCTTGAACCTTTGCGCCTTCAGGGCCCGCTTCTCCGAAGCCTGCGGCGGGAATCACAACGTAGGGTACTTTTTTTTCTGCGCACTCTACCACAGTCGCTCTCACCGCCTGTTTGGGAGTTACGATGAGGCAGAGATCCACATTGTCCGGAATATCCGCTAGCCGCCCGTAGCACGGGCGCCCGGCAACCTCCTGGTGTCGAGGATTCACAGGATAAATTTGACCCTTATAGCCGAACCGGGTCAGGTAGGCGAGGAACTGGCCTGAAATAGAACCTGGGCGCGTTGAGACGCCCACGATGGCTATGCTGCGGGGATTGAAAAACTGTGCGAGATCTGGAGTCTGCTCCATGTCATTTCGCTCCACAAAACCCGGGAGTCCGCGTCCGGGGGCTCATCCTTGCGAGCCCCGTCTCCCGCGCGGTTACCGCGCCTTCCAAGCTGCACGCCGTTTCTGCGCAAAAGCCCTTGGCCCCTCTTTTCCATCCTCACTTTCGTGATCTACAAAGCGCCTGACCGAATCCATCTGCTCGAACACTTCCCTCATGGCGAAACGAAGATCATAAGCCCTGTGCAGCGCCTCCTTGATCGTCCGCACCGCCAAAGGCGCCTGTTCACAGATCACTTGCGCGATCTCGACCGCACGCGGCATGAGGCGCTCATAGGGCACCAGCTCGGTCACGATTCCCAACTCGTAAGCCCGCTGAGCAGACAGCCGCTCCCGTGTCCCCATAAAGGCCATACGGAACACAATGCTCAAGGGCGCCCGGGATGCAAGCCCTAACATTTCCCTGAGAGGCACCCACCCCACGCTCACGTGGGGTTCCAGGAAGGTGGCATGGTCAGCGGCGATAGAAAAATCCGCCTGCCATACGAAATGCCAGCCCCCGCCGGCAACGACTCCGTTGATGGCGCCAATAACTGGTTTCCAAAAATCCTGAGGAACATCTCCCCAGGGGGTCACCCCGCGCCCTGTGAATCCAGGCTGGCTTTGGCGCGACGCAGCCTTCATATCCGCGCCGGTGCAAAAATGGCGGTCGCCGGCGCCTGTCAGGATGACGACCCACGTGTCTTCATCCTTCTTCAGCTCAGCCCAGGTGGCATCGAGGGCTTCCCCCATCCGACCGTCGTGGGCGTTCCCCGCGTCAGGTCGGTTGAGAGTCACAATAGCGATCTTGTCTTTTTTTTCCAGTAGCACTGTCTCGTTGGTCATCTCTCCTCTTCTCCTTTCCTGTAAGTGATTTCTAGGTTTTGGCTGATAGTTTTCCTAAAGCACGTAACGCCCTTTCTGTTCTCCATACACCATTTGCCATGACCGGCGCAAAAGGTCTGCCATGATATCTCTCCTATATCCCTAACCGCGGGGCCACGCGGCGGCTTGCGACGCTCAAAAACGCTGAAACCAGGATGAGTAAAACAGCCATCGCAGACATCCCCGTGAGTCGACCCTGCTCCCAAAGCGACCACAAGAGACTGGTGATTACCACGTTCGTGTACGAGATGAGCATGAGGGGGAAGGTAAAATCACGCATACTGTGGATGGCAACCCAAAGCCAGGAGTTCCATACGGCTGGCAAAAGCAACGGAAGGGTTACTCTCCTCAAGGTCGTTAACTTTGAAGCCCCGCTAGCCCATGCCGCTTCTTCTAGCTCTTGATGGATCTGGAGAATGGCTGCGCTGATCGTGCGGGCGCCGAAAGGCAGATATCGGATGATTTGCCCAAGAACAATGATCCATATCGTGCCCCAAAGAGGAGTGGGAAGATAGAAGAGCATCACGCCCAAAGCGATGACGATGCTGGGCACAGCCAGGGGCAAAAACACCGCGTTGTCGAGCGCCGCGCTGAAATACGACTGATGGCGATGAATGACCCATGAGATCAATAAAGCTAGGAACACAGTCAAGCTGGCTGCGCTCAAGAAAAGGATCAAGGTGTTAGTGGCAGCCAGGATGATGCGAGGGCTGCGGAAAATCTCCACATAATTGGTCAATGAGATATGAGCCAGAGCGGCCTGGGAGGGGGGCCGATAGAAATCCAGCAAGCTGCCCCACAGCAGAACGCCAACAGGAAGAATGACCGCTAGCATGAGATAAAGCCCGATAAAGCCTAAAGCCAAATATTTGCCCCGACCCAGGGCGAAACGTTTTTGGGTATAGCCCTTGCCAGTGATGACGGCGAATCTCTGCGCGTTTGCCGTCGCTCTGCGATACGCGTAGAGGAGGAGGATACCCAAAACGAGTCCGAGAAAACTATAGGAGCTGGCCAAACCATAATGCGGCAAATGCTCGCCGCGCGAAAGGATATAGATCTGTAAGCTCAGGACAGGAAATTTTGCGTTTAGACCGATAGCCAGCGGGATCTCAAAAGACTCAATCATAACGATGACAAAGTACATGATCACCGCTAGAATGCCCGGAGAGATGAGCGGCAAGGTAACCTTACGCAATGTGTTGAGAATACCCACGCCCGAGGTCTCCGCTGCCTCCTCAAACGAAGGGTTAATATTGCGCAGCAAAGGACCCAGCATAAGGAACATGGTAGGCACCACGGATAGCGCGGTAAGGAATACCATGCCGGCGAAGCTATAAATATTGAGCGGACCTACAGGCGTGTTGAGACCCAGAAGGTCCCTAAGGAAGAGGTTTATTATCCCCTGTCGCGGGCCGAGCAGAAGAACCCAGCCCAGGGCCTTTAACAGACTGGGCACGGCCATTGGAATCAGAAGGAGAGTATAGATTGAGCTCGCATAGGGCATGTCGGTCCGCTCGACCAGCCAGGCGAAGACAAGCGCAATGGATAGCCCCACGGCCAAGGAGGCAAAGGCATAGAGGAACGTGTTGAGAAGCAAACGATAGGTAAACAGACTACCGAAAGCCTCCACGAAGTTGCCCAAAGTCCACTCTCCGGCCTGGAAAGGTAGCGTCAGACCAGGACGGAAGCTAGCCACGGTAACGGTCAACAACGGCGCAGCTACTAAGAAGAGCGCGACCAGGGCCACGACCCGGGGAATCCAACGCTCCACCGCCTCCTCTCGACGAGCTGCCCTGCCCAGCAGTTGCAATTCTTGGGCCTCACTCACCTGCATTGTAAATCAGCCTCCGTGCAACTGAAGAACGGCTATTCTTTCCGGGGGCAAGCATAAATGCACCGTTTGACCTTCGCTCCACGAGCCATGACGGTCGAGGTACAACTGAACCTCCAAGCCTTTAAGGTCAATAGCAGCTTCATAATAGGCCCCTAAAAAAATTAACTTTTTAATTCGGCCTTGAAAAATATTGTCTAAACCCACCGGACGGTCGGCATGGCAGCTTACATCCTCTGGTCTAATCATTACCTGGAAGGCGATACCCGGAGCAGCCTCAGCGGGCCGCGGACAATACAGGAGACCTAACGGGGTCTGTAAAATTGACCCGGAAGGAGGGGAGGGCACGATCCCCTCGAAAGCAATAGAGGTCCCTAGAAAATTGGCTGCCTTGGAGGTCTTTGGGGAAGTATACATTTTTTGGGGAGAGCCGCTCTCAATGATGTTCCCCTCCATGATAATTGCCGCCTCATCCGCCAGGGCCATCGCCTCAGCCTGATCATGGGTAACATAAAGAGTGGTGACCCTGACTGAACGGGTGAGTTCACGGAGTTCCCGGCGCATCTCCTCTCGTAGCTTGGCATCGAGATTAGATAGAGGCTCATCCAGCAACAGGAGCCGAGGCCTGCGGACCAATGCGCGGGCGAGCGCCACCCTCTGCTGCTGGCCGCCGCTCAATTGCGTAGCGGAGCGCTGCTCGAGACCATCGAGCTTGACTAGCTGCAAGACCTCCTTGACCCTCGATTTGATCTCTTCTTCGGTAAACCTTTGGCGGCCGTAACGCAGCGGAAACGCCACGTTGTCGAAGAGAGTCATGTGGGGCCATACCGCATAGGACTGAAAAACCATACCAATCGGACGAAGGTATGTCGGCAAATAAAGGCCCCCGCTGGTAGAGCTCACGGTCTGATCGCCGATCCTAATTTCCCCGGCTTCAGGTCGCTCCAACCCGGCGACACAACGCAATATCGTGGTCTTTCCCGAACCGCTAGGCCCCAACAGAGCAAAAAACGATCCTTGCGGGACATTAAAGCTGGCATCCCGAACTGCCCTGACGAAGCCGTCAGAGGTAGAGAATGTCTTCGATAGGCCGATCACTTCAAGCATTTTCCTTGGACCTTTTTATGGTGGGATTAAGTTATGCTACCACGCGGATGCTTTGCGATCGGCACGGTCTTTCAACGGGACCGCACAAGGTAGGATGGAGCTGCTTACTTAGAGGCGCTTCGGGCCAAAAACAGTCCTTTAAAAAGAAAACCGGGACATTCCGAGGCACGGCTATTGTATTTCCGAATGGTTATGGCGGGGCCGACGAGACTCGAACTCGCGACCTCCGGCGTGACAGGCCGGCGTTCTAACCAGCTGAACTACGACCCCGCAAATTCGTGACTCGTGTTCGTCATTCGTGGCTCGTTTAGCCAAAAGGGATTCTTACTTTTACACAAACACGAGTCACGAGTGACGAGTGACGAGTAACGAAACTGGTGGGCGGTACAGGATTTGAACCTGTGACCCCCGGCTTGTAAGGCCGATGCTCTCCCGCTGAGCTAACCGCCCCTCCTCGGCCAAAAACACCCGCCTCCAACCTCAGGCTTGAGGCGTCGTACGGCAAGTTCCTTGCCTAGAGGTCCTTCCAGTCTCTAATGACAGAGAGCGATTTAGCTGAGGGAATCTTTTAAGCTCTTACCGGCCTTAAACTTGGCGGCTCGAGAGGAAGCAATCTGAATCGTCTCTCCGGTCTTCGGATTTCTTCCCGTTCTCGCTTTGCGCTGGGAGACCGAGAAAGTTCCGAAACCCGAGATGTTCACTTTATCCCCGTTCTTCAAGGCGGCAACAATGTCATCAAAAACCCCGTTGACAATCTCTTCTGCCTTCTGTTTGGGAAGGTCCGCCTTGCTCGCCACAGAATCAATCAAGTCCGCCTTTGTCATTTTCCTCCTCACCGCCCCACCGCGTCAACAGCAGGGCATCGCATTTATACCAGCAGGAAAGCTCTGGTGTCAATCTACTGAGAACAAAACTCAGGCCGTCCCGATCTATTGCGGCAAGATATCCGCCCTGGGGCTTTCTTCTTCCTTTTCTTCAAAGGCGGGAGATTCTTCTTTTGCTTCGGCCGACTCCCGCCTGCGCTTGAAGAGACTCTCGGGATCCTCCAGAATGAGTGCCTTCTTCAACACCTCATCCATATGGGAGACCGGTACGAGATCGACCGTTTTTAGGATCGTGTTGGGTATCTCCTCAATATCCTTCTCGTTCTCCTCAGGGATCAGCACCGTCTTGATCCCCCCCCTATGAGCAGCCAAGACCTTTTCCTTCAGCCCGCCAATGGGGAGGATCCTCCCTCGCAAGGTAATCTCCCCGGTCATCGCCAGGTCATGGCGCACGGGAATGCGGGTAAGGGCGGAAACCAGAGAGGTTGCCATCGTGATCCCAGCAGAGGGACCGTCCTTGGGGATGGATCCCTCCGGCACGTGGATATGGACATCCACCTTCTGGTAAAAGTCTTTCTCTAATCCTAACTCTTCGGCTCGCGACCGGACATAGCTCATTGCCGCCTGGGCAGATTCCTGCATCACAGCACCCAACTGACCGGTGATAATGAGCTGCCCTTTCCCCGGCATGATCGTCACTTCCGTGGAGAGCAACTCCCCTCCCAGTTCAGTCCAGGCCAACCCGGTAGTAACCCCAATTCTCTGTTCTACCTCAACCTTCCCGTAGCGGTATTTCGGCGGGCCCAAATGCTTGTGCAAACTCTTCGCGCCCACCTGGATCTTGGCATTTTTATCGGTCTTGACCACCTCCACTGCGACCTTGCGACAGATCGAGGCAATCTCACGATCCAGATTTCTTACGCCCGCTTCCTTGGTGTAATAGCGGACCAGTCCGAGAATGGCGTTGTCGGTGAACAAGACATTCTCCGGGATGAGACCGTTAGCGTCGCGCTGTTTTCCTACCAGGTATTTCTTCGCGATATTGAGCTTCTCCAACTCTGTGTACCCCGCAATCCGGATGATCTCCATGCGGTCCTGCAGCGGCCGCGGAATGCGGTCCAGGGTATTCGCGGTGGTAATAAACATAACCTTGGACAGGTCATAATCCAGGTCCAGGTAGTGATCATTAAACCCACAGTTCTGCTCCGGGTCCAACACCTCGAGCAGCGCCGAAGAAGGATCCCCACGAAAATCAGTGGACATCTTGTCCACCTCATCCATCAGAAAGACCGGATTGCTGGAGCCCGCTTTCTTCATGGACTGGACGATCTTTCCCGGCAGCGCCCCTATATAGGTGCGCCGATGCCCGCGGATCTCTGCCTCGTCCCGGACTCCCCCCAAGGAAACCCGGACAAATTTCCTTCCCGTAGCCCGGGCAATGGAGCGCCCGAGGGAAGTCTTGCCCACCCCCGGAGGCCCCACCAGACAGAGGATCGGACCCTTCATCTTGCCCACAAGACTCTGCACGGCCAGATACTCGAGGATCCGTTGCTTCACCTTCTCCAGCCCGTAATGGTCTTCTTCCAACACCTTCTCCGCTTCCTTGATGTCCAGCTTGTCGTCGGTAAACTCGTTCCATGGCAGACTCAGGATCCAGTCAATATAGTTCCGCACGACAGTTGCCTCAGCCGACATGGGAGACATCATCTTGAGCTTTTTCAGCTCCTTTTCGACTTTGTCCTTCGCCTCGGCCGAAAGTTTCTTCTGTTTGATCTTTTCTTCGATCTCCTGAATCTCGTTCTTGAACTCGTCCTTCTCGCCTAGCTCCTTCTGAATGGCCCGCATCTGCTCGTTCAAATAGTATTCCTTTTGCGAGCGTTCCATCTGTTTCTTGACGCGCGAGCGGATGCGGCGCTCCACCTCGAGGATCTCAATCTCAGCACGCATGTGGCCCAAGACTTTCTCCAGCCGCTCCGCGGCATTGAGGGTCTCCAGGAGATTCTGTCGGTCTTCAAGCTTGATCGCCAAGTGAGCGACGATGGTATCGGCGAGCCGCGCGGGATCGTCAATGGAGGATACGGACATGACCATCTCAGGCGGGATCTTTTTCTTCAGCTTCACGTAGTTTTCAAAGGTGCTGTGGACTTCCCGGACGATCGCTTCCACCTCCGTATTCTTTTCCCCCACCTCCGCGACCTCCTCCACCTCCACAAGAAAGAAATCCGGGTGATTCAAGAAGCGCACGACTCTAGCCCGTCTCTTGCCTTCAATGAGAACCTTGACCGTTCCATCAGGAAGCTTCAGCATCTGCACGACGTTTCCCAGCACCCCGAGCTGGTAAATATCGTTTGCCGTGGGATCGTTGGTCTTCGCATCCTTCTGCGAGGAAAGAAAAACCGGCCCCTGCTTTTGGGTAGCCTCTTCCAGCGCCCTGATGGACCGCTGCCGACCCACAAAGAGGGGCACCACCATATGGGGAAAAACAATGATGTCCCGAAGGGGCAGCAGAGGCACTGTTAGAAAGTTTGCCTCTTTGTCTTTGTCATCCTTCTTGTCGCTACGAAACAACATAATTTCCCCCTAGGCGCTCTCCGCGGCTTTGCTATAGACAATAATCGGAGGCTCGTTGCGCGTCACCACCTCTTCCGAGACGATAACCTCCTTAATGGTGGGTTGGGAGGGCATCTCGTACATGACATCGAGCATGATGTTCTCCATGATCGCCCTGAGGCCCCGGGCCCCGGACTTTCTCTTCATGGCTTCCCGGGCGATTACCCGAAGCGCTTCCTCGGTAAACTTGAGGTGCACGCTCTCCATCTCAAAGAGCTTGGAATACTGCTTGGTCAGCGCGTTTTTCGGTTCCTTCAATATGCGCACCAGCGCGGCCTCGTCCAACTCATCCAGGGTCGCGAGGACGGGCAGCCGGCCAATGAACTCAGGGATCAGCCCGAATCTCAACAGGTCCTCGGGCTGAACTTCGTGCAGCAGCTCGGTGGCGCGCCTGCCGTCTCGCTCTTCGAGCTCGCCGCCAAAACCCATGCGTTTGCGCCCGGTCCGTCTTCGTATAATATCCTCCAAACCGACAAACGCTCCGCCGCAGAGAAAAAGAATGTTGGTCGTGTCCACCTGGAGAAATTCCTGCTGCGGATGCTTTCTTCCTCCCTTGGGCGGGACACTGGCCATGGTCCCCTCAATGATTTTCAGCAGGGCCTGCTGAACGCCCTCCCCGGATACGTCCCTGGTGATGGAGGGATTGTCCGATTTACGCGATATCTTATCGATTTCGTCAATGTACACAATTCCCCGCTGGGCCTTCTCCACGTCGTAGTCCGCCGCCTGAAGGAGATTTAGGATAATGTTCTCAACGTCCTCGCCCACGTATCCCGCCTCCGTGAGACTCGTCGCATCAGCAATAGTAAAGGGAACTTGAAGGAAGCGCGCCAGCGTCTGAGCCAGAAGCGTTTTTCCCGAACCCGTCGGGCCAAGGAGCAGGATATTGCTCTTTTGGAGCTCCACATCGCCCGTCACCATTTGGCTATCGATCCTTTTATAATGGTTATGGACGGCAACCGCCAATATCTTTTTGGCCCTTTCCTGGCCGATGACGTATTGATCCAGGACGCGCTTAATCTCTGCTGGCTTCGGGACGCTGGAAGAAGAGGCTAAGGCCTCCTCGTGATCGCACTCCTCGGCTATGATGTCATTGCAAAGTTCGATGCATTCATCACAGATGTAAACGGTCGGGCCCGCAATGAGCTTGCGGACTTCGTCCTGACTCTTGCCGCAAAAAGAGCAAACCAGATTTCCTGACCGGTCATCGCCGTGTTTTGGCATAGAACCCTCGCCTCACTTCTTACTTTCTGCCCGACTCGCGATTACCTCATCAACCAATCCATACTCCAGAGCCTGCTTCCCAGTCATGAACAGGTCTCGGTCGGTATCCTTTTCGATCTTCTTGAGGCTCTGCCCCGTGTGTCTCATGAGGATGCTGTTGAGCTCTTCCCGCATGCGCAGAATCTCCCGCGCCTGAATATCCACGTCTGCGGCTGCCCCCTGGAAACCGCCGAGGGGCTGATGGATCATAATCCGCGAATGGGGAAGCGCATAGCGTTTCCCCTTGGCCCCTGCGGCCAGGAGCACCGCTCCCATACTGGCAGCCTGTCCCACGCATACGGTGGAGATCTGAGGCTTCACATATTGCATGGTGTCGTAGATCGCGAGGCCTGCCGTTACCGAGCCCCCTGGCGTATTGATGTAGAAAAAAACGTCACGCTCTGGATCCTCGGATTCCAGAAAAAGCAGTTGTGCGGTGATGAGGTTCGCCACCTCATCGGTAATCACGGTCCCGAGAAAAACAATCCGGTCTTTGAGCAGGCGGGAGTAAATATCGTAGGCCCGTTCTCCCCTCCCCGTTTGCTCAACCACGATCGGGATGAAATTCATATCCCCGGGAGTTCCTTCCACAACGAAAGCATTTTAGCTTTTTTTCTCCTTCGCATCAATGGGTGGCGCTATTTCTTTTACCTTTGCATGCTCGAGCAAAAAATCGAGAGTCCGATCGTAGATCATCTGCGACCGCAGATCCTCCCGGGCATCCTCGCGACGATAGATCTCACGTATCGTCGGCCCCCTCTCCCCGGCTGCGCGGGCAACTTCTTCCACCTTTTCCAGGATCTCTCTGTCGGCGACTTCGATTTTCTCGATAGCCGCGATCTTTTCGACCAGCAACATCGCCTTGACCTGGCGCAAAGCATGAGGCTCGATCTCCCTGCGCATCTGCTCTACAGACGGCCTCGGTCCCGCGCCTTGGTCCGCGAGACGATTCTGATTGCGCTCCATGAGAAAGCGGACTTGGCGCTCCACCATGGCGGGCGGGACCTCAAAGGGATGAGCTTCGAGCGCCCGCGTAAGAAGCTGCTCCTTAAGGCCTCGCTGCTGAATTTCTTGGACTTCGCTCTCCAGCCGCGCGCGGAGCTTCTGCTTCAGCTCTTCGAGCGTGGCGCATTCGCCGCGATCCTTGGCAAAATCGTCATCGAGAGGAGGCAAGACCTTTCTCTTGATTTCCCGAACCGTCACGGAAAACACGGCCGCTTTCCCTGCCAGCTCTCGATTGAAGTAATCCCCAGGATACGCCACGTTGACAGTTTGTTCTCCGTTCTTTTTCAAGCCAATGAGCGCCTCCTCGAACTGCGGGAGCGCGTTTCCCCGACCCACCTCGAGGTAAAAGTTTTCGCCTTTTCCCCCAGGAAAGTTTTTGCCATCAATCAAACCAAGAAAATCGAGAATCACAACGTCCCCCCGTTCCACAGTGTCGCGGTCTTCCACAGGCTCCAGGTGGGCATGGGTCTCCCGGAGGTGGCGTAGGGCAGCCTCTACCTGGGCCTCCTCGACCGCGAGTTGGATCTTTTCCACCTCCAGCCCTAAATACCTTTGCGCATCGATCTCTGGCTTGACCTGAACCACTGCGGAAAAGGCAAACTCCTTTCCCTCTTTCAAATCATTAGCCTCGACCTCCGGCCGTGAGACTACGCGCAGCCCTTGTCCTCTAATGACCTCGCCCAGAGAATCCTCCACGAGTCGCGCCAGCACCTGCCCTTTCACCTCTTCTCCGTAAAGTCTTTCCAGGACGGACCGTGGCGCTTTTCCCGGGCGAAACCCCTTGATCTTCGCGCGGTGACTCAGGCTTTCGTAAGCGCGTAAAAACTCCTTGCTGACCGCATCCGCAGGGAGCTCAACGCGGACTTTACGCTGGATGGAACTAATCGTGTCGATATCGATCTTCATAGGAGAGGAAACACCGTCCAAGTTTTCTGGTGCGAGAGGGGGGACTCGAACCCCCACGGTTGCCCGCTAGATCCTAAGTCTAGTGCGTCTGCCATTTCCGCCACTCTCGCACCCGTAAATTTATAGCCTAACTAAGAAAGAAGAGTAAGGAACAACAGAAACTAAGTCAAGGACTTGGACAGTTTTTGGCTAAATCCATTATTTTCATTTCACCAGCGCAGGAGGGAAATGCTGGGGATCTTCGGGAAGCTTCGCTCAACTCTCCTGTCGAGTTGCCTCTTCCACCGCATCCCAGAAGCCTGCATCAGGTTTTGGCAGAGAACGGAGCAATGCCAATAAATCGGCTCCGGTGAATCTGGGCGACTTGACCGGAGAGATCTCGCACACGGGCTCGCCTCCCCGCTCGATCACAAACGCCTCTCCCCGGTAGCGGACGCGGTTCAGCAGATCGGAGAAGGTTCGCGCCGCTCGTGTCGCCGAAAGGGTGTGAGCCGGTTTATGAGCGACGGGGCTGGGTGGTTGTCGTTTTCCCTTTTTCCGGCCTTTTTGGACCGGGATACCCCGATTTGGCTGATTTCATGATAATTTTGTTACCTGCTTCCCTGGGCCGTTGTCAAGGTCAAGCCTGTGTGGCAGCTACGGGAAGCCAGCTAGTCCCGTTTGGCTCTATACGCTCATCGGGTGCTTGACAGGCGAATATCACGGTTGTAGGGTTCAGTTACTAGATTCGATTAGGGTCATGGCCCACCGTCAGGGGGGGATAAACCTATGAACGAACAAGGCCAAATCATTGATCTCTCGGAATTGCTAAGGCCCTTCAAGGGCAAATGGGTGGCGATCTCAGGCGACAAATCTCAAGTCTTGTGTACAGCTTTTACAATTGAGGAGGTCCTTAAGGAGTCGGAGAAGTATAAGGGCCTTGAACCAATTATACTCAGGGTTCCGGATGAACACACGGCCCATCTCTTGTGATCCGAACTATTACCTTCCCGTACATCCGCTTCCCTGCCTATCCCACTGACGCCTTTCCTGTTAGAACCTTTGTTGAGCGCCCTGCACTCCAAACAACAATAGAATATCAGGGAAAGGTCTTTCCCAACTTCTTTTTCTCAATCATTGACTCTGGAGCTGATAGTTGCGTTTTCCCGTCCATTATCGGAAGGCAGATCGGGATTGATATCTACTCCGGGCGCTCAGAGGCCACTGTCGGCGTCGCAGGATCGGGAACGACCTTTTACCATTCTGTAACGGTTCACGTAAGTATCCAGGGACAATTATATCATTTTGATTGCTACGCCGGTTTTCTTGATGGCCTAGACCAGTTCGGTTTCGGATTGTTGGGACATCACGGATTCTTCAATCTGTTCGAATCCGTCACACTTGATAGCAAGAAGAAAATTGTAGAACTCAAGGTAGAAATCCCCTAAAGATCACATCGATTACCCCACGGCGGAGCGGAAAGAAATCCAACCCGCCAATTCCTACGCCATCCGGACGGCAGCAACAGGGTGTCTATATGTGCCGTATAGTTTTCCCGGGAACTGCTATCCCTCCCCTCCAACCCATAGCAGTCACGGGAAGCCAGCTAGCCCCGTTTAGCCACATTGCCCTCATCGGCCGCGACATGCTTAGCCACGGTCTTCTGGTTTACGAGGGCTTACACGGAATGTGGACCATTGCGTTCTGAGAAAGATGCCTTTAATCCGCTGATTCCTACTTATCTCTTCAGGGAAAAGCGATTGAAGGACAGCAGGATTTATGGGCCTGATCCGTGTTGAGCACGGGAAAAAGCCGGACAATCGGAGCATCGTACATTCTTACGCCAGCTTCTGGTCTTTACACCGGTTTTCGTTTATCCTGTTTTGGTGTCTGTAGCTACTAAGACGACCTGCC
>JACPSE010000078.1 GCA_016193465.1 Deltaproteobacteria bacterium
GAGGAGGGAAAAGGGGACGCAACCCTTTTTTCTCTTGACTGGATAAATCGAATTCTTGTAGCGTGCGCTCGATGCCCCGACAAGCACGCCTTGCCCCGGGTGGAATAGTTTACCACGCCCTCAATCGCGGCAACGGACGAACCGAACTGTTTCACAAGCCGGAAGACTATCTCGCATTCGAGCGGATCATGATTGCAGCCATGAATCGCTCTCCTATTCGGCTGTTATCATACTGCTTGATGCCCAATCACTGGCATATGGTGCTCTGGCCGAAGAACGATGGTGAGATGACCGAGTTTCTTCGCTGGTTGACGCTCACGCATAGCCAACGGCTACACGCGCATCGTCACACGACCGGATACGGGCACATCTATCAAGGCAGGTTCAAGAGTTTTCCGATCCAAGAGGATGAATCTCTGCTCAAGGCAATGCGTTACGTCGAGCGCAACACGCTACGGGCCAATCTTGTCGAGCGGGCGGAGGACTGGCGCTGGTCGAGTTTATGGCGGAGGATCAATGGGGATAGAGAATCCCTGCTGAGTAAGTGGCCAATTGATATGCCGTCGGATTGGGTCGGTTGGGTGAACGAGGCGCAAACTATGGCCGAAGTTGAGGCGCTGCGGCACAGTGTCAACCGTGGCACGCCATATGGCTGCGTAGAGTGGACAATACGGATGGCTAAAATGTTTGGGCTGGAACGTAGTCTCCATCCACGCGGCAGGCCTAGAAAAACGAGATAAAAAGGTTTGCGTCCCCTTTTCTTACCGATAACCGCCTATCCAGTGTCAGCGCGGCTGGCGGCACGGCCCTAATGTCCTATGATTACACCGGCATCAGGGTAAAGAAGGATGGCTCAGGTGGCATCACCACCTACCCCTTCTCCGGCTATGAGATAGACCCGTCTGGGGTCGTCACCAAGTACATCAAGATCGGGAACGAGATCGTCGGGGCGAGCAAAGGAGGAGAGAAGCTCTTCTATCACAATGACCATCTCGGCGGGGTCAATGTCATCACAGACATCTGGGCAGCCAGAGTGCAGCTAGTTGAGTATGATCCGTGGGGGAAAGTATCCCGTGAGGAGGGCGTAAGCGAGGCCAGTCGGCGCTTTACCGGCAAGATGTGCTATGCGGCAACCCTCTCCGCCATCTCTTTTTAGGACGCCGAGGCCAGCTATCTGCGAGGATCAAGGCGGAGGCCAAGTAGATGGAATCTACGACCGTAAGAGGGTGAGCGAGAGGAATGGGAATCTGACGAGCACTATACTTCAGGATGAAAGAGAGCGTTGCCTTGCATAAGTGCAAAGAAGTTAACTGCATTTTCGCACTTCTGCATAAAACCGGCCTCTTTTTCGATTTGCTCCTCCGCTAAAAATCCTTAGAAGTCCCCAAGATATTTGGCGAATGGCTCTAAGGATTATATCACGTGCCCGTGGCATAGAACTTGCCTAATGGGGAGTTGCTGTGCCTCAAATAGCGGAAAATGACCAAGTATATCGGCTACATCTGACAAAACGAACGCCTGTATTGCCTCGGCCAAAACCTGTTCGAGGTGTTGTCCATGTCCGTGTTGAGCGCTGCAAGGGCTGTGCACTCTGCGTTGAGTATTGCCCCACGCGAGTTCTGGATTTATCCGCAGAGTTTAACCCCAAAGGTTACCACTATCCGATAGTAATCAACGAGAACTGCATCAGTTGTCAGGCCTGTTACACCATCTGTCCAGAGTTCGCCATTTTTGCGACTCCTTCCTTCCCGTGCGGCAAGCCGTCGGAGGCCGTTTTAGCCCCGTAGGAGAAATGACCAACATGGAGCAGTCCGCGGTTTTGACGGGTACCCACTTCATGCTAGGCGACAGCGCCATCGCTGAAGGCGCCATCGCAGCAGGCTGCCGGTTCTTCGCGGGCTATCCCATCACTCCTTCCACTGAAACCGCAGAGAGGATGGCCGAGCGTCTTCCGCAGGTGGGCGGGATCTATCTTCAGATGGAAGACGAAATGGGCTCCATGGCCGCTATCCTCGGCGCCTCATGGGGTGGTCGCAAGGCCATGACCGCAACATCCGGTCCGGGCTTTTCCCTCATGATGGAAAATCTGGGACTCGGCATCATAACCGAAACGCCGGCGGTCATCTGCAATGTGCAAAGGGGCGGCCCTTCGACAGGCCTGCCCACCCTCGTGGGCCAGGGCGACATGATGCAAGCGCGTTGGGGCTCTCATGGCCACTACGAGATCATCGCGCTAGTCCCCTGGTCGGTGCAGGAATGTTTCGATCTTGCCGTCAAGGCATTCAATCTGTCAGAGCGTTACCGATTGCCGGTTCTGGTGATGGCCGATGCCGAGGTGGGCCATCTGACCGAGAGGCTGGTCATCCCTCCATTGGAACAGATCGAGATCTGGGACCGTAAGCGTCCTCAAAAGGCCCCAGGGGAGTTCAAGACCTTCGAACCGGAAGATGACCTCGTACCGCCCATGCCTCCTGCGGGGCAGGGTTATCGGCTCTTCTGCGAAAGCCTCACGCACGACGAGCGGGGTTATCCTGATACCACGGCTCCAGCTCAGCAAAGTCTCGTCTGGCGTTTGACGGAGAAGATTCGAAGACAGCGCTTCGCCATTTACGACTACGAGCAGCGGAAGATGGATGGAGCCGAGGTTGTGGTCCTGTCTTACGGAATCTCTGCAAGGATTGCCGTACAGGCCGCGGCCCTTGCGGAGCGCCGGGGAATCAAGGTAGGGCTATTCCGCCTTAAGACCGCCTGGCCATTTCCAGAGGAAAGGGTACGCCAGATCTCGCAAAAAATTCTCGGCTTTGTTGTCCCCGAAATAAATCTGGGCCAAATGGTGCGCGAGGTGGAGAGGTGTGCTGTGGATGCCTGCCGGATTTTGTCCGTACCTCATGCAGGAGGAGACATCCACGACCCAGAGGTGATCCTCGAGGCCATCGTTCGAGCCCGCGAGGGAAAGGCGCCTTGCCGGGCTGATCTTCTGATGCATGAGGCGCAATGGCACGGGTAGGCGTATTTGTCTGCCATTGCGGGGAGAACATCGCCCGCACTGTGGACGTAGCCAAAGTGGCGGAGTTTGCGCGTACCGTCCCCGGCGTTGTCCTCTCTGACCATTACACCTATTTCTGCTCTGCTCCCGGACAGAAAAAAGTCCAGGAGGCCATCCAACAGCAGAGTCTTACCGGGGTTGTCGTGGCTGCCTGTTCGCCCCATCTGCATGAGCCTACGTTTCGCGGCGCTTCATCCCAAGCGGGACTCAATCCCTTTCTCTGCGAAATGGCCAATATTCGCGAGCAGTGCTCCTGGGTTCACGCCAAGGGCGAAGCAGCCACGAACAAGGCATGCGCCATCGTGGCCAGCATGGTGGAAAAGGTGAAGCGCAGTCACCCTCTTCGTCCCATCGAAGTTCCACTGACCAAAAGGGCGCTGGTCATCGGTGGTGGAGTTGCCGGGATCAGAGCAGCCCTGGATATCGCCAATGCCGGCTATCCCGTAACTTTGGTGGAGCGGCAACCGACGATCGGGGGCAACATGGCCCGACTATCAGAAACCTTTCCCACTCTGGACTGCTCGCAGTGTATTCTGACGCCCCTTATGGTTGAGGCTTCTCGCCATCCCAAGATCGAGCTTCTGACCTACGCCGAGGTGCAAGAGGTAAACGGCTATGTAGGGAACTTCAAAGTTCGCATCAAGAAAAAGCCGCGCTATGTTCGGGAGGAGCTCTGCACGGGATGCGACGATTGCGTGCCGGTCTGCCCGGTCTCCCTACCCAACGAGTTTGACATGAACCTCTCCTGGAGGAAGGCGATTTACCTGCCGTTTCCTCAGGCCGTCCCTGCGGTTTACACCCTGGATGCCAGCCAGTGTGTCAACTCCACTCTCGAGTCAAAGAGTGGCTATCGGGTTCTTGCCTGTGAACGCTGCTCCCAGGCCTGCGGTCCCAAGGCCATTGATTATGACATGGAGCCCGAAATCCTTGAGCGGGAGGTGGGGGCGGTTGTCGTTGCCAGCGGCTACAATCTTATGCAGGCAGAGGAGGCGAGGGAGTACGGCTACGGCAAGCACCCGGATGTTCTGGATGGGTTTGAGTTCGAGAGACTCCTTTCCGCCTCCGGGCCAACAGGAGGAGAGGTTCGCCGCCCTTCCGATGGAAAGGTGCCTAAGGAGGTGGTTTTCATTCAGTGCGTCGGCTCGCGGGACCCGCAAAGAGGCGTGCCGTACTGTTCTCGAGTATGCTGCATGTATACGGCTAAGCACGCTCTGCTCTTTAAGCACAAGGTCCCCGACGGAAAGGCCTACGTCTTTTACATGGATATCCGGGCTGCGGGGAAAGGATACGAAGAGTTTGTCAATCGGGTGATGGAAGAGGAGCGGGTGCTCTACCTCAGGGGACGCGTGAGCCGAGTGGTTTCTGAGGACGGAAAGCTCCTGGTTTACGGCACCGATACGTTAGCCGGTCAGCCGGTCCGGATGAGAGCGGACCTAGTTGTTCTGGCAACGGCAATGGTTCCTTCTAGCGACGGCGAGCTGGCGCGAAAGCTCCGCGTCCCCACCGACGCCTACGGCTTCTTTCAGGAGGTTCATCCGAAGCTTCGCCCGGTTGAGACATTGACCGCCGGTGTCTTTCTGGCCGGGTCAGCTCAATCGCCAAAGGACATACCCGACACTGTGGCCCACGCCTCCGCCGCAGGGAGCAAGGCCCTGGAGCTTTTCTCCAAACCGGTTTTGCACCGCGAGCCCATCATCGCACAGGTGAACGAAGGAGCCTGTAACGGCTGTTTTGACTGCGAGCGGGTCTGCCCCTATCGGGCTATGGAGCGAAAGGAGATTCGGGACCGCCAGGGCAACCTGATCAGGCTCGTCGCCCGTGTCAACGAGGCGATGTGTGAGGGGTGCGGCCTTTGCACCGCGGCCTGTCGCAGCCGCTCCATCGATCTATTCGGCTTTAGCGAAGAGCAGATCTTTGCCCAGTTGGCGGCCGTCGCCCCGGCTCCGATTGAGGCTCAGGCCTGTCTAGCCTAGAGAAAAAAATAATGGACCAGCTTGTCGAAGCCAGAGAAGCGCCGGAAAGGACAACGGAGAAGGGATGGGAGCCGCGTATCGTTGCAATGGTATGCAATTGGTGCACCTACGCCGGCGCCGATATGGCAGGGACAGCTCGAAGAGTTTATGCCCCCAGTGTCCGGATCGTTCGTTTCCTCTGCACTGGAAGGATTGATCCCCTATTTATCGTCAAGGCCTTCGAGCAAGGAGCCGATGGGGTAGTGGTCTCTGGCTGCCACCCAGGCGACTGTCACTACGTCCAAGGGAATCTGCTCGCCCGTCGCCGATTCACCGTTTTTCAAGCTTTGATGGACTTCTTAGGGCTGGATCGGCGCAGGCTCCACTTCGCTTGGATCTCGGCTTCCGAGGGGGTCAAGTGGTCCAGGATCGTGGATGAGGCGACCGCGGCAGTGCGCGAGGCAGGACCACTGAGACACTGGGGGCGCCCGGTAAAGGGAAACTCTTCCGCCCAGCCACTCCTCCCGGACACCGATGCAGGCATCGCGCCTAGAGATCCGCCCTCTGCTGAGGAGAACCAGCTCATTACGGGCCATCTCCAGGAGCTTGTGACGAACCTTCTGAGCGATGGAACGGTCTCTACCGTCATCGGCTATACCGCGGGTTCTCTGCCACAACAGATGGTGCCGCTCTTTGTGAACGAGCCGCGGGATGCATCAACCCTTGGCTGGAATGAGCACTGCGCCAACAACCTGGTGATCTACCTTCCTCAGGTGCTAAAGAAAAATCGAGATGCCAAGATCGGCCTTGTAACTAAAAGCTGCGATGCGCGAGCGTTGATCCCCCTGATTCGAGAGGGCCAGCTTAGGCGAGAGCAAATTGTCTTGCTCGGAATTCCCTGCCGGGGGATGTGGAATCAGGGCAAAATGGCTGCCAAATGTTACTCTTGTAGCGAAGAGGTCTCGCCCTTCACCGACTGGACCATTACGCCTGAAGGGACGAAAAAGGGGTCACTCACCTCGGCAGAAAGACGGCAAGTTTCGCCAGATCCTCGAGATCGGGAGATTGCCTCTCTTGGCTCGTTCTTGCCGGAGGAGCGCTGGGATTATTGGCAGCGGCAATTTGATCGCTGCCTGCGCTGCTACGCCTGCCGGGCTGTCTGCCCTCTTTGTTACTGCGCCACATGCATCTCCGACAAGAACCGCCCTCAGTGGATCCCCACCACCATTGACGGCAAGGGAAACATGGCCTGGAATGTGGTCCGAGCGATGCACCTGGCGGGAAGGTGCATTGGTTGTGACGAGTGTGCGCGGGTCTGCCCTGCTGGTATTCGCCTCGATCTGCTGAACCGGGGCCTGGTTCAGGAGATTGAAAGACGTTTTGATTTTTGCAGCCACGTGAACCCTGAAAGCTCCCCGCCTCTGACCACATTCCAACCCGACGATCCAGATGAGTTTATCTGAGGAGTAGATATGGAGCGGGAAGGTTGGCGCCTGAGCGATAAGGAGTGGAGGGAGTGGGTGGAAGCGCTGCTCCGTGCCGGAAAGCTAGTTATCGCTCCGGTGAAAGAGAACGACTTGCTTTTGTTCCGCCACGTGCTCATGGCGGACGAGATCTCCGTTTCGGACCAAGGCAAGGCCCAATGGTCTCCTAAGGAGTTCCTGTTTCCCCGCTCGGAGCCGCTCCTCATCTACCGCCTTCGCGGAGCTGAAGTGGATCTGGAGGAGCCGAAGGCGGATGAGCGGGAGCAGGTCCTTGTTGGCCTGCGCCCTTGTGACGCGGCAGGGCTGTCGCGATTGGATGACATTTTCCTGCTTGAGGAGCAGGACCCTTCCTACGCGCAGAGGAAAAAACATACCACCATCGTGTCGCTGGCTTGCGACCGGGCAGAACCAGAATGCTTCTGTACCGCGGTGGGAGGCTCGCCAGCGGGAACTCAAGGATCTGACCTTCTGCTGCTTCCCCTCGATGATGGCTGGATACTCCGCGTCCTTACGCCGAAGGGAAAAGAGCTGGTTGCGGGATGGGCCGCCCGATGGAGACCGGCCTTAGCCGAGGATTGGGATCGAACCGAGGAGCGCCGCTCTGCGGTCGAAAACAGCATCCAACTGAGTCCGCTCTCGGCCCAGTGGGGGACTGCTTTAGAAAAGAGCTTCGGCCATCCGTTATGGGAGAGCCTCGGCCAGCGATGCCTCGGGTGCGGCATATGTGCCTATGTTTGTCCCAGTTGTTCCTGCTTCGACATCAACGATGAAGGAAACAGTTTTTGCGGGACTCGATGCCGCTCGTGGGATAGCTGCGCCTTCGCCCGCTTTACTCTTCATGCCTCGGGACATAACCCGCGCCCCACACAACCATCCCGATACCGCCAGCGCGTCCTGCACAAGTTTGCCTATTTCCCCGATCAGCACGAGGGGCGTTTCATGTGTGTGGGTTGTGGGCGCTGCTTGAGGCTTTGCCCGGTGGGCATAGACATCCACCATACCGTAGAACGGGCCGCTTCCGCGGCAAGCCCGGAAGAGGAACGGCCGTGAGTGAGAACCCCTACAGACCTCATCTCATGCGCATCGTTGACGCCATCGAAGAGACCGGCGACGTGCGGACCCTTCGGCTCAAGTTCCTGGAGCCAGAGATCGCCTCTCAACTTCACTGGCAGGCGGGTCAGTTCGGTCAGTTCTCCATCTTCGGGTCAGGTGAGTCTGTTTTCACTATTGCCAACGCTCCTAGTCGAGGAGGCTACATTGAGTGCACGTTTCGGCAGATGGGAAAGGTAACGAGCGGCTTGAGGAATCTCTCGGTAGGACAGGTCGTTGGCTTTCGAGGTCCATACGGAAACCACTTCCCCATCGAGGAATGGCGCGGAAGAGACCTTCTGTTCGTGGGTGGAGGAATCGGCATGGCGGCCCTCCACGCCCCGTTGCAGTTCGCCCTGGACCATCGGGATGAATTCGGGGAGATCGTTGTGCTGAACGGCGCGCGGGCGGTCGCCGACATGGTCTACAAAGAAGAGATGAAAGAGTGGGAGAGGGCCACCGGGGTCAGAGTGGTGCGAACTGTTGACCCGGGCGGCGAGACGCCCGACTGGAACGGCGAGGTGGGACTCATTCCGGATGTCTTTGAGCGACTCCGTCCTGAGCCCGATGGTCGCATCGTCATCACCTGTGGTCCTCCGGTCATGCTTCGCTTCATGCTGATGGCCCTGGAAAAACTCAGCTTCAAATCCGAACAGGTGATAACAACTCTGGAGAACAAGATGAAGTGCGGCATTGGCCAGTGTGGGCGGTGCAATGTGGGGCGTTACTTACTCTGCCGCCAGGGTCCGGTCTTTACCTGGGCCCAGCTCAAAGAGCTCCCTAGCGACTACTGAGCCAGAAAAAGGAGCAGATCAAACATGAGAATGTCTAGAGAACACGAAGAGCCTCTCGATGGAGACGAACACTGGACAGCGGAGATGACGGAAGAGGCGTTGGCCCATCCAGTTGAGTGGGGCTTGCGGGCCGAGCGCCTCCCCCACATCTGGTGCCCTGGATGTGGCATTGGAACCTCTCTGGCTTGCTTTGTGGAGGCCTTGAAGGAGGCCAAGATCGATCTCAACCGGCTCTCAGTGGTCTCCGGGATAGGCTGCACCGGTCGGGTGGCCGGCTACGTTAGTTGCGACAGCTTTCACACCACCCATGGCCGGGCCATTCCCTTTGCTGCGGGACTTCATTTGGGAAACCCGGAGCTCAACGTGGTTGTCTTCAGCGGCGACGGGGATATTGTGGCAATCGGCGGCAACCACCTCATCCATGCTGCTCGGCGCAACTTGGATCTGACCGTGCTTTGCGTCAACAACTTCACTTACGGGATGACAGGAGGGCAAGGGGGTCCTACCACTCAAGAGGGGGCTCGGACCGCGACGACCCCTTACGGCGCCGTAGAATATGCCTTCAATCTTCCTCTGCTTACAGCCGCTGCCGGAGCAACCTACGTGGCGCGCTGGACAGTTCTAGACCTGGGAAGGCTTCGTCGCTCCATAGTGGAGGCGTTGGAGCACAAAGGCTTTGCTTTTGTGGAAATCGTCTCTCCCTGCCCGGTTTACTATGGCCGCCGCAACCGTCTCGGGGAGGCGGTAGACGAACTGCGCTATTACAAGGAAAACACGGTGGTCCATAACTTTGCCCCCTTGGAGGAGTGCGAATTGGCGCTGGGCGGCAGGATTGTGGTGGGAAAGTTCGTGCAGAGAGAGCGTCCCACCTTCCTTGATCTCGTGAGAGAGAAAATCTACCCGAAAGCGCAGCAGGCGGCGGTACCACATTAGGAAAGGAGGCGATGACAATGGCGGCGGTTAAAGCACCATCCTTAGACCTTGGCCATAGGCAGCGCACAGAGGTCAGGCTCGGAGGTTTTGGTGGCCAGGGCATTATCTTGGCCGGCTATATCCTTGGGCGCGCGGCGGCGGTTTACGCCGGACGCAACGCGGTGATGAGCCAAAGCTATGGTCCTGAGTCCAGAGGCGGAGCCTGTATGGCTGAGCTGGTCATCGCCGATGGGGAGATTGGTTATCCACGGGTAGTCAATCCTGACTTGGTCGTAGCGATGTCCCAGGAGGCCTATTCGAAATATGCGCTTGGACGCGTTGAACAGTGCCTCCTTATTGTTGATGAAGATCTGGCCAAGCCGGACGAGGATAAGGAGAAAGGAAGAACGGTGCTCAAAGCCCCGGCCACGAGACTGGCCGAAGAGTTGGGGCGCCGGATGGTTGCCAACATCGCGATGCTCGGATTTCTCTGCGGCACAACTCAGGTGGTGAAGACTGAAGCAATGCGGGATGCCGTGGCCTCTTCAGTCCCTAAAGGGACCCAGGAGCTGAATCTGCGTGCCTTTGAGGCTGGCTGCGCCTCAGCCAGAAAACTCCTTGAGGAGCAGGGAAAGGGGACAGGGAGATGAGTCAAGTGATTTCCCTCCACAGACGGGAAGAGGAGCTGATCAAGGAGATTGCCGAGCTTAGTGAACAGAACTTTTATGCCTGTTACCAGTGCGGCAAGTGCACTTCAGCGTGCCCCCTGACCTTTGCCATGGATGAGCCACCCCATCAGATCCTGCGCTTTCTCCAGTTGGGGCAGGCAAAGAGGTTAATAGAAAGCCGCAGTCCCTGGGCCTGCATCGGCTGTCTGAGCTGCGCTACCTACTGTCCCAAGGGGGTAGATCTGGCCCGGATTATGGAAGCGCTGCGGACTGTGCATTTGCGCCGGCTCGATGCCCCATTCTGCTACACCCAAGATGACGGGGAACGATTATCTACGCTGCCACAGTCGGCGCTGGTAGCAGCCCTGAGAAAGGTGACCTGGTGAGTGAGGAGAAGAAAACTTTCGGCTATTACCCGGGCTGCGAGCTACGCAACCGGGTAAAGGGGCTGGACCTTTCTGCGCGAAGGGCCTGCCGCGCCCTGGGAATCAGGCTAAAGGAGCTCAAGGATTGGACCTGCTGCGGTGGCTTGGTTCCCCAGGTGAAGGATAACTATATGGGCTTCCTGGCTCCAGCCCGGATCTTGGTCGAGGCTCATGCTCAGGGGTTCGACGAACTGATGACGCTGTGCACCTTCTGCTTTAACACTTTAAGGCGCGCTGCGTTTTTCCTCCAGGGCCATGCGGAAGCCCGCAAGAGGCTGGAGCTGTTCCTTGGGGTCGAAGGGTTGCCGCGAGTGAAGGTGATCCACTTGCTCGAAGTCTTGCGGGATCATGTTGGCCTGGACCGTCTCAGAGAATCCGTGCAACGGCCTCTAAAGGGGCTTCGGGTGGCTCCCTACTATGGATGTCTTCTTCTCCGGCCGGCCCAAGAGATCAAGCTGGATAACCCTGAGGCGCCCACCCTGATAGAGGTAATACTTGAAGCCCTGGGCTGCGAGGTGACGGACTTTTCCTCCAAAACCGATTGCTGCGGCTCCTACCATATCGTTACTAATGGGCAGGTTGCGGGCCAGTGCTCCGACCTGATTTTGCGTTCGGCCGTGAAGAGCAAAGCCGATATGTTGGTGGCTATGTGCCCGCTCTGTCAATTCAACCTCGACTGGAGGCAGAAACAGACGAGAACTGCTCCTCTTCCTGTGGTCTATTTTCCCCAACTCCTGGCCCTGGCATTGGGAGAGCCGGTGGACACCCTGGGTGTAGCGGAGCCGGCAGCCACGGCCCTGAGCGCCCTGGGAAGCCCCACTTAGGGGCGGAGAGCAAAGGAGGTCAGAATGGCCCGGCAAGAAAGCCTGGCAGTTGTTAAGGAGCCCGAAACTCCGGCCGAGGAAACTGCCCGGATTCATATCATGGGAAAAAGCTACGTTGTGCCGGCAGGGCTTACGATCCTAAAGGCGATGGAATATGCGGGCTATCGCCTGGTCCGAGGCGTGGGGTGCCGGGGAGGATTTTGCGGCGCCTGCGCCACGGTTTATCGCAAAGCCGGAGATTTCCGCCTGTATGTCGGGCTCGCCTGTCAAACCGGTATAGCAGATGGGATGTATCTTACCCAGATCCCGTTCTATCCGGCCCCAAAGCCCCTTTACGACATTCACCGTCTCTCCGCTGGCGGAGAGACGATCTTTCGCTTTTTTCCTGAAGTGGCACGCTGCATCCAGTGTAACACCTGCACTAAGGTCTGTCCGCAGGGCCTCGACGTGATGCGCTACATCGCTGCGGCGCAGCAAGGGGACTTCAAGAGAGTGGCAGAGCTTTCCTTTGATTGTATCGCTTGTGGTCTCTGTGTCTCCCGTTGCCCAGGGGAGATTGCCCATTACCATGTGGGGCTCCTGGCGCGGCGACTCTACGCTGCCCACTTAACTCCGAAGGCAATCCATCTCCGAACCCGGCTCGGCGAGATTCAGGAAGGGCGCTTCAGCAAGGAAGTGGAGACTTTTTGCAAGATGGATAGACAGAGTCTGCAGCGCCTTTACGCCCAGCGGGCTATTGAGCCGGAGGAAGAGGTGGCTCTTCCCGGCAAGAGCAATTCCGATGAGGACTAGAGGAGGGTAAAGATGGCTTACCCGGAAAGTATGAGGCCTTCTATAGCAGAAGTGGAGCGCACGCGCCCCGAGAGGCTACGCCGAAGAGAATTTTCTCGCCTTACCCTCGAGGATAAAGAGGCTCTGCTTCGACGTTTCCATCCGGACTATCGACCGGAAGGCTTCCGCAGCCTCCGCGTAGGAGCCAACCGGGGACAGAACGTGCCCCACGAGCTGGCTGACCTGCTGGAGGCGAGAAGCCTTCTTGACCCGGACACTTTCGAACTCAACGCCGGCGCGGACCATGATGTGGATGTGCTGGTCATTGGAGCTGGAGGGGCAGGAAGCTCGGCGGCTCTGACGGCCCACGAAGATGGGGCCAGGGTGCTCATAACCACCAAACTTCGATGGGGCGATGCCAATACGATGATGGCCCAGGGCGGTATTCAGGCCGCTGATCGTCCAGAAGATTCGCTTGCCCGCCACTACCTGGACGTTATGGGTGGTGGCGGTTTCGTTAATACGCCAGGCTTAGTGCGGGCCTTGGTCACAGATGCCCCCTTTGTCGTTGAGTGGCTTGAGAACATGGGTGTCTTATTCGACAAGCACCAGGACGGCACCATGATGGAGGTGCATGGGGGCGGGACGTCGATCCGTCGCATGCATTCCAGCGGAGACTATACGGGCATGGAATTCATGCGGGTCGTCCGAGATGAAGCGCGAAACCGGGGCATCCCCTGCCTTGAGTTCAATGCCGCGGTGGAGCTGGTCCTGGATGACTCAGGGCAGTGTGCGGGCGCCGTCCTCTATGATCTGGATACAAAAGAATTCTCCTTGGTTCGGGCCCGCTGCACGATTCTGGCCAGCGGGGGCATGGGTAGGCTTCACTGTCAAGGATTTCCCACAACCAACCATTATGGCGCGACTGCGGACGGCGTGGTTATCGGCTACCGGGCCGGAGTGCCCATGCTGTTCATGGACACTGTCCAATACCACCCCACCGGTGTCGCCTACCCTGAACAGCTTTTGGGCCAACTGGTTACGGAGAAGGTGCGCGGTTTAGGTGCTCATCTGACGCATTGCAAGGGAGAGAGATTTATCTACGAATTGGAGACTCGTGATGCCGTGTCGGCCGCGATCATCCGAGAGTGTAGCGAGCGGCAAAACGGGATCGCCACGCCAACGGGAGTATTGGGAGTCTGGCTGGATACGCCGATGATCGACATGCTTCGCGGCGAAGGCACCACCCGCAGGGCGCTGCCCGCGATGGTCCGGCAGTTTGCCCGCTACGAGATTGACATAACCCAAGAGCCTATCCTGATGTATCCCACTCAACATTACCAGAACGGCGGGCTCGTGATCAACGAACTCGGTGAGACAGCCATCCCCAACCTCTTTGCTGCCGGTGAGGTAAGCGGGGGAGTGCATGGACGCAATCGCCTGATGGGAAACTCCCTGCTCGATATCTTCGTTTTCGGCAGGCGGGCCGGCCGTCGCGCTGCGGAGCGAGCTCGAGAGGTCCGGCCGGGCCGCCTCACGCTGGATCACGTAAGGACGTATCATCGTCAACTGGATAAGGCCGGAGTTTCAAACCACCGGGCAGCTCCGATGATCCTTCCAGACTACACTCCGGCCTCCCATCGGATCCGCCGTCTAGGAGGGGTCGCCGTGGGATAGCATCCAGCCTGGATTCTTTGCCCCGGTTACCCGCACGCTCTCCTTGAACGGCGATGGGGAAGTATGAGAGAAATCGCCATTCGCCTCGAAATATTTTTTCACGGACAAGAACGAGAACTACGAAGCCCTTAACAGGACGCTGCGCCACGGGGAGGTGCCCTATGCTCTCCAATAAAGTGAGAGAGATTATGACCCCGGTTTTAACCACCGCAGAGGTGTCCGCCTCTATTTTCGATGTCTTGGAGACCATGGCGGCTAAGAATGTTGACGGGGTGCTTGTCACAGATCACCAGGCGCCTGTGGGGGTGTTCACCGGACGCGATGTTCTGAGGCGTGTTACCTACAAGAAACTAGACCCCAAGAAGACGAGCATCAAAAGGGTCATGAGCACGCCCATATATGCCGTGCGCAGAGAGAGCCGCATCATTGCGGCCTTGGGAAAGATGGACAAAAGAAAATTACGCCACTTAGCGGTCCGGGGCGACAGGCAGGCGATTGTGGGTATGATCTCCCTGCCCCGCATTCTCGAGATCGTGGCCGAATCGGAGCAATACGCGACAGAGCCTCACACTATTTCTAGCATTATGTCTGCCGATCTCGTCACGGTAGATGCTTGCCAGCCGGTCCGTGAAGCCATGGAAGCTATGATCAGAAAAGGGACGGGCTATGTCATTGTATTGATCCACGGCGAGCCGGAAGGAATCTTTACCGAGCGGGACGTATTAGAACGCGTGGCAACGAGAAATATTGATACTCGAAGCACTCCTATCCGAGAGGTGATGACCCCCCAATTGGTGACCATGCCAGAGTCCGCTCTCATTGGTGAGGTGCTGGCGGAGATGCGCAAAAGGCGCTTTCGAAACATGCCGATTCGGGGCGAGAAGGGAGAACTTGTCGGCATCGCCTCGATGGGTGATATACTCAAGTATGCGGAGGCGTTGAATTTAGACAGGATAGTGGACAGGACATGGAAAGAGATCGAGGAATTTTGGAACTCTAATATGCAATACACCCCCGGCTAGAGGGCTGTGTCCCTGAATCCTCACCTATTTTGTCAAGCCGCGGGCGGGTTGACGAGCCTGCCTAATAGAGGTAGAAGAGCACGGGCGGAATTCAAAGCCGCCGACGAAGTCCTGGGGGAATTGAAAAGTAGATTTTTTAAATCCGCTTTCGGTTTGAGACGCCCACTGGCTGAGCGAGATTGACAATTCGGGTTTTATTGATAATCTCTTATTTAAATTCAACTACGGAGGTGCATGATGGCTTACCCAAAGATTAAGATGGAAAGGCCAAACCCGTACAACGGCCTGGACTGGATAGTGGCAGCGGACGAGAGTTTGTTTGCTAACGAGGGGCTCGACGTTGAGCTTGTACCTCACGGTGGCGAAAAGAAAACCAACATAGACATCACTGACTGGAACCAGATCCCCTCGAATGCTGGCCATGCAGAGGCTATGGAGCGCGGGTGTGCCAACATCTTCAACGCCTGTGAGTGGGGCAACTATCGCCGGTCGCAGGATACTCAAGTAGGGTGCCGGCAGGTGGGTAGGCGTGCGTCGGTAGTGTGTGGCGGCATCGCGGTGCCCCCCTGGTCGGACGTCTACACGCCGCAGCAGCTCGCCAATAAAACCATCGCAGTCCCATTTCATGCCGGGACCCATTACCTGACCCTGCAGTTGCTGGAGGGTTTCTTGCCGCGGGACCTGATCAGAGTAGTGAGCAGTGGACGCCCCTCTGAAAGATACCGGGCAATGATGAGTCGCACGGTTGACGCTTGCAGCGTGCGGGAACCCTGGATCACGGTTGCCGAGAAGAATGGCTGCCGGATCATTCTCCAGGGGTTTTACAACGGTACGGACACAGCAAGCCCGGAAATAGACGCCGAGACATATGCCGCCATTAATCGGGCCTTGAGCGAAGCCGTGCGGCGGATAAACGCCGATAAGAGAGCCTACCTCCATTATTTTATAGATAGTGAAAAGGCCCCTGAAGTGAAGGCGCTAAGCATTGACGATTTTAACCTCAACCGCATTGTGTTCATTGAGCCGGGGAAGCCGATACCTCAGGAGCAGCTTGTGAGGACCTACAACTGGATGGTAAGCGCGAACTTAATCGACCGCGGGCACAGCATAGAAGACCTCGTCAATACCAAGGTCATGACGCCAGCCTAAGAAACTCTGCCACCACTTCCGCGAGCCCTTCCGGGTTGTCGTGGTGGATCATGTGGCCTGCGTCTTTGATTTCCACGCAGGTGTGATCCGCTATTGCCTCTAGCCTCTGTCGCAAATCAGGCCTGGGGGCGTGGCGACTTTCCTTTCCCTGGATGAGCAAGACCGGACACTCGATGCGACGATAGAACTCCAGGGCCTGGCCTGTATAGAAGGGTTGGGGAGCGGTGGTGCGATGGAGCGGATCGAATTTCCATATCCACTTGCCGCTCGTGGTCTGTCTCATACCCCATTTTGCCAGTTCAAGCGCCAACTCCGGTTTCAAGCGCGGATTTTTTCTGCGTAGTCTCTGGGCGGCTTCCTCCAGCGACGCATACTCCAGAGCTTTTTTCTGTTGCACCGCCCTTACCTCTGAGAGCCATCTTTCCATCCGATGGGGAGCGTCAGCGAACGCCATGCCTATCGGCCCTATTCCCTCTACTAAAATAAGCTTCTTTACCCGTTTGGGGAAAGTCCCTGTGTACAAGAAAGAGATCGTCCCACCCATCGAGTGGCCTATCAGGGTTACGGAAGAGGCTTGCAGGCTATGAATCAGGCAGTCTAAGTCAAAGAGATAGTCAGGGAAGTGATAGTAGCCACCGGCGCCGACCCAGCCGCTGTCGCCGTGGCCGCGGCAATCCGGGGCGAGGATCCGCCAGGCCGTGGGAGATCTCATTTGCAGCGAGGCAACAAAAGGCTGCCAACTCCGCGCATGATCCAAAAAGCCATGGATCAGGATCAGTGGCTCTCCCGCCGGGTCTCCCCACTCCAGATAGTGGATTTTCAACCCGCGCGCATCAATGCTGTGCTCTCTGGGTTCCTGCATGGGGATTAGATTTTTCTCAGAGGGACCTCGGCGAAATCCCTCTTCTCGGCTGTCCAGGCGTAGGCGGAGATTCTCTTTACCACACGCTCGTAGATCGAAATCACGATCTGGGCGCTTTCCGGGTAGGTAGGTTCGCCGAACGGAGTGGCAAAGGCCTTATCCTCTTGCGAGAAGTAGGCTTCGTGGTTCGGGTGGGAGTGGTAGAAGGCTTTAACTTTCGCCCCGGTAATTTCTGCCTCTTGGATGATGGCTTCCAGCTCTTTTGGGTCCATAGCATATGCGATTGTGGCATCGCGCGGATAGCTCTCCGGGTCCAGGGCGTGGAGAGTATTTTGCGTGTTTCTACAGCGCCTCACTTTGTCGGTCTTGCCGTTATAGAGGATCACGCCACAGCATTCTTCAGGGAAGGTTTCCACGGCGTGACCGGAAATCTCGTCCCATGCTTCCTGCGTGAGGCTCAGGGCGCTTGTCACACTCATGCTCTTTTCCTCATCCACTTTATTAGGCCATTTCCTTTACCACAGGTTGACTCTCGTATGCTATGAGTTAATCTGTCTCCCGTGGCGGCCCAAAGCCTTTCCAGGAGACTCCTGCTCCTTCCCTACCAGCTTTTCGTCATCCTCCTTTTTTTCCTCCTGGCGGTTTTTTGGGGCATCGGAATCTGCCTGGCGAGCTTGTTGGATGCCAGGGGTGATAAGGCTCATCGTGGTTTCACCTATTGGGCCAAGACGAATCTTGCTCTGGCCGGGCTTCGGGTTAGGATCGAGGGGCTGGAATGGCTGGAGCCAAAGCAGACATACATCTTTATGCCGAACCACGCGAGCTTCCTCGATATTCTCCTGGCATTCGCCTATATCCCGTTTAATTTTCGCATAATCACAAAAGAAGAGATGTTCTATGTTCCTCTGATGGGCTGGGCCCTCAAGCTTTCGTGCCAGATCCCTATGGATCGCGCCAACCCGAGAAAAGGACTGGCAAGCCTCAGGCGGGCATCCGGCCTTCTCCAGGAAGGAATTTCAATCGTTGTCTTTCCCGAGGGGACCCGTACCTCTGACGGCCAGATCAACGACCTGAAAGCTACGTTATTCGTCCTGCCCATTCGCAGCGGAGTCCCGGTGGTGCCGGTGAGAATCGATGGAACTTTTGAGGCGCTTAGACGGGGCAGCATCCTTCTCAACCCAGTGCCGCTGAAAATTACCTTTCACCGGCCCATTCCCGCGGGCTCCTTCAAGGATCGGGACCGGTGGCTGTATGCAAAGAGGGTCCGGGAGGTTCTGGCCTCTTCTCCCTCCCCAACATGAGGCGCGTCATAGTCTCGTTAAATGGGGTTGGGATGCCTGACTGCTTGCCGTAGCGCCAAATCTTCGCGTTCAGGGAGTTGATTTCCGTGGGGCGACCGCGCTGCAAGTCTTGGAGCATGGAGCTTTGGTGGTTGTAGGTTGCCGGGAGGAGTTTTTCATAAAAAAGCTCCCGGTATTCCCCGGCTGATTTCCACAAGAGTTGCACCCCTTTTTTGTCGGCCACCTCGAAGGCCTCGCCGATAATCCGATCCATGATTGCTTTGAGCTCCGGCTCTTGCCCCAATGCGCCATAATGCACCTCAAGCAGGGCTCCGAGCGGGTTTAGCGGAGCGTTATAGAAAACCTTGGCCCAAATGTGGGAGAGGATTTGCTCTGTTGGCTTGGATGGGATGCCCGCGCGGCTAAAAAGAGAGACCCAGAGCCTGCACTTCTCCATTGAGCCAGCGGTCGGGTCCAGTGGACCAATGATGATTGGCGCTGCCTGAACTGTGACGGTGACCTGTCCGGGTTCTAGGATCCTCGCGCCTACCAGGATACTGGCGCCTAAGCTTTTTTGCGGCCCAAGCGCCTCCGCCAGAGCCTCGACGTTGCCCAGGCCGTTTTGCAACGAGATAGCGATTCCATCCTGCCCAAGAAACGGGACGAGTTGTCGGACGATACGCTCGGTGTCGTAAGCTTTAACAGAGATTAGGATAAGATCATAGCGATCGGAGAGACCAGTTAACCGAGTGGCGAGCTTGAATCCTTCCGCGTGGTGGCGGCCCCAGAGGCCATCCATTTCGAGCCCGGTGGCGCGGATAGCGTTCAGGTGCCATGCCCTTCCAAGCAAGGTAACCTCGTGGCCGGCTTTTCTGAGTAGACAAGCGAAAATCGAACCGATAGCTCCACATCCGGCTATCAGAATTTGAAATCGTGAAGCGCTCAAGCCAGCTCCTGCCCGCCCCAAGTTTAGTGCGATAGCAACCGAATTATAACTTGAAAGCCGGGTACGTTTCTAGGGAATGAACTTTTGGCGGCTGTCTTTGCGGTAGTTCTGGTAGGCGGAGAGTACCTTCGAGGCATAATCGAACGGCAAGACCTCGTCCTCTTGCAGTCTGTTCTTAACCGCGGTCGGCCCCCAGTTATAGGCCGTTAAGGCTAGCTTTAAGTCCCTAAAGTCTTCTTTGAGAGAGCGCAGGTAGAAAACGCCGAGCTTTATATTGAGTACCGGGTCGTCCAGGTTGAAGGGTCGAAGGGTTGAAGGATCAAAAAGGTTCTCCCTTGATCCCTTAATCCCTTGATCTCTTGATCCTAGCTCTTCCAGTAGCGCATGGGCGACAATTGGCCGGATTTGCATTAGCCCCCTTGCCCCCTCAGTTGAAACGGCTTTGCTCTGAAAACGGCTTTCCACGTTGATCACTGCAAGGACCAGCATGGGGTCGAGAGAATGTCTGCGACTCTCTTCTAAGATGGTACTGGATATCTCCCAGGCCCAGGCGTCCTTCGAGCGGGTCATTTGTGGTTTAACTACTGAATAGATCCTGAGTAATTCTGAGGCATCCTTTGTTGTTTCATGGCGATTCCCGAGTTCAATCCAATGGCTCTTTTCGCCTTTGAATGGATGGGTTGGCGCTATGACAAAAGCTAGGATCGCCAGGAAAACCGACTTAGATGGCGACAGCTTACCTCTAACTAATTGAAAATACGTAGATTTTTTACTATTTTCCATGGGCCTGAACTTTTTATTAGGAATCCCAGCTTCATAACGGCCCTCACAAAGAGCCATCTTTTGCTTATCAGTTCTGAGTGCGGTTGTCAACCGGCATAAGCATATACCATAATACATAGCATATTTGAATTGAATTCCTGTGCTTATAGTGGTTGAGGCTATTGTAAGTGTATGGTGGTGGAGTGTCGGATAAAGCGGGCTGTTAAGATGAAGCCCTCATCCCGTCTCTACGATTTACGATTTAGCAGGTGGCCCCATTTTTCCCGGACTTGGCGCAGAAACTCTGGGGTAAAGGTCATTGATTGACCAAACTGTTCGATCCAATCCCATGGTTTGCAGGCATTGATCAGAACCCTGCCGCAGGTAAGGTCGCCCGCCTCTCGCTTCTTCGGGCTGATCAGGGGGTCCACTCGAGTGCTTACCGTGCCCCGAACTATATCGATCTGGTCTTCAGGGACGCAGCGCGTGGTCATGGCCCAGAGGACATCTTGCAGATTGCTTGGGTCTATATCCTCGTCCACGGCTACGTAATAGCGGTAGGCACTGTTCGAGCCACGGGCTCCCGTGGCAGTGAGGAGGGCCATTTTCGCATGGCCAGCGAACTGCTGCTTTAAGGAAATGACTATAAAAAGACCATTGGCATGAGCCCATACCCCATGAATACCCGGGAGCGCGGTTTTCTCCAAAGCCTCCCATACAGCGACCGCTGCATGCGTAATTGTTCCCACGCTGATGTTCCGGTTCATCGCCGGAGGGCCCGTTAGGATCGGGTCATTACGATGGTATACGGCCTTAATACGGATAACTGGCTGCGGAACCGGCTCTTGGCTGTAGTATCCCGGCCACTCCCGATAAGGCCCCTCGGCCCTCGAATCCTCCCCGGGAGGAGGAACCTCTCCCTCTATGGCGATCTCCGCCCGTGCTGGAATGGGAAGCCCCGTTAACTCTCCCTTGATCACTTCGATCGGTTCTCCTTTTAACCCACCCGCGACATCGAGCTCCGATCTCCCCCAAGGGGCGCTGGCAGTTGCCGCCTGGAAGAGCTCCTCTTCCTGACCGTAACAGGCAACCACAGGACAAGACTTGCCTTGAGCCCAGTATTTCTTCGCGATGATCATCCCGTGATGGTGGGGTTCTACAAAGAAACCTACGCTCTTCTCATCATGGATCATTTGTCTGTAGGTTCCCATGTTTACCCAGCCCTCATCTGGATCCCGGTTGATTACGAGCGTGGCGGTGCCGATATATCTCCCTCCCTCGAGGGTGCGCCACCTGGGCGTCGGGAATTTCAAAATATTGACATTATCTCCCCGGTCGCAATTTTCCAGGATCGGACCGCTTTTTACTTCACGCGGGGGGATGTAGGTCGTCTGCAGGTCGTCTGCTTCCGCTTTTCCTTCATCTGGCGGACAATTTCCAGGTAGCTCATGTCTGTCGGCAGGCCCAGGACCAAAGCTTGTTTTTCGGGGTTGTTTTGGTGGTTGGCGAGCACCCGGAAGCCCGCGGGATAACCGGGAATCTTGTCAAAAAGGAGGATCGGGTTCTCTTCTGTCTCCTGCATCATCTGGGAGATGGCGCCGATCTCCAGATCCCAGTGCGCCTCTTCTATAACGCGCAGCATTCCGAGCTTGTGGACAGTTGCCAGGTAATCTCTCAGATCTTGGAACCCCATAATTTAACCCCTCTCTCCTTAATTATCGGCGCCTCCTCTCTAACCGATAACACCTTCCTCTACTAAGTCGCGGTAATCCTTTTCCGAAAGGCCTAGAAGCTCCTGGTAGAAATAGGCATTGTGCTCGCCGAGCAGAGGATCGCGTTTTTTGGGACCACACGGGGTTTTGTTAAGCGTGAACGGTGGGCGCTGATAGTGCATCTTGCCAATCTCCGGGTGTTCCAGCTCAACCCACTGGCCCCGGTGCGTGAGCTGGGGATCGCTGTAGATATCTCTCATGGTATTGACTACAGCCGCGCGCAGCCCTGCGCCTTGAAGTCTCTCCGTAATCTCTCGGGAGGTAAATTGAGAAGTCCACTCGCCGATTTCCCGGTCCAGCTCGTCTTCGTTTTCCTTTCTTGCGCTATGCGTAGCAAAGCGGGCCTCCTTTGTCCAGTCAGGACTGCCCATTGCGCGGCAAAGCGATGCCCACTCCATTTCCGAGAAGACACTGATGACGCACCAGCTATCTTCTCCCTTGCACGGATAGGCCCCGTGGGGAGCGGCATGAGGGTTGCGGTTAGCGTTGCGCTTGGCTATCTTGCCGTTGACCCTGTAATCCAGAAGTATGGGGGCCAGGAACTGGAGGCCTGCTTCGTATTGCGCCAGGTCAATGTGCTGTCCCTTGCCGGTTCGCCTGCGGTAGTCCAAGGCCGCAAGGATAGCGGCCGCGCCGTAAGCCACGGCAATGTAGTCGATATACGGGCCGTAAAGAATCTGGGGCGGGCCGTCAGGGTAACCGGTGAGGTTGGTAAATCCCGCCAGGGAGGAGAGCTGCGAGCCGAATCCCGCGTGATACGCGTGAGGTCCGTTCTGGCCAAGGTTGGAGCTGCTCAGCATGACGAGGTCAGGCTTGACCTTTTTGAGCGTTTCATAGTCCAGGCTGAGCCGTTTCATCGTCCCGGGACTAAAATTCTCGATCACCACATCGGACCAGGCGACAATCCTCTTGGCCAAGTCCGTCGCCTTGGGCGC
>JACPSE010000079.1 GCA_016193465.1 Deltaproteobacteria bacterium
ATTCTCCCCGCGCTTTATGTAGCGTATGCCCTCCGCGGCGGTGTAGCAATGCTGCTTCTGATTCTTGCCTTAACGGGGAATAGGCTGAATCCGGAGGAGCTCGGGCCGTTGGAACTTTGGATAGGACTTTCGGCGGCAGTGATGGTTCTGTTTTACATAGGGGTGATGTCGGGCGCCAACCCTGTTGCCCGACGCTCCGTCTATGAACTTGTTCGGGGCCGGGTAGCGGTCTCCTTCTATGTCGGGACGCTTATCGTCGGTCTCGTGGTGCCCATTGCGTTTGGCCTTGCAGGTATAACAGGTCCAGTTTCGCTTACGACCCTTGCTGGGATCGCTCTGGCGTCGGTGGTGGGTGATTTCTTCATAAAGTACACCATCGCCAAGGCCGGGATTTATGTTCCCCTGCGTCCGCGCGCTCCACATCAAAGAGTTGCTGGTGTTTGAACAGACCGTTGAAAAAGGCCCATCTGCGCTTTCGCAGTTGCAAGTCTTAAGTTCCGAGTTAAGCCCGAAACCCGAGAAAGGGGAATCTAATATGGCCAAAAGAGAGATCCTAGAAAAAAAGAGCATGGCTCATCTCCTAAAGGCAGTTTCCCACTTGGTGCAACTGCCGAGGACTCACATGTGTTTGGACTGCGGCGGACAAGGCGATGTTCTATGCGTCCATTTCGAAGACCAGCCGCGCTCGACATATAGCGACATAAGAGACGACGGTGTCATCCTGGATTACAAGGGCCGTCGCCTGGTCGGAGTCACGATCCTCGAGGCATCCCAGAGATAAGTGCATCTCACTTACAGTTCACGATCAAGGTTACTTCCTTACCTTTCCTGCATCCTTCCTCCCTTTCCCTGTTGCCTTCTTGGTGATTTTGCCATATTTTCGAAACTAACTTCGGCTGGGTTCCTCGATCCGGTCACATCTTTGATTCTGCATCTTAGCCCGGACTGCGATGATCTCCAGCCGGGTTTTTTGTTCGGAGGATAATTCTAGAGTTGGAGGAAGTGTGAAGAGAGATCAGCGATGGGGGAGTCCAAAAGCCAAGATTTGACCGTGGCAACCTTGTCGTGTGGTTATTTTCTAGGGTAATTTCTCAAAAAGGTTGTTCTTGGGATCATTCACGGCTACGGAAGACCCCAGTGGACTAAGATTTGATTCAAATACGGCGAGATTTGTCTTCCCACGCAGTGCTAACGATTCGTAAAGAAAGCCATCAATAGATCCACTAGCCGCAGCGGTTTCACCGAGCTCTTGAGCCAAAGCCGGTGACGAGCCCACCCCTAACGTTCTAAAATTAAATTCAAGCTCTTTGACAGTCAATTGTAACGTAGCACGCACGTTGGGGTCCCGCAAATCCACAACAGCTTTTGGGTCGACTTCCACGGGAACTATGGTGACTGATGATGACGGGAAACCAAAAGCCTGAACTTCCTGCAGGCATGTCATCTGGTCTTCCCCAAGGTAGAGAACACGTGCGCCATTCTTAAAATTAAATCGCTGGGCGTTGATCGGCCGGTTTCTGCCTAAGGGATCACTGAAATATTTGGGACGTATTGCGCGGAAAAAAGTGTCTCGATGCGGACGGGAAAAAACACTTCGGATCGCAGAGTCCAGAGCAGGTCCCCTAAGCACGTTACTTTCTCGCTCAGGCCGCCTCTCCTAAACCGAGAAACCGGACTCGACTTCTTGCAGCAGCGTTCCAATGGGTTTGAGATCGCTGTGTAAGATCTTTTCCTTTGGGGATACCCCATCGAGCACTCGGATAGGAGTCCGTAGCCAAGCCCGGGCAAGGCGCAAATCGCCATCCATGAGGCTGACCAGATGGTTGAAGATTGCAGCCAGCTCCGCAAGAGGTTCCTGGTATTGTAATGAAGCACTGAAGCGAGAAATCGTGGAGGGATCCTTGCCTAAGTATCGGGCAATCTCCTGGTTAGTCCAGTCCAAAAGTGCTGCAAGCTTTGCTGCATCGTATCGTCCCTCTTCATCCAGCGCCTGTGTAAGTACTCCCATAGAAAGGGGAGAGAGAGGTTTGTCTTGTTTGGCTTCCATATAAACCTCCTTTTACATTCTGAAAGTACTTATTTCGCATGAAAAAGTCAAGCATATAGCAACTAAAACCCGAGTAGGCAGCGTTAGATATAGAACTGACCCTTCCATCTCCGATGCTTCCCTATCCTTCCCTAATGGGAGTGTTTTGGGGTGCGTTCAAGGAAACCCCAGCGGGTTTCTTTGCGCCGCTGGTTGCTTTCTGGCGTGCAGTGAAGACTAACGCGACTCCCCAGCCGCACTACGACGAGGGCCGGCGCAGCCACAGGGTGTAAACTGAAGCACACCTCCCTCTGACTTGTGCTCGGATTTCGTGCTCCCCTACGAACACGAGCGAGGACCTGCCCCCTTTCGCCTCTCGCCTCATGCCTGTTGCCTTCTTGGTGATTTTGCCTTATTTTACGCGAAAGTAACTTCGGCTGGCTCTCCGATCCGGCCACATCTTTGGTCCCACACCATCGCCCGGACTGGCCCTCCCCAGCCGGGCTCTTTTGTAGAGCCGGGATCTGAACAACACATGGAATGAGGAGTTTGAAACGGGGAAGTACATAGGTCAAGACCCCGCCTCTCCGCAGGAGGCTAACCCCTTCTTCCTTCCAAAATGGAGGATGCAATGGCGAACCAACAACCACCTAAAAGCTGCACCATAAAGTTCTTCAAAGGAGTTGACGAAGGCAGCATCAACGCCCTGGGAGGCGACGTCCTCATGATCGGCCATACCGTCTCGAATGACGGGTCGATCACCGCCGCCGACGGAACGGCCGCTCTGGCGGCCGGCTCCGAGGTCTTGTACAAGCCTCTCGACGACGAGCGCGTGTTCGTGCAGGCCGGGGGCGATTCATACGCGGGCGTGGGCGTCGACCAGCAGGGGCAGATCCAGGCCGCCGCGGCCGAGCTCAAGGCCGCCGGCGGCAACGTCTACGGCCTGGCC
>JACPSE010000083.1 GCA_016193465.1 Deltaproteobacteria bacterium
GCCTCTCGCCTCTCGCCTACCTACGTGGAGTTCAAAGTGGCGGATACGGGGATAGGAATTCCCAAAGAACATCTCCCCATCATATTTGAGAAGTTCCGCCAGGTAGACAGCTCGGAGACCAGGCTCTATGGCGGCGTGGGAATGGGGCTTTATCTCGTCAAGAACTTTGCCGAGCTGCTCAGAGGGAAAGTTGATGTGGAGAGCGAGCCGGGCAAAGGCTCAACGTTTACAGTAAGAATCCCTTGGAAAGGGCAGGAGGCATGAGATAAGAGGCAACACAGGAGGGGGCGGAAGGGAAAAGGAAGGCCGGGAACGGAGAACCGAAACGCTTAAATTAGCAAATCGTTACGACCGTGATAAGGCTTCTTGTACAAGGTTACGGGTCTTATCGTTCTCCTGGACAATCAAGCCTGCCACCGCCCTGGTCATACGGACAATTTCCCTGTGATTCAGGACCATAAGAGTAAAGCCAGCAATCTCCCCCAATGCCACTAAAAAGAGCATGATTAGCGCTATCACCTGGATGTCCATAATTTTTTCTCCTCAAGTTCAACTACTGAAAATCCCAGGGCTCTTAAGAATCATAATTTTATACTACTCTAGCTCGACACTATTGTCTAGTACGGTTTAAATAAATGAGGTGCATTATGACCACGAAACAACGGTCTGACGCCTCTGCTTTGCTTTCCTCTCCCCGGCGTCTTTTCTTTCTAGTCCTGGCCGCCGTTTTTCTAGCTGAAGCGGCTGTGATGGTGGTCCTCCCAATGGTGGTTGCGGGCGCGGAGCATCTACCCGCTGCCACCATCGCCGATGCCCTCCTCCTCACTCTGTTGGTGGCGCCGTTCCTGTGGTGGCTCATCGTCCGCCCGCTACGCAGCACTGCCATAAGGGAACAGGCGCGCAGCGTAGCCATTGTCTCAAATGCCGTGGACGGGATTATCACCATCAACGAGCACGCACTGGTCGAGTCCTTTAATCCCGCAGCGGAACAGATATTCGGTTACAGCGAAGAAGAAATGCTCGGCCAGCCGCTGACCGCATTGATCCCCGAAAGGTACAGGGAGGCCCATCGAAGGGGACTGGAGCGTCTTCGTTCGACGGGTGAGTCTGACGCCGCCGGGCAAACCTTGGAAGGGCACGGGCTAAAAAAAGACGGCAGGGAATTTCCATTGGAGCTTTCCATTTCGACTTGGAAGGCCGGAAAAGAGAGGTTCTTCACGGGCATTGTCCGGGACATTGCCGAGCGCAAGCAGGCAGAGGAGATGCAGGCAGACTTCGCCGCCATGATTGCCCATGATCTTCGTTCTCCACTGACCGCCACAATGTCAACGGCAACAATGCTGGAGGACGGTTTATTTGGCACCGTCACAGAGGAGCAGAAGAAATGGTTGGTCAAGGTACAGTCAAACATTCGGAACCTAGTGGATCTCGTTAATGACTTTTTAGATCTCTCCAAGCTGGAGGCAGGCCACTTGGCCCTGGCCACAGAGAACGTTGATTTCGACGCGCTGGTCCAGAATCACCTGGATTATTACTTGGCTTTGGCGAATAACAAGAATATCTCTCTTAAGAACCGTGTTGATCCGGCTCTTCCCCAAATCAGAGCCGATTCGCGCAGGTTGGATCAACTATTGTCCAACCTCATGAGCAACGCCATCAAATTCACGGGTGAAGGGGGAACAATCGAAGTAGGTGCTGTACAACAAAACTGGTCGGAAATCAGAATCTGGATCAAAGACACGGGGATCGGGATTCCACCTGAAGAAATTCCGCAGCTCTTCCAAAAATACAAGCAAACCACGAGCGGTAAAACTTCCGAACAGAAGGGGACGGGTCTGGGGCTGGTGATCTGCAAAATGATCGTGGAGGCACACGGCGGCAAGATATCGGTAGAGAGCCAGCCCGGCAAAGGCTCCACGTTTACGATATCGCTCAAATCAGGCAATAGCCAATAGGCAGTAGATTTGCCTTTTGCCCTGATACGTGAAAAGAGGCTGTCAACGCGGCGCCGGCAAGATTTCATCGCGCGGAAAACGATCCATGATCTCGGCCCCATCCTTGGTCACCACCAGCATATTTTCCAGCCTTACTCCGCCTACCCGCGTCTCCCCCTCCCGCGATTCGACCGCGATGGTCATCCCCTCTTCGAAAACCTGGGGAAACTTGAAAGACCACTGGCGGTTGATGATCGGCATGTCGTAGCCGCCACCGCCACTCCCCAGACCAATGCCGTGGCCGATCTCGCTGGCAAGCACCTCGACTTCTTCTTTGTAGCCCCAAGTGGATGCCGGAGGAAAATGCCTGGCGGCATCTGCGGTCGTCTTGCCGGGCTTTATCTCCTCAATGATTGCGCTTATCCGCTCCACCACCTTCTTATACCAGTCCTTTTCCTTGTCGGTCGGCTGCCTGCCAACGATGAAGGTGCGGTAGGTGCAAGTACCGTAACCCATATACGTGAGGCCGCAGAGGGAACCATAGACCAAATCTCCCACCTGAATGATCCTGCTGGACTGATGAAAGGCACGGTCAAAAGTGGTGGGTCCGGAGCGCCAGCCTCCGGGCACGGCTGTCTCGGCGCCGCACTCATATCCTGCGGCCGAAGCGATGGTAGCCAAATCGGTATCCTTGATGCCGGGCTTGAGCGATTCCCAGACACGGAACCAAACGCCGTCCACAATCGCCGCGGCCATCTTAAGGCAATTGATCTCGTCCTGATTCTTGATGCGCCTGGCCTCCAGCATGGTGGCTCGGGTATCCACGAAGTTCTTTACGCCGGCAGCTACCAACGCCTCCCGGGCGGTTCCATCGAACCCGCCCAGCCCCAGCTTCTCGCCAAGCAGGCCACGGGCCTCTAGCTCGCGGCGGATACCGGCGGCAAATTCCTTAGCCTCGTCTTGGGAGGCCTCCAGACCGGGAGCGCCGGTAAGCCAGCAGCGGGCCGGACGCCACTCCTTGATCCAGGGCGCCTGATCGGGCATCTGATGGTAATAGCCGTTATGCTCGTACATCACGGGCTCGTGTTCAGCGAAAAAGAGCACATAGCGGCACATCGGGTAGGCGAAACCCTTGAGGCCCGTCAGGTAGCGAATATTGGCATGACTCGCTTCCAGCAGCGCGGGGATACCGTTCTTACGCATGATCTTCCCGGCCCGTTCCATTCGATATTGACGCATGCGGTCCACATTTAACCGTTCCTGCCAGTCCGCAGTGGCAGGGCCGAAGGTAAGCTTGGGGGCAAACCTCACCATGAGAGACCTCCCTTCCATCCAATGGCCCACGGCTCCTTGAGAGGCAGGGGCCAAACCGTCCCTGTTTTCGAGGCGACCCAATTTAACTTAACCCGCCTTGCTTCCGCAACAGCCGGTCAGGCCGCGTGATATGGAGCGCGAAGGGTTAACACACCGTCAGAAAATCCTTGACAAACAGCGGTCCACTAGGATAGCCACATCCGAGGGATCGACCACCCGACCCTGGTCGGCTAAGATTTGAGAGATTAAAGCCAATTTTCTCGAAGCAGCTATAAGATTGGGAGACGCAAATGTCTTATTGGAGGGCTCGCATAGGATCTATCTCTCCCTCTGTCTGTGACGCTTTTCATCATGATTTTTACTGCATGGCGCCGAGCAGGGTCTTGTTGGTCGGGGTCAGTTGCATGATTCATGGGTGGAGAGACGAGGAATACGAAACCGGTCTTGCCAAGGTGGATAAATGCGTGAGGGAGCTCTCTCGGAGAGAGGTCCAGTTCATTCACCACGGTGGAGTGCCACTGGTCATTGCAAAAGGGAAGGGCTTTGAGAAAGAGCTGATCGAACGCATGGAGAAAATAGGCAAGGTGCCGGCTAGCACGAGCGTGGTCTCGCTTATAGATGCCCTGCGCCATCTTGGAATAAAAAAGCTGGTGGTCGTAGACCCCTACCCCGACGAGCTACGCAGCAAGTTCATCAAGTGCGGGCAAAGATGCCGTAAGACTTACCAAGAGATGGGAAGGGGCGAGACATTGTGGCAAGGGCTAAGGGGAATCAACTGAATCCGGTCAAGTACGAGATGTTCCTTCACCGCCTCTGGGCTATCGGCGAGGAGGGGAGATTGTCGATCCAAAGGGTCACTGCCTCTCCCATCGTATCCCAGGGTGGCGAGTGCATGGCCTCCTTCTACACGGCGCAGGGGGCTATGGTTCTCGCCTGCTCCGGGCACCTGAGGTTTGCGGCCGCCACATCCGACGCCATCAGGAAACTCATTGAATGGTACTCCAAAAGCCCAGGATTTTACGAGGGAGACCAGCTCTTCTTCAACGATCCTTATATAGCCGGCGCCCACACTTTCGACATGATGATCATCAAGCCCGTTTTCTATAAAGGAGACCTCATCGCCTGGGTAGCCTCCAGTATCCACACCGCGGACACCGGCGGTGTGCTCCGGGGCTTGGCCAGTGAAATCTACCATGAGGGGATACGTATCCAGGGTGCGAAGATCGCGGAAAAGGGAGAGTTTCGGGAGGATGTCTTCCGCGGCCTCACCCAACAATGTCGGGACCCCGAGTATGTCGGCCTGGACCTTAAGGCGCAGATCGCCTCCAACAATGTTTGTGCCAGGCGCTACGTGGAATTGGTGGAGAAGTTTGGTCTCGATTTTGTCAAAGCCGCCGGGGAAAAAATCATCGAGGATGCAGACCGCTCGGCACGGGCAAGACTCAGGGAACTGCCGGACGGCACCTGGATTTCACGCGTCTTCGGGGTGGCCTGGGATAGGAAAGAGGGTGGAGTCAAGCCTTACCAAGTTATCTGTGCCATGACCAAAGAAGGCGAGCAGCTTCTCTTCGATTTCACCGGAACCAGTCCCCAGATGCATGACAGCACCAACTCAACCTTGGCTGGCACAACGGCTCAAATAGCCGTGGCGTTGACCGACTTTCTGTTCTGGGACGCGCCCTGGAGCGAGGGCAGGCTTCGGCCGGTGAAGATTAAGGCGCCTGCGGGAAGTATCTTGAACTGCCGATTTCCCGCCGCTTGTGGAGATGCCCCCGGCGTGGGCGTGACTGCGAAAATTGGCGTGAGCGATTGCATTGCCAGAATGCTCTATAGCGGCGGCTACAGGGATATCAATGCCCCGTGGCAGGGCATATGGTACACAGGAGGGCCCGGTTCTTTTTACGGCGGGCACAATCGCGAAGGTCTCGTTGTTGCTCAGGGACTTTATGACGGGCATGGCGCCGGATTAGGCGCAACGCCAAGGCGCGATGGGGTGCATTGTGGAGGGAACATGAATATCCCTTCGGGCGGGATCAGCGACGTGGAACGCATTGAGATGCAGTATCCGTTCCTTTACTTCACTCGGAACTACCACTTAGACGGAGGCGGCCCGGGAAAATTTGCCGGCGGGACGGGGAGCTTTCGGATTTACATGGTTTGTGGCTCCCAGGATTGTAGCGTGAGCCATCGTCCTTACAGCCGGCTGCCGGAAGGGGCCGGCCTGTTTGGCGGCCACCCTTCCGGGATAGGCGGGATACGGGCCATTTTCCATACCGACGGCCCCTCTATCAAAGCGCGTCTGAAGAACGGCGAATATCCTACACGACCAGAGCAAATTGAGGAACAAGGCTGGGGAAAAGTCGCGCATCCTGCGGAGATTCGCGGGAGAGAGCCGCTTCCGGAGTTTTCCATTGTGGCGGATTTCGTTGCCGGTGGCGGCGGATACGGAGATCCTCTCGATCGACAACCAGAGTCCGTAGCCAGGGATGTGAGAGCCGGGCTCGTCTCTTTACACGTGGCCGAACAAGTCTACGGCGCTGTCGTCGACCGAAGCAGCCTGTCCCTGGATCGGGACGCCACGGAGAAGCAGCGTCAAGAGCTCCGTCAACAGCGATGGCGCAATGGCAGGCCTTACTCCGGGCTCACCACGAGCCTCGCGGAGGGCCTGCAGGCTGCCTCCGGCTGGAAGGAAATCCTCAAGTTCCATGAGTGGCTGGCCGTGGCGAGGCATGGGAAAATCCAGGCGATCCGTTGCACCCGCTGCGGTCACCTGTTTTGCCCGGCAAAGGAGAGCTACAAGAGATACGCCCTCCGCCGCGAACGCGATCTCTACGAACTGGCGCAACGCCTGCTCCCCTCCGGGGAGCCATACATAGGAGGCTACCATGAGTATTACTGCCCCGGGTGTGCGACGCTCCTTCAAGTAGATGCTTTCTGCTCCCTCCTGCCCGGCTCCGATGAGCCGCTCGAAGACTTCTATCCGAAAACCTGAGCCGGCCTGAGGATTTTGTTGATTCGAGTTTCGTCAAGAAGTTGGACGAAGAAGGATTCATCGACCGGCTCTACAAAAAATAAAGGTCGCCCCTCAGACGAAGTTTCCTACATCTTGATATCATACGTCTCTGACGTATAATGTATTGATCTACACCTTCATCGAAACCAAGCGTTTCTCGCGTCAGGCCGGTGAGTATCTGTATCTTCAGCGCAAGAAAAGCGACAAGGAGAGAACGTAGGGACTATGAGGAAAATATCAAATCGTAGAGGGACAGGATCAACACGACGACAGGAGATGCGGCGGGAGTATAAGTTTGATTACAGCAAGGCTCGCCCAAACCGCTTTGCGCCGCTCATGCAGGGTAGGACGGTCGCGGTAGTGCTCGACCCGGATGTCGCCTCTGTTTTCCTCTCGTCCAAGTCGGTCAATAGCTTGCTCCGGTCCGTCATTTCAGCCCTCCCGAAAGACTAAAGGCCCGAAAACCCCGCAGTGTTTGTCAGCATTCACAGGCTTAAATTTTCCTTGCCAAGGTATCGGAATCATCATAAAATCTGCTCTGGAGTCAAAGAGGTAGCAGCCGCACTACACTGACATGTGGCTACGATATAACGATCAACATAACTAATGGTGAGGCGTTGAGACACTCCCCGGACTGGATCTGCGCATCGAGGAACACTAGTGGCAAAGGTTACATTTCTGCTTGGCTTAGGTGGTTCTGGCAAGACCCCTTTCTCTGAACAATTGAAGGCCGAAACTGGGGCAGAAGTATTTGAAAGCCTAATACACAACAAAACCTGCCCTGCCCTTATTCAATGTCTGAGGGAGGGGAAGAACTGTATCGTCGAGGAGATTATGTATTGCATTCCGAGTTATAGAGACCAGATTATGCAGTGTCTCTCACAAGTCACGGGTCTCCAGGTACAATGGATTTGTTTTGAGAATGATCTGGAGAGCGCAAACTGGAACGTCACTCACCGAACCTATAAAGGGGATCCTGAAGGTCACCGTCAATTCAACGAACGGGTGCATCCTCATTACGTGTACCCCGAAGGGTGCTGAGATACGACCGATTACGCGGATAGCCTTATGATCTCTTTTTGCCAGAAGTCGTTTTCGGATAGGCGAACTCGCCTGACAACCGCGCTGCAGTTGACTGGGCTGGCAGACGAGCTTTGACACCAGACGGACATAACATGAGGAGGTTTGCCATGATTCCAACCGACATTGAAAGGGACGTCGAATTGCAGCGCATACTTTGGGCATGCCACGAGTATTGGCGGAGCGAGCCTCTGCCGATTGACCAGCGAGCTGTTTGCTACACCTGGGTGACTGGGCCATACGAAAAGGCGTTCGGAACACAATTTCACCAGTCTAGACTCCATCGCCTCACAAAACTCGGATTTCTCCAACAAGCCGAGACTTCAAGAGGCGGCGGCAGACATTACTATACACTGATCAATCCTGAAGAAATCACGGTTCTGTTGAAAAAATGGAACCTTAACTGACGTCGCTACTTGAACAACCAAAGCCTGACACCCCTATCTAGTTGACAAAGCCGTGTGACGTTAAAGCTCATGCGAACCCTCGAACAACTCAAAGTAAAAAACTTCAAATCCATCCGCGATCAAACGTTGCAGTTGGGTCGCCTGAATGTGTTCATCGGTGGAAACGGTTCGGGTAAGTCTAATCTTATCGGCGTCTTCCACTTTCTCAATCGTGTGGTCGCCGGAGATCTTCAGAATTACACAGGTGAGACGGGGGGGGCAGACAGCATTTTGCACTTTGGTCGGAAGCAATCACCCTCTCTTTCTATTGAGCTAGAATTTGTCCGAGGCGACAACGCCAATGGTTATAGCTTCGAATTGCGGCCGACGGCGGAGGATCGGTTTATCTTTTCCAGCGAATCCTATTGGTTTCATGACCGAAGGAGATTTGCGCAGCCTTTGTCGACGTCTTTAGGATCAGGCCACGCAGAGGCCCGTATACGCCAGTCAGACGAGTATATCGCCAGATATGTCCGGGATGATTTAGATAGATACCAGATCTACCATTTCCACGACACCACCAGTTCGGCAAAGGTGAAACAAACGGGCGACGTCGATGACAACCGCCGGTTACACACCGACGCCGGAAATCTAGCTGCGTTTCTCTATCTCCTACAACAGAAACATCCCGGCCATTTCCAAAATATCGAGGACACCATTAGACAAATTGCTCCCTTCTTCGAGGGCTTTCAGCTCAAACCATTGGAGTTAGTTCCGGATAAGATTCGTCTGGAGTGGAGGGAGAAAGGGAGCGACCGTCCTTTTTACGCCCATGCACTTTCTGATGGAACATTGCGGTTCATGTGCCTTGCGACCCTCCTATTGCAGCCAGTAACGCCCAACGTGATTCTTCTGGATGAGCCGGAGTTGGGATTGCATCCTGCAGCGATTAGCTTGCTCGCAGCACTCTTGGAATCGGCAGCCCAACGGACTCAAATTCTGGTTGCTACACAATCGGTCACTTTGATCAACCAATTTACCCCAGAGTTCGTTTGGGTAGTCGAGCGCGAAAATCGAGCGAGCATCTTCAAGCATTTGGAATCCGCCGATATGTCCGCTTGGCTGGAGAACTACTCTCTTGGCGAACTGTGGGAGAAAAATATCCTTGGTGGCAGACCCTGATCATGCGGAGAGTGCTGATTCTAGTCGAGGGGCAAACCGAAGAACGTTTCGTCAAGAGCATTTTGCAGCCTCACTTGTCGGCCTTCAGTGTCCACGCAGAACCAAAAATCGTGACAACCAAGCGGGTTAAGTCTGGGCCCGATTTTAAGGGCGGCGTAACAAGCTTCGGCAAAGTAGAGTATGACATCCGGCTTTTACTTGGGGACAGTAACGCGGCTTTAATCACCACTATGCTGGACTACTACGGCTTGCCGAGCGATTTTCCAGGACAGCGGCAACTCCGAGGCAGCAATTCACGCGACAAAGCCAAAGAGTTGGAGGCCGCCTTACAAAACCACTTCCAAGCCGCGCCTCGGTTTTTGCCCTATCTGATGATTCATGAATTTGAGGCACTTTTATTTTCCGCCCCGACCGTGCTTGCCCAGGTCATGAACGATCCTTCGGCGGAAACGCATCTTCAGAGGATCCGCAATTCCTTCGCGACGCCGGAGGATATAAACGATGATCCTGTAACCAAACCGTCAGCCCGAGTATTAGATCGTTTCCCTGGTTACCAGAAGGTTTTGCATGGTCCAAACACCCTTAGTCGAATCGGGCTCACTACCATACGCCGCGAGTGTAACCACTTCGATGAATGGATGGCCAAGCTGGAACGGCTGGGTTCCACGTAGCAGGATGTTAAAGTCTTCTGAGCAGTGCAGGAGAAGCAGGTCTTGCATTAGCGTACAGTCGTAACGCACAGCTTTACCCGAAACTTTGCTATGGCTTGATGCCGCTATCATTCTTGCTAACTTGATGTGCCTGAACTGCCGTAACAGCGTAATCCGCAGCTTCAAAGCTCTCGTTGAAGGTTAGGATTGATCTTCGCTGCCGTTTTTCTAATTCCCGCGTCCCCCAATCCTCTGTACGCTTGACAACCAACTGTCCCTTTCATATGTCTGCTTGGAGACCTTCGAGAGAAAGGAAAACAATGGCAGCACAACAGCAATTCCTCGTCGGCGCTGACACCAGGGGGACCTTTTACTCATGTCGGCAACTGAGAGCGTTGAACTTACCCTTGATTTTGGTTGCTATTGAGGGGCTATGGAAGTAAAATTAGGCCATGAAGTTTGAGGATCGCATTACTGTCATTCCCGGCGTCCGCAGCGGTAAGCCATGCATCAAGGGCACAAGAATTACTGTGTACGACGTACTCGAGTATCTGGCAGGTGGGATGACCGAGGATCAACTGCTGGCGGACTTCCCTGACCTCACTCGCGAGGATATCAGAGCCTGCCTCGCTTTCGCTGCCGCCCGTGAACGTCGGCTGGCCTCGTGAGGCTGTTGTTCGACGAAAACCTCAGCCCGCGTCTGGTTGAAAAACTCGCCGCTGACTACCCAGGTAGTTTGCACGTCCGCTCGGTCGAACTCCGCGGCAAAGAAGATGCGGCAAGTTGTATGGCTATCAGTGGGCAATGCCGGAACTGAAGCTATTGCTCGGCTATTGCGGGACAAACTTTCAAACATGGAAGCTTTTGCAGCGGACCCCGATGCGGGGCTTCTTCCTATAGAATCAGAGGGCGATTTAGACTGACTCCTAGTCTAACGTCATCATCCTTCCAACCTGGCCATTTGTCATTCTGTTTCCCTTGACAACCAACCGTCCCTTTCATATGTCTGCCTGTAGACCTTCGCGAGAAAGGAAAACAATGGCGGCACAACAGCAATTCATCGTCGGAGTTGACACCGGAGGGACCTTCACTGACGTGGTGGTCATGAGTGATTCGGGCGAGATCTGGACGGCCAAGGCGCCGACCACTCCGGATGATTTCTCGCGGGGCGTTATGGACGCCCTGGAAGAGGCGGCACAGGTCGCGGGGGTCAAGCGCGGGCAGCTTCTCGGCCAGACCGCGCTCTTTAAACATGGCAGCACCGTCGCCACCAACGCCCTGATTACCCACAGCGGTGTCAAGGTGGGCCTCATCACCACCAAGGGATTTGAGGACACGACCGAGATCATGCGCGCTATCGGGCGAGTGGACGGCCTTTCGGAGGAAGAGATCCGCCATGTTACCTGGGTAACCAAACCAGAGCCCTTCGTGCCCAGGGAAGGAGTCATGGGGGTTAGGGAGCGGATTGATTACCTCGGTCAGGAAATTATTCCGGTCAACCGAGAAGATGTGATGGCGGCGATCCGTTATCTTATTGACGAGGAGAAAGTTGAGGCGATCGCAGTCAGTCTTCTTCACGCCTGGGTCAATCCGAGACATGAAGAAGAAATCCGTAGCCTCGCCCTCGAAGCCGCTGCCTCCAGAAAGGTCTACTGGTCGTTCGGCAGCGCTTTATCCCAGGTAGCGGGAGAATACGCCCGCGCCAACACCGCGATCATCAACAGCTACCTCGGCCCGACCGTGGAGCGCTATCTCAAAAACCTGGATGGCAAGCTGCGGGCCGATGGTCTGAAAGGACTTTTTCTTATTATGCAAGGCAATGGCGGCGGCGCCCACCGCGAACACGTCAGCCCCATCGCCAATCTCCAGTCAGGACCTGCCGGCGGCATGATCGCGTCGTCCTACGTCGCGGGGCTGCTGGGGCACAAAAACGTCATCACCACGGATATGGGAGGGACCAGCTTTGACGTCGGGCTTATTACCGAAGGCTACTGGAGATACGCTCAAGAGCCGATCGTCGAGCGCTTCCGCATCCTCCAGCCGATTATTGATATCGAGTCGATCGGCGCCGGCGGAGGGACCATAGCGAAGGTAGATGCGGACACTGGGAGGCTCCTGGTCGGCCCTAAAAGCGCCGGCGCGAGTCCCGGCCCGGTCTGCTATGATGCCGGCGGAGAGGAGGTCGCGGTCACCGACGCGGACCTGGCCTTGGGGATCATCGACCCGAACTACTTCCTCGGCGGCAAGAAGCTCCTCAACAAGAAAAAGGCAGAGAAGGCAATCGCAGAAAAGATCGCGCGGCCTTTGCGGCTGAGCGTTACCGAAGCGGCCGCGGGGATTTACGAGATCGTCAACGCCAAGATGTCAGATCTCATCCGCCGCCAGGTAGTGCGCACGGGCTACCTGCCCGAGGAATTCGTGATTTACGCCTTTGGCGGGGCCGGACCGGTGCATGTCGCGGGATTCGCCGCCGAACTCGGAGTGAAAAATATCTATATCTTTTCTACCTCGCCGGTCTTCTCCGCCTTCGGCGCGGCGGCATCGGATGTCATTCACGCGCGTGTGATGAGCTGCCAGTACATTCTGCCGACAGACCCTGACGTGCTCAACAAGAGGCTTGAGGTGATCGAGAACGATCTGCGCGAGATCATGGCCGGAGAAGGTTTCAAAAAGGGCCAACTGGAATTTCGTCGCTTCTTCACCATGCGCTACCGCCGCCAGACCGCAGGCGTCGAGCTCCCCCTGGCCTGGGAGCGCTTCTCTAACAAGCGAGTGGCAGAGATGCAGCAGAGCTTCGAAAAGAAATACGAGGAGCTTTACGGCGTCGGCGCCGGCTATACCAAAGCGGGTATAGAAATCAGCGAGATCCGCGTGGACGCCGTGGGGCTGGTGGCCAAGCCCCGGCTAAAACCCACTAAGGTCAAGAAGCATTCTATCTCCGCCGCGAGAAAGGGGAGGCGGAAAATTTTCTTCACCCGCCCCGAGAGAAAGCGCATTGATACGCCGGTTTATGATTATGCCCTTCTCGGCGCCGGCGCCAGGCTGAAAGGACCCGCGGTGATCGAGTTCCCCTTTACCACGACACTGGTGCCGCCGGGATTTCAAGTGACCGTCGACAACTATCTGAATCTGGTGATGGAGGTAGGCTAATGCAAGGTATGAGTAATGAGTGGCGAGTTATGAGGTAAAAAACCAGAGGCAATGACCTCGAAACTCGTAACTCGAAACTCGATACTTATATGAGGGGCAACTGAAAGATGAAGACTAAGGCTTCCGACATCGATCCGGTCCGCTTCGAAATGTATTTCCATCGCCTCTGGGCAATCGGCGAAGAGGGGCGCATGACGCTTCAGCGCGTGACCGCCTCGCCCATTGTCTCGCAGGGAGGGGAGTGCATGAGTTCCTTCTACGATTGCGAAGGGACAATGGTTCTGGCCTGCTCGGGACACCTCCGCTTTGCCGCCGCCACCTCTGACGCGATTAACACCATGATCCAATGGTTCAGCAAATCTCCCGGCTTTCACGACGGCGATCAGTTCTTCTTCAATGATCCCTATGTGGCGGGATCTCACACCTACGACATGATGGTGATCAAGCCGATTTTCTACCGCAAAAAGCTGATCGCCTGGACGGCGACCAGCACGCACACGGCCGACACCGGCGGCGTGCTGCGCGGCGGGGCCTATGAGATCCATCATGAGGGGATCCGTGTCATGGGCCTCAAGGTTGTCGAGCGCGGCGAGTTTCGGGAAGATGTCTTCAAGACGCTCACCGAACAGTGTCGCGACCCGCAGTACGTCGGTCTCGATCTCAAAGCGATGATCGCGGGCAATAACGTCTGCGCGAAACGCTATCTCGGTCTGGTCGATAAGTTCGGTCTTGGGTTCGTGCAAGCCGCCGGGGAGAAGATGATCGGGGACTCGGAAAGCAAAGCGCGGGCGAAGCTCCGCTCCATGCCGGATGGGACCTGGGTAACGCGACAGTATGTGACCACGCTCGACCGCAAAACTCGCAGGTCCGTGGGGCAGCAGCTCTGCTGCACTATGACCAAAGAAAAAGACGAGCTGCGTTTTGACTTCACAGGCACGAGTCCCCAGACCGACACCGACCACAACTCAACGCTTCCGAGCACGATCGCGCATATCGCTCTCGCGCTGACCAACACGCTCTTTTGGGACGTCCCCTGGAGCGACGGCAAGATGCGCCCGGTGAAAATCTCTGTGCCCGAGGGCACGATCCTAAACTGCCGCTACCCGGCCGCCTGCGGGGCGGCGCCGCGCATTGGTAACGTTTTGGTCTCGACCGTCTGTGAAGCCGCGGCAAAGATGATCTACGCCTCAGGCCGCTTCGACGATGTCAATGCCTCCACCACCGGCAACCTCGAGTACGTCGGAGGGCCCGGTTATTTCTACGGAGGACACACGCGGGAAGGGATCCGGGTAGCTCAGGGACTCTATGATATCCACGGCGCGGGTATGGGGGCGTCTCCGTCCCGCGACGGCGTCAATACCGGCGGACACATGAATATCCCCTCCGCCGGGATCAGCGACATCGAGCGGATCGAGATGCAGTACCCCTTTCTCTATTTTACCCGGGGCCACAACCGGGACGGCAGCGGCTTCGGACAATTTCGCGGCGGGCTGGGAAGCTACCGGATCTATCTGATCTACGGCTCGCAGGACTGCAGCGTGGATTACAAGCCCTACGGCGGTATCGCCCAGGGAGGATTCGGATTGTTTGGCGGTTACCCTACCGGCATCAGCGCCATGCGCGTTATGGCTGAGGCCGGTCTTGAGATGCTCGACAGAGTAAAAAAGGGGGAGTATCCTGATCCACTGGCGATCCGTTCCGGGGATTGGGGTAAGACCTATCATCCCCAGGGAGTTCCGGAGCGGATTGCCCTCCCCGAGGGAAGCTTGCTCGTGGACTACGTAGCGGGAGGGGGCGGCTTCGGCGACCCGCTGGACCGGGAGGCCGGTGCGGTGCTGCGCGACTACGGCAGAGGCTGGGTCAGCCGCGAGGCAGCCGAGCGGATCTATGGTGTGGTGCTTGATGCAGGTGGGAAGAAAATCGATGTCGCTGCCACTGAAGAGCGACGCAAACAGATCCGCGAAAACCGACTGCGGGAAGGCAGGCCTCCCTCGGGAAAGACCAGCTCATGGGAAGGCGATGCAGGAAAAAAGTGGCGCCCGGCGCTGCGCTTTCATGCGACATTAGAAATTGCCGTTGATGGCGGTACCCCTGTGATCCGGTGCTCCCGCTGTGGCCACCTCTTTTGCCGCGCGAAAGAAAACTACAAGCTCTATGCCCTGCACCACGTCGTAGACCTGAACAGCTTCATGCCCTATCCCCTGCCCTCGGGCGAGCCATACTATGGCGAGTACCATGAATATTTTTGTCCGGGGTGCGCGACTCAACTCCAGGTAGACCTCCATTGCCCGAGCCTCGGGGGCGAGCCGATTCTATGGGACACCCGCATCCGGCAGGAGCCCCGGGGGGGCAAGCCAAGTTATCGTCAAGGAAGAGGTAAAATATGAAGGCTTGGATTTTTAAGATATCCTATCAATTCATCTTGAGCCTGTGGTTAGCCCAAGCAGTTGCTATAGCGGCTCCCGCAAGCCCGTCTTTACAAAAAGCTAAGCAAGAGGCCGAGGCCAAGGGTTACATTTTTTACACGAGCCACGATGAAATAGTAAGCCTGGCAAAAAAAGAAGGCCAACTGCACGCGCTGATCTCTCTAGACCCTGACACGTTTGGGCCCTTGATAAAGGCCTTCAGAAAAAAATACCCATCCACCGATATCAAGTTCGACGAGATTACAGGCACGGAAGCAACCCAACGATTTATGCTCGAGGTCCAAAGCGGTTTTGCCAAGGGTGACGTGGCATACATCAGTGAGGATTTCTATAAGGGATTTATTCCCCACGGTAAAAAGTTGGATCTCTTAGGAATGGCAGAGCAAGGGGTATTGGCCATACCACCTAAAATGATCGACCCCCTCTCCCGCAGGGCAGTAGCGGTTGCGACTATCTTTGCTGCCGTCGCGTTTAATAAGTGCCGTCTCCAACCGAATCAGATCCCTGATCTGTGGGAGGATTTTCTGAAGCCGGATCTCAAGGGTAAAAAGTTTGTGGTGGATATTCGTCCCTTTCACTATCAATCCATAGCTGCCGGCGCAGGCGAGGAGTGGATGGTAGAATACGCAAAAAAAATCGCTGCCCAACAACCGGTATGGATCCGAGGGGCTTCCAGGGTGCTCACTTCCATAGCTTCCGGTGAATTCTTGCTCCACTCTGGGGTGAATTACCACAGTACCATGAGGGCCATAGAGAAAGACAAGACCGGGTGTCTTGGGGTCAAGGTCATTGAACCCATCCCGGCGCGGCTTGCTGAGCCTCAGATGATCCTGGAAACTGCGCTCCATCCGTATTCGGCTATGCTCTGGCTGGAGTTTCTGGCCAGTCCTGAGGCTCAATCAATTATCGATCAATACGAGCCGTTGAAATCATCGATTTACGCCCGGGGCTCAGCCGTTGAGAAGATCATCAGGGGAAAGAAGCTTTGGCTCAAAGAGTGGAAACACTACGAAAAGGGGCCGGAATGGATGGGAACGGCGGTGAAGGCCTTTGGCCTTCCAAAGGCAGATAAATAAAGGGAAGCACTACATATATGGCAAATGATGATATATCCCTTATTGCCGTAGGTGATGTTTTTGTTAGCGGTGTCATTAATCACACTGGCGGCCGCGTCCAGGACAACAGGCGTAATAATCCCAATGCTGTTTTTGATTTAGTCCCTCCCTTTCTACGCGGGAAAGACATCATATTTTGTAATCTAGAGGGCCCTTTCTGCAAGCCAGGTAGGCCATTACAATATAAAAGATCTTCCTGGTGTAGTGAACCGAGGAATGTTTCTGCGTTAAAATACGCCGGCTTTAACATTGTTTCCTTGGCGAATAATCAAACCATGGGCTACGGACCAGACGGCTTGATGGAGACCATTGAGACTTTAAAGAGTAACGGCATTGCTTATGTGGGAGCCGGGGAAAATCTTGACGAGGCAAGAAGGCCTAAAATTCTTTCACAAAAGAACACGAAGATAGGGTTTTTAGCCCGTTTCACAAACCAGTACCCTGCGGGACTGTCATTGCTGGGCTACGGCGCAAGAGAGAATTCCCCGGGCGTGGCACAGTTGGTTGTGTCACCTTTGTATGAACCCCCTCAGGTTAACGAGCTGGATTTCGAACAGTTTGAGGAAGATGTAAGAATGGCAAAGTCTATGTCAGACGTGTTAATAGTTGGCTGTCATATGGGAGTTCAAGGGCAGGCCCTCACGATGCATCAGCCGGCTATTGCCCATAAAGCAATCGATTGTGGCGCAGATTTGGTCGTCTGCACGCACCCCCACAGAATACAAGGGATTGAGGCCTATAAGGGAAGATTGATCTTTTATAGTATAGGAAATTTTGCTCTCGACTTTAACTATGCCCAACAGCCAAAAGAATCGATTATTTTAGATTGCGTTGTATCGAACAAAACTATCAAGAAAATAGTTGTGAGGCCTTGCCTGTTGAACCAAGGGAGTGAGAGGCAAACCAAAATCCTTCAGGAGCCAACCAAAGACGGCGAAAGAATTTTTGCGATGTTGGACAAGCTTTCTAAAAAACTAGGAACGACCTTATCTTATGAAGATGGCGAGATAAAAGTCCTTGTAGATTAAACCTTTCAGGAGGCTTTGAGCAATTTGCCACGTTCCGTATGGGGTGAATGGGCTCTATTATCCGCAAGAGAGGGGAGATAACATGGAAAATCAATATAAACAAAGAGTTGCCGTTTGTATCGCAAGTATCGCTCTATCTATAACTTTCCATCCGATAACTAGTCCTTCCGTTAGAGCCGCTGAGGCAGACAAGGTCGTTGCTGCCTTGATCGAAGAGGCAAAGAAGGAAGGAAGACTAATGGTCTACGGTGCCAGTAGCCTGACCGAGGCTGTGCCCATTGTAAGGAAATTTGAACAAAAATATCCTTTTATAAAAGTCGACTACCAGCAAGCCCTTGGAGAGACGAACGCAAACAGAATTATGACAGAGGCAAAGGCGGGCAGGTATCAGGCAGACGTATTCACGGGAAAATTGAGGGCCGCACTCGTACTCAAGGGGCAGGGGTTGCTGGCAAGATATAAGTCTCCAGAGAGTAAATTTTTTAGGGAGGGGTTCTTGGACCCTGAAGGATATCGGGCTGCCATATATTTATCAATATTTGTTATTGCCTATAACACCAAGCTTGTAAATCCCCAAGATGTGCCAAAGAAATATGAGGATCTCTTGGATCCTAAATGGAAAGGGCAGATCGGACTCAACCAGTACGAATATGATTGGTTTACAGGCGTTTTGGAAGCAATGGGTAGGGCTAAGGGAATTGCCTATATGGAAAAATTATCAGAGCAGAGGCCGGTGCTTCGCGACAGCGCGTCTCTTTCGGCGCAACTGCTCGCTGCTGGGGAATTTCCATTGGGAACGATGTATGTTCACTCAGCAGCCAGGATGAGAATCAAGGGAGCACCGGTGGATTGGGCCAGGTTCGATTTTCCAGCCCCAACCAATTTAACTTCCATGAGCATCCTTGCTAAGGCCCCCCACCCAAATGCAGCAAAGCTATTTTATGACCATTTTCTATCACGAGATGTGCAGGAGATGTTAACAACCATGGGCCGAATTCCTTCCAGAAGTGGTGTCCGATCCGACCTTCCGGAGGGCACCAAACTTTTCCTCATCACTGAGCGCTTTGCAACGGATGAGGTGGTAGAAAGAAACATGAAAGAATTCGATAGAATATTCAAGAAAGGCTAGTAGGACGGGAGAATATTCATGGAACCAAACAGCAGGCTTTCCGGGAAATACGCCATCGCCGGGTTGGGAATGGTGATAGGTCTTCCCGAGAAGGAGTTGGAGAAACGCAAGGCCGACCTTCCGGGCCATCCCATGTTGAACCACGCCATCGCCTCTCCCCTGGTCGACCTTTCAGCCAAAGACATCGAAGCGGAAGCGGCACGGCGCGCGATAGAGGACGCCGGCTTGAGTAATAAGGACATCGATGGAGCCGTCCATGTTCACGGCGGTCCCAGAAGCGGGAGGGGGGTCGTCGAGCATATGGACGCCTTCCCCAGGATGTTGGGTCTTCCGGTCAACTTCTACTACCATTGCGGCAGAGGCGGGGGATGGGGAACGATAGGAATCATAACTGCATTATCCTTCCTGGAATTGGGACTCGCAAAATACGTCGCCATCGCGGGGTCGAGAGAAGATTGGACAAGAAGCCATAGGAAAGAAGTTCGTGATCAAGGCATCCGGGGTCAAATCAACCCCGCAACCGTGGCGGGCATGTGGGGGCCCACTTATGGCAGAACCGCAGCGGCGCATGAGCATAGCATGTTCGCAGCCAGGCATAAACATGAATATGGCACAACTGAAACGCAATTTGGCGCAGGGGCAATTCAGGTGCGGGCCTGGGCATGCAAGAACCCCCTGGCCCGAATGTACGGCAGACCGGCTACGATTGAGGACTACTTACAGTCGCCGATCTACATCGACCCCTATCACCTTATGGATATGGCTGTCACGACAGATGGCGCGGTTGCCATGGTGCTAACTTCCATGGAGCGGGCTCGGGATTGCCCGAAACCGCCTGTTGCTGTCCTTGGCATTGGCTACGGAGACGCGCAAGGAGGACAGTGGTGGGAGGGCGCCGCCCATTACACGAAACTGCCCGTGCTGAAGGCCAAAGAGGCGGCTTTCGGTCAGGCTGGAATTAGCATCAAAGACATCGATGTGGCGCAGCTCTATGATTGTTTTACGGCGGAGTTGATATTCCAGATGGAGGATTACGGTTGGTGCGCTAAAGGTGAGGGCGGGGCGTACGTAGAAGCAGGACACATCGGTCCCGGAGGGGACACTCCGGTCAACACCAGCGGTGGATTACTCTCGGCCTATCACATGGCTGACTTGACCGGGATCTCCGAGTCCGTTTTTCAGCTTCGTGGGGAGGCAGGCGAAAGACAGGTACCTGACGCTCGTCTCACATTCGTCACGGGGCATGGCGGCGAAGTTTTTGCGCCGGGCATGTGCTCCATCCACACGACTCTTGTATTGGGGAGGCCGTAATGGCTTGGAATAAGCCCATTCCTAATGTTGAAAAGGCCCTGAAACCGTTTTGGGAAGGATTGAAGAATCATCGTTTTCTGTTGCTTAAGTGCAACGAGTGCGGGGCATGGTATTGGCCTGCCACCTACTGTCGCAACCACCGAAACAAGCCTTTTTTCGGCAGCCTTTCATGGACCGGTGCTAGCGGCCAGGGAAAAATTGTTTCATACAATATCACCCGCGTGGCCATGCGACCCGCTTTCAAGGACGACGTGCCTTATGTCTATGCGCTGATCCAGCTCAGCGAGGGTCCCATGATATCGAGTAATATCATTAACTGCGCGCCGGAGTCCGTCTATATTGACATGCCGGTGCGCGTGGTCTATCGCGACGTTCCGGAAATTAGCATGACTATACCCTATTTTGAGCCGGACACTGCCGCTAAGGACATGCACCGGAGAGGCCAGCCTTGAAAAGAACGGAGACAATGACTGCGAGATGAAGGATGATTGGAAAGCTGACCTCCAGCCCCTGTTCAACCCTCGCTCTGTAGCCCTGATAGGCGCCTCGGAGTCCTCGCCCCGGTCGCGCGCGATTTTTCATAATCTCAGGGAATTTGGCTATCGGGGAAAAATATTCCCGGTTCATCCCAAGCGCAACGAAGTATTCGGTCTAAGGTGTTACCCAAAAGTCACCGACATTCCGGAAATCGTTGACGCCTTCATCATTGCGATTCCGCGCGATTTTGTAGTCCCCGTCCTCGAGGAGTGCGCGCAGAAAGGCGTTCAGGCCGGGGTTATTGTTTCCGCTGGCTTTGCCGAGGCATCGGAAGAGGGAGGGGTCCTGCAGAACAGGATAACGAAAATTGCAGAGGCGGCAAAAATGAGGATCTGCGGGCCCAACTGCTTCGGCGTTGCCAATATCCACGAAAGAGTTGCTCTTATATCGGGCGCAGACGTGCGTCATCTGCAGCCGGGAAAAATCGGCATTGTTTTTCAGAGCGGCGGCCTTTTGAACCTGATCTTGCTGGCGGCCTGGGACAGGGGATGGGGAGTCAGCTATACGATCTCTTGCGGCAACGAAGCCGTGGTCCATGTCGCCCATTACGCGGAGTACCTGGTCAGGGACAGTCGAACTGAGGTTGTCGGGATACTTACGGAAGGGATCAAAGACCCGCATAGGTTTCTCGCGGTCGCAAGACTGGGAGTGGATCTTGGAAAACCCATCATTGTTTTGAAGATCGGCAAATCGGAAAAGGGCACGAAAGCAGCCCAGGCCCACACCGGAGCCCTGGTGGGATCGGACGCCGTCTACGACGCTGTCTTTAGACAGAACGGGGTTGTGCGTGTTGACGATCTCGATGATTTCATCGAAACCGTCGAGCTATTCTCCAAGCGCAAGAAATTAAAAGGCGAGAGGTTGGGATTCATCGCGCCATCGGGCGCGGAGTGCGGGCTGATTGCGGATATTGCCGCAGACGTGGGCATCCATCTTCCGGAGTTGTCCGCGAAGACCGCCGAGAGGCTGAGAAGCGTGCAGTCTCCGTTTCTCACTATCCGCAATCCCCTGAACGCCCCGGAACAATACACGCGCAAGGCGGAGATCTTCAAGGAGTGTACCGACGCCCTGCTTGACGACGACAATCTGGACATTCTGGGATTCCGACTGCCCCTTCCACGGCTTAGAGAAGACAAGGATGTCGTGGACAGGTTTGGGGATCTGGTCCAGGCGGGGCAAGAGACGGACAAGCTCTTGATCGTCTTTTCTAGAGCGTCCGTAAGTTTGCCCGAGTATTGGCGTCAGCTTTTGCGCCAGCATGAGATCCCATTTCTCTTGGAATACCGAAAAGGGTTCAAGGCTCTAAAAGCCCTGATGAACTATGACCGCTTCCTTGAAAGAGAAAGAGAACCTTTAGATTCGCAGGTGAGGCCGGACGTAGATCTCACCAAAATAAAAAACTTGCTCCAATCTTCTGAGCAGACGTTGACAGAGCGGCAGAGCAAACAAATTCTTGCCGCGTATGGGATTTCTATTGCGGCGGAGGCCCTTGCAACGAGCGCCGAAGAAGCCGTCCGGATAGCCCGCAGGATAGGTTATCCGGTTGTCCTGAAGATCGAGTCGCCGCAGATCGCGCACAAAACCGACGCCCGCGCAGTTGAGATGAACATAAGCAGCGATGCGGAGGTACGCGCGTGTTATGGCCGAATTATCAAGAACGCCAAGGCATATAATCCGGCATCTGAGATCAACGGAGTTTTGGTCCAGGAAATGGTTCCAGGCGGCAAAGAAGTAATCATAGGAATGACTCAAGATCCCCAATGGGGTCCCGCGATTGTCTTTGGTTTAGGGGGCATCTTTGTAGAGATTATTAATGACATTGCCATCCGAACCGTCCCGCTGACGCGCCACGATATTTCCGAAATGTTCAACGAGGTGAAGGGCTTCAGGATTCTTACGGGAATCAGAGGCGAGCCGGAGGCCGATACGGATGCCCTTGTTCAGATCCTTTTGCGCTTTTCCGGTTTAGCGATGGACTTGAGGGATCATGTCTCGGAAATCGACATCAACCCTCTCATGGTCTTTGAAAAGGGAAAAGGCGCTAAGGTGGTTGATTGTTTAATGACGCGAAAACTATAATCGGGTTTATGAAAATTACGACTAGGAGAGAGAGATGAGCCTGAGAGCAAAAACTGCTATCGTTGGTTGCGGAGAAACGCCTGTGGACCGGCTCGGCGGCAAGCCGGGCGAGCCGCGCAAGATAACCTCCGAGTATCTTGCTTGGGCCGCCCGTCTCGCCCTCGAAGATGCCGGCCTTACGAAGAAAGATCTCGACGGACAAGGTCTCGCCGCCATCTATACGACGAACCACTCCCAACCGTTTTGGCCGGAAGAGGCGGCCGGGATCTTGGGAATTTCGCCAGCCGTCTCCCTGGGCGGAGGAAACGGCGGCGCCAGCGCGGTCTCTCTGTTGGGACACGCCGCCGCCATTATAAACGCCGGTCTCGTCAATCTCGTTCTGTGCGTGGCCGCCGCAGCCCCTTTCAGCGAGCACGGCCGCAGCAGGATGGAGCCGGCCGACACCCGCGATTTCGAGATGCCGTTCGGCGTCATGGGACCCAATTGTAAGATCTCCTTCGTCATGAGCCGCTATATGTACGAGTCGGGGATGACGGTGGACCATTTCGGCAAGATCGCCGTAACGGCGCGCTACCATGCCACGCTGAACCCCAACGCCTATCTAAGAAAACCGCTGACGCTCGAAGAATACAAGAAGTCACGCCTTATCTCCGATCCTATTCGTCTCTACGACTGCGTCATGCCGGCGAACGGCGGCAAGGCCTATATCATCGCCTCACCGGAGCGCGCCAAGACGCTCCGCAAGCCGCCGGTCTATTTGCTCGGATGGGGCGAGCGCAACAACGCGAGCGCCGGCCCGCGATTCCACGCAAATCCGCTGATCACGGGCATCCGCGAATCCGGCAGTGCAGCTTTTGACATGGCCGACGTGTCCCACAGGGACATCGCTTTTCTCGGCCTCTATGATGACTACATTCCTATCATCATGCTTCAGATCGAAGATCTAGGCTTCTGCGAAAAAAACGAAAATTTCGGCTGCACCGCCGCCGCGATTCTGGGAAAGGAGTCGTGACTCGTTACTCGGGATCGTGCTCGTCCTCCCCACGAACACGAGCCACGAAAGGAGTTTCTAACTATGGCTGAAGCAAGCAAAGAGATACCAAAGCCTCTTCCGCAAATCACGCCCATCACACAACCCTTCTGGGAGGCCGCAGCCAGCAGGAAATTGGTGATGCAGCGCTGTAGCGACTGCCGGTCGTGGGTCTGGTGCCCCCGCCCCGCCTGCGTCGAGTGCGGCAGCGAGGGACTCCAGTGGGCTCCGGTCAGCGGCCGCGGCACGGTCTTTGCCTTTACCGTGATCCGCGAGGTGGTCGGCCGCGCCCTGAGAGGGTTCGAAAAGGATATTCCCTACATCACAGCCTGGATCGACCTGGAAGAAGGTCCCAGGATTTGCAGTAACGTGGTGCAATGTCCGGTTGAAAAAGTGGTGATCGGTATGGCTGTTGAAGTCGTCTTCGAAGAGGCCGGTCAAGGAATCTTTCTTCCTAAGTTCAAACCCATCAGGTAGCCATCAGCAATCAGGCGTCAGCAGTCAGCCTCAGATAAGAGCTGAAAGCTGATTGCTTCGGGGAGATCGTTCTTCGTGTTCGTCAACGAGCACGATAACCGAGCACGAGCACGCATGAATCAGTTGTATTCATCATCGTCAGGGTATATGTTCCTCAATTCCGCCGTGAGATAAATCTGAAATTTTGGAGGCATCATGAAAATAACGACTCCCCTATGGATTCTCACCTTGTTGGGGGTTCTCTCATTCACTTCAAACATCTACGCTCAAGCCGCAGAAGGGGATAGCGTGATTAAAGACGGCTCGATGGTTAGTTTGGAATATACCCTCTCCGACGAAAAGGGAAAGGTAATCGAATCCAATAAAGGTAAGCAGCCTCTGAGTTACACACAAGGCCATGGTCAGATCATCCCAGGTCTGGAGAAAGAACTTTTAGGAATGAAGGTTGGCGGTACTAAGAGTGTCCGTGTCAAACCGGAGGATGCCTATGGTCCCGTCAATCCCAAGGCCTACCAGGAAGTCCCTAAGACGAATGTTCCCCCTGAAGCGCTCAAGGTTGGCGCCACATTGGTCGCGAAAAACCGCCAGGGTCAGGGCATCCCTGTGCGGGTGCATGAGATCAAAGAGAAAACCGTGGTCATGGATTTTAACCACCCCCTGGCGGGGAAAACCTTGTCATTCAATGTTAAGGTCCTCGACATCAAGGCTGCGGAGACTAAGTCTTCTGAGACCAAGTCTCCAGGGACGAAGTAGCTTCTCCCTCCGATCTCTCGCGTATCTCTTCCACAACACACACGGCTTGGTGCGCCTTTTTTCAGGTTGCCATCCGGCGAGGATCTTTGAACGATGACGTTGGAAGCATTCGCAACGAAAATAAGAACTTGCCGGGAGATCGTCTTTTTTACCGGAGCAGGAATCAGCACGGAATCGGGCATTCCTGACTTCAGGAGCCCGGGCGGGATCTGGACCAGATACTCGCCAGTCTATTTCGATGATTTTGTCAGCAGTGAATCTGAGCGCGTGCGCTACTGGAAAATGAAGAAGGAATCCCTGGAAACCTACAAGAAGGATGTGCGACCCAACATTGGTCACTACTCCATCAAGGCGTTTGAAGATAGGGGCCAGCTGCTCGGCCTGATCACACAAAACGTCGACGGTCTCCACAGCATAGCCGGGGTCTCCGAGGAGAAAATCGTCGAGCTTCACGGAACGGACCGCAAAGTGGTCTGTCTGCAATGCGGCAAATATTATCCTGCGAACGAGATTTACAAACGGCTGGTTGGGGATTTCACGCCTCCTGTTTGCGATGAATGCGGCGGCCTTCTTAAGCCGGCAACGGTATCCTTCGGCCAGCAAATGCCCGTGGAGGCGATGAGACGCGCCCAGGAATTGAGTGAGAGCGCGGAAATGTTCGTCGTCGTAGGCACGTCTCTCCAGGTCCAGCCGGCCGCCTCCTTCCCTGTGATCGCCAAGCGAAGCGGCGCATTTTTGGCCATTATCAACCGTGACCCGACGCCTTTGGACTCTCTGGCGGATTTCAACCATAGAGGCGCGATCGGAGAGTTTTTTAGAGAGCTGACCCGGTTGCTTGCTGATAGTTGAAGGTATAAAAGCGCCGCCCCAAATCTCTTCTACTGAAAGATTCAACGCCGGTCCTGAATGACAGCGTCGGCCACGGACGGACCCTTGATCTTGGGCGGCCGTCTGGCGCCGCGAGGCTTGCCCCCTCCCCATCGAGCCGCACGTTCTCGAATCATTGCCTCAATTCCCTTGTTAACCGGCTTCTCCTTTAGCTTACTCACAGTTACTCTCCTCACGGCCTTCTGCCATACAGCCACATTATTCCGCCTCATGGCTACACCGTCAAGGTGACAGGTTGTTAGACTATCTTGCATGGGACATGCTAAACTTCATCCGTGCGGTTTGAGTGGGACTCTGACAAGGCTGCTTCAAATCTGGCAAAGCACGGTGTATCCTTTGAAGAAGCCAGTACCGTCTTTGGGGACCCCCTGGCGACGACTATCGCTGACCCAGATCATTCGGCGGGTGAGGAGCGCTTTCTCACTACTGGGCTTTCAACTCAAGAGAGGGTGCTGATTGTGTGGCACACAGATCGCGAGGATGTGATTCGGATTATTGGCGCGCGTGAAGCGACGCCCCATGAGAGGAGAACCTATGAGTCGGGAGAGTAAACGAGACAAGGACGAGATGAGGCCGGAATACGATATTCGCGGAGGCGTGCGGGGGAAGTACTACGAGCGCTATCGCCAGGGAACTAATGTAATCGTCCTTGACCCTGACGTCGCCGCGGTATTCCGGGACTCGCAGTCCGTGAACCAGGCGCTCCGGCTCCTGATCGATGTCGCCAAAAGCCAGGCAGGGTAGGAAATCGCAGCCATGGTCTGCCTTTCTGCTTTAGGCCGATCCCTACGCCGCCTGTAATTTGCACACCCGAGGAACTAATGGGGGAATGAAAATGCGGAAAGATCCAATTGTTGAAGAGGTCAGGAAGATCCGTGAAAAACACGCGGCCAAATTCAAATACGATCTGGACGCTATTTTCCGCGACCTGAAGGAGCAAGAGCGAAAAGGCGGGAGGAAGCTGGTGTCCCTTCTTCCGCGAAAGCCTGCGCCTAGAGCCAAGACTGGTTGAGGCCAGATACAACTCATGGGCCCGATGCCATACTCGCTGCGTTGAGCCTCAACCGGCAAAATAGCGGGGTTGTAGGACTCTGCGCTGACGTCGGAGTTTTCGATTTCTATTGGCAATGAGCGCCGAAAACGATCCTCACTACATTCTCGCCCACAAACATTCCTCCAAGCATCGGAGGGAGTTGGAGACAAGCGACAAGTGCGGATGCTTCTACTGCCTGAGTGTGTTTGCACCTTCTGAAATTCTGGACTGGCTCAATGAAGGAGACGGGACAGCTCTTTGTCCACGATGTGGCATCGACTCCGTTATTGGTTCTCAGTCAGGTTATCCAATCACAGACTCCTTTCTTCGAGAGATGAATCGTTACTGGTTCAGTACAAAATCGTGAGAGAAGCCGATCTATGCCGAACCAGTCGGCTAGAAACGACAACGCGGCTACGAGGGCAAAAAATTGGTCGCCCTGTTCTAACAGCCGCTTTGCCGAGCGTTAAGGTCTCAACATAATTTTTAGCGCGCCTGGCCGGGCGGCGTGGCCGACGGCGTCTAAGCCGTCGGCGAGGGAATAAACCTTTTCGATCAACGGTGTCACGGAGACCCTCTTTTGCACCGGTGCTTCAAGCGCGGGAACAAAAAACGCCGTAGCCAGAGCCGGTCACGCCGGCGCGCGGTAAACGGGCATGAGGAAAACGCCCACGTAGTCCACGCCTGGTCGCGTGGCGCGATCGGCGGGTTTTTTAGAGAACTGACCCACTTGCTCGCTGATAGCTGAGGGTACAGAATCCCTGTCAGAAATCTCTGGAAGACCCTTGCCTATCTGACTCCGACCAAATTCAACCCCTCCTGCTTCGCGGCAGTTAGAAGATTGGAATCCCACGCAGCAAAAAGGATTGGCTCCCGAACTCGTTCCCGTAATAGCTTAGCTGATGCTAGGTGGATAGCATCGTAGGCGCGAAGAGCATGAGCCTCTGCAAGCTCTGCCGCCCTTCGAATGAGGCCGCTTGTTACCTCAAGAGCTACGTAGTGTTCCCAGTCGGCCTCAAGTTCTCGGATTGTGCGATCGTGCTCGCTCCGGGACAACCGTCTCTCGCGGCGTCTGCGGGCAAAGGCTGCGCGGGCCTCGACGTAGGCAATCGCGGATGTGGCAACCGTCTCAGCGCCGGCAACCGCTTCCCGGACCGTAGCTGACCCGGCTTCTTCAACGTAAAGCTTAACGAGCGCGCTCGTGTCCAGGTAGAGTTTCAACGCCTACCTTCGATAACCGCATCGGCCACGGACGAGCCCTTGATCTTTGGCGGGCGTCTGGCGCCCCGAGGCTTGCCTCCTCCCCACCGGGCCGCACGCTCTCGAACCATCGCCTCGATCCCCTCGTCAGCCGGCCCTCCCGCAGTCGAAATCACCGCCACGGCCTTCCCTCTCTCAGTAACCACTACCCGCTCGCCAGCCTTCACTTTGCGAAGATACTCGCTGAGTTTGTTTTTAAGCTCCCTAACCGCTACAGTTCTCATGATTTTCTCCTATGTAGCTACATTATTCCTCCTCATAGCTACATTGTCAAGGTGCCTTTCTGGCCATCATCAACCGCGACCTCATGCCACTCGACTCTATGGCCGATTCCAAACACCGAGGCACGATTGGAGAATTCTTCACCCAACTTAACCCGCTGCTAACCCGACGGTTGAAAGCATATTGAATTGCCACCCTCAGAAATTCCTGGTTGCCATTCCTGGCGGACACGGACGGCCGGGGTGGCACAGGGACAAGATTTTAGGTATTATCCGATTGAGACGACATGAAACGTAAGAGCCGAAACAATGGTGATGAACTGCGCCCTGAGTACGACTTTGACTACTCAAAAGCCGTCCGCGGAAAGTACTACAAGCGCCTTTTGAAGGAAGGCGCAAATGTCGTCGTGCTCGAGCCGGACGTCGCCAAAGCATTCCGAGACTCAGCAGCAGTGAACGACACACTACGCTCTCTGCTCCAGGTCGCGCGCCTTTCTCGCCGTCCAACTGCGCGCCCGACTCGAGCGGCGCGCAAGCGCGCCACCGCTTAGCGCCGGCATGTTTGACGTTTCGGCGATGCCGTGCGTCCTCGGACCTCGCTAAAATTCTGGGCGGTCGAAGCCGCGTGTCGGAAGTTCTCAACCGGAAAAGGAAACTCACAGTTGATATGATGCGCTCGTTACGGAAGCGCCTAGACATCCCTGCCGAATCCTTGCTAGCTTAAGTATATCAGGAGGCTGTGCGGTCGTCTTGAGGGACTGAGGAAGGGAACGGGGACCGGCCTTGCAGTTAGACATTGTTTCAATGCAAGACGCGACCCCATCACGTGCACGACCCCATCATGTGCATCATGTGTCACCTGTCAATTGGTGTATACTGTCCCGGGAATTCCCGAATCCCCGGATCTCTTCCCGGCGGGGCGTGAGACTCTTCCCAAGCCTGAGTGTTAAAGGTCGTCAAGCAAATAGACTTGAAAGATCCGCGACTTTCGACCCGTTATCGAGTCCAAAAACCCATTCCACTGCCCGATCCGCCTGCGCTTCCGAGAGGACCCCGTCCACCAACGTGCGGAACTTGGCTACCACCTGTTCCTGGGTAAGGCCCCGCTTCGGGTCGTAGCCGAAGGGGGTTCGCTCCAACCTCCTGTAGCTGCGCCCCCGGCACTCGACCTCCACGGCGCATGGGACAAAGAAAAAGGGATCGTCTCTCTTCTGCGCCTCGAAGATCTCCTGCACCTCCGGGTCGAGGACCAACTCGACCCGCTCCTCGAGGGCGGCGATGCCAGGATCCGCCAGCTTGTCCCGGGAAATCTGGCGGTAGGTCACCTCGCCATCGTGGAGGGCGGCCGCGACCGTAAAGGAGATACTGCATCGGGCGGTGCCGATGGTAGGGGGAGGTCGGTGCTTACGCGCGTGGTCGTCTCTGTACCACTCAGGCAGGGCGACCTTGATCCGCTGGATCGAGCCAGGGTCGAGGTGGTACTCCTTGCGGAGCCACAGCGCCGCGTCGACGGCTGTGAAGTTGCCCCCGAGGCACGCGTGGACCTTAAATCCGGACTCGACAACCGCGAACCGCTGGCCCAGCTCGGCACAAATGAGCTCCGGGCGAGGCTCGGGGGTCATGGCAGCGCAGAAGCCGTAGCGCCCCTCGAGAATAGTGGCCGGTCCCTGAAATCCTTCGGCTGCCAGGAGCGCGGCGGTAATCCCGGTCTGAGCAGCCCTCCCTACTTGGAACGGCTTGCAGTCCATTCCGCTCGAGCGCCACTCAGCCAAGCCTGAGGCCCCATCGCCTGCCACTCCCAGCGCATTCGCGAGCTGCCCGGCGTTTAGACCCAGCAACCTGCCGGCGGCCGCCGCCGAGCCAAAAACGCCGACGGTCCCGTTTCCATGGAAAGGCCGCCCCTTGCGTGGTAGGCAGACAGCCTCGCCGACCCGTCCCGCCACGTCGTAGCCCAGAGTGACCGACAGGAGCAACTCAGAGCCGGAAGCTCCCCTGGCCTGCGCCATCGCTAAAGCGACGGGAACCACCGCGCCGCTCATATGGTTATCTGAGGGCCGATGGCCGTCGTCCCACTCCAAGACGTGGGCCAGGGTACCATTGGCCAAGGCCGCATGCTCAGGACCCACAGACCCCGAGCGGCCGAAGACGGTGCAGGGACCTGGAGAACCGTAGCGAAGAGCGTGTGCGGTAATCCTTGCCCCGACCTCGTCCCGGGAACCCCTCAGCATGCAGCCGATGGTGTCCAGGATGCACTGCTTGGTCTTGGCGACAACCTCCAGCGGGAGGTCTCCAATCGCCATGCCGGCAACGTACTCCGCAAGCCGCTCTGAAATCGTTCCGTTACTTGGCATCTGAACCATTTCTAACCCCTTTCTGTATTCATCACAGTTATCCCGCTGCCAACACGGTAGTTATCCAGGATCTGATGCTTGGCGAAGTCCACAGCTTTTTTTGGAATCGCATTGTACTCTAGCTCAGCGACAAAATCTCCGTATTGCTTCTCATTTTTTCAACTCTGCCTTGGGAAAGCCATAGGCTTCTATTAGCTTTGCGATCCACTGCTCCATCTTTTCATTGGTCTCCCAACTGACTACCGATACCTTCTTCCCTCTGAGCGCCTTTTCTGTAGTGGAATCCTTGCTATAAAGGGAGGCCACCAGTTCATGCTGGTCTATTAGCTTTTGCGCTTCCGCGCCGACCATGAACTCCAGCCAGAGGAGGGCTGCGTGAAGGTTCCTGGATGTCGAAAGAATCCCGTGCTCCATGCCAATCCGGACGGGGACGGGCTCCAAAACAGTAGACTGAATGACACCGAGAAGGTCCTTGCGTTGAGCCACCCTCACCTGACCATAGTTAGCGCCAAAAAGGAGAAGGGGAACCTCTCCAGCGGCAAGGGCCGCGAGGGGGCGGGCTGAGCCCCGGGACCAAATCGGCTGCTGGGCGGCTATCTTGCGGGCGTAGTCTAGTGTCTTCTCTAGACCCCATGCAGGCACCAACGCAGCGATCTCTTGGGGGCTGATCTCGTTGCCAAACTTTCTACCTTTCCACTTTGGCTCCAGCATATCCTCCCAGCTCTTGGGAACCTGGTCGGGAGAGACGAGATTTTTGTTATAAGGGACGACCGCAAACCGGCTGCTCCACCCGATGACGTTTCGATTCTTTGGGTCGATCATCTTGGGAGGAACGTCAAACACTCCGTGCTCGGCCATCCCCAAAAGGTCAACTTTCCAAAGATGGGGCAGCACTTCCCTGTAAAAATCAGAAGAATCAGTAGGTGTCCGCGTGATATCCCAGTCTTTGGCTGCACCAGCCTTTATTTCCAAAAGGAATCGATGAGCCGCCTCAAAGCCCCTGAGGGATTCTACGTGTAGATCGATCAATGGATACCTCTTTCTAAAGGCTTCGGTTGTTGCCTTCATGGATTCGTCGAGACTAGCCTGAATGCGTAGTTTCCCTTCCTTTTGAGCTTTGCTTAGTATCTCATCGTGGTTCGTGAAGAAAACGTAACCCTTTGATTCTGCTTCCTGCTTGGCCTTCAGCAAAGCGGAACTCGCGGACGCAGCAAAAGCATCTGCGCAAGCCAACCACGACCATAAGATCAAAATTAAGGTGGGAGCAATCATCGCCGTGGGTCTCTTTTTTGTTGCCATGTTAACCCTCCTTTGGTCTCGACTATCAGCAAATCACTAAATTCCAGGCCAACAATAATCCAGCAGGCGACTCATACTCCAAAAGAAAAATCAGGTCAACAGGTTGTATTAGTCCACCACATTTTGTGTGGGGCTGTAGGGTCAAGTTGGCTCTTGGCTCAAGCGAGCAAGTGACGGGAACTCTCTCACTAGGCCCGCAGCAGCAC